>JAIMAE010000078.1 GCA_023512105.1 Bacillota bacterium | reverse complement strand
ATGCCGGGGTCTACCGGGCTTTTCGTGTGTCCAGGCCTAGGCCCACAATCGAGGCTTGACATTTACACCCCACTCTTCGCTGCTGCAAAGAACACCAGGATCCGGCGGGATCGTTTCCCGAATCGTCCGAAACCTACGCCGCCTCTGCACCCCCACTCGCGATTAAGGCCTTTCCCCGCCTACCCGCCCCAGACTATCGGATCGTCTGGCTCAGGCCGTATCTGGCCCAGCGCAACTCACGGCCCCTCCAGGCCCTCGGTGAAGTCGGGCACACCTGCCTGAGCGAGAGCTCGAAGCTAAACCAGGTCAAACCCTCGGGTCGCCCTGGCCGACCCTCCCATTAAATCCGCCCCCTATCGCAGGGGTCCGACCCGCCCGACCACGCTGCCCACTCCCCCTACGCACTCTCTCCTCCCAGCCGTCGAGCCGACGCATTGGACTTAGGCACCGCCTCAGCCCTCTCCGAGGGCCCCACCAGGAGGCCATCCCAGCCCCTCCCGCCCTTGGGAATGCGCTGACGGTTTGTGGGTCCTCAGTGGGAATCACCTTCCCCCCGCCCTCCCTCGGAGTCAGAGCAGCCTTCCTCCAAACCCTCGGCCCTCGCAGCACCTCTCCCAGACCGCAGGAGCGATAGCGGAGGAGCAAGCCAGGCGCCCATCCCGACGGCCAGTTCCGGTGGCAGTAAGGTGACCTCGCTGCCGACCTTGCCGCCGCTTGGGCAGCCTACCCGGCGCGCGTGTTCGCCGAGCCGCGCACATCCGCCAGTTCACCGGTTACCGGTTTGGAACCTCCGGGCGCCAAAGCCATCTTTGCGCCGAGACCTGGCGACGGCCCCCAAGGATTGCATCCCACCCCAGATGAGATGCCGCGGCATCCGGCCACCTTTCTCCTCGCGCAGGGATCACCCCCACCATACCATAATCGCCGCGGGGAAGACGGCCGGCTTATTCGATGGTGCCCAAGAGCCCCTGCAAAAGGAGCTGGGCCCGCCTCTGCCAGTTGTGGCGCTCGGCCACACTGCCAAGCGCTCGCCTCGACCACTCCCTCAGTTTCTCCGGCTCCGCCAGGGCAGCGGCCAAGGCCTGGGCCCAAGCCTCGGCGGTCGGCCTCACCGGCTGTCCCACCTCTTCCTCGGCCACCAACCTGGCTGCCTCCGACCCCTCGGTGACCAGCACCCCAAGCCCGTGGGAAAGGTAGTCGAACAGCTTGACCGGCAAGGCGATGCGGTGGTAGGGGGTGTCGAGGCGAGGGATGACGGCAAGCCCAGCCTCCCACAGCCACCGGGAGAGGGCGGGGCCGTGGGCCTCGACCCGCCGCACCCCCTGGGGGAGCGCCCAACCCCGCCATTCCCGAGGGCGCACCACCAAGATCAGCTCGGCTGCCATCAGGGCGCGGACCTCTTCCCAGGCCGCGAGCAACAAGGGAATGCCGTCTCGCTCCTCGACCGCTCCCACGTAGATCACGCGAGAGAAGTTGCGCTCAAGCCCCTCGGGAGGGGCTTTCACCTCGCCGGCCGGCGGCAACAGCGCCACCCGCCTTCCTCCCACCAGCTGGGCCAGCCCCTCGGTGGGAAAGAACAGCACGTCGGCGTAGCGGCGGTAGGCCGCGAGGGTGGCCTGGTAGGCCAGGGCCAAAAGCCTCTCTTTGAGCGTGCGCTGCGGATAGAGGTCAGGAAAGCGTTGATAGTAGTCGCGGATGTAGATGCCAAGCGGGACCTTGCGCCGAGTCACCGCAGCCAAAAACAGAAGGTCTCCCGGGGTGGCGGTGGAGCTTGCGCTCTCCACGTACACCGCGTCCACCTGCCCCAGTCCCCCCGCCTGCACCCAGCGCCAGAGCGCCCGCTCCCGCTCCCCCCGCCGGCCGGAGATCACCGTAAGCTCAGTCAGCTGAGCCAGCGCGCGGGCCATGGCGGCGATGCGCACCGCCGGTGCCCGGTCGGGAGGATCGAGGGGATAGTGGCCGACCAACAACAGGCGCGGCTTCATCGCCTCACCGCCCTCCCGGAAGCAGCCTGACGACCGCGGCAGGGGTGCCCAAAAGCTCCCACACCTCGCCGGACCACCGATTGACTTTCTGAAACCCTCGCAATATCACCAACGTGGAGACGAGGTAGCTCAGACTCTGCGCCCCCGAAAGCCCTTGGGGGCCGAGGCGCCAGACCAGCGGGGCGGCGCCTGCCAGCACCGCCAGCCCGGCCAGGGAAGACCAGGTCCCCCACTCGGGATGGCCGCGCCCGGCCAAGTCGGCGGCCAGGACTTTCGACCAGGTGAACACCACCGTCCCCGGCAGCAAGATCCACACCATCGCCACCGCCGGGGCAAACTGCGGCCCGTAGATCAGCGGGACCAGCAGCGGGCTGGCCAAGGCCATCAACAATCCAAGTCCGATGTTCACCCAGCCCAGGCTGCTCGCCCAGGCCACCGTCTCCTGAGGATCGGACTCGCCCGCCGCCACTTTGGGCATCCACACCGAGGCGGTGGCCGAGGGCAGGTACCACAAGAGCTCGGAGAGGTTCAAGGCCAACCAGAATTGTCCGGCCGCCGAGGCGGCGTAGAGCCCGGTGAGATAGAGGGTCAACCGGTAGTTGACGAATTGGGAGACGTTGCCGAAGTGGCCGCGAATCCCGTAGCCCAAGGCCTCGCGGACCAACGGAGGCGACCACCGCAGTCCGGGGAGCCTCAGCCAGGGCATCCCCAGGAGCACGCCGGCCCACGGGGCGACGGCGGTCAGCGCAATCAGCGCCGCCAGCGAGGGCCGGCCAAGGGCCCAGAGCAGAGAGAGGCCAAGCGCCTGCACTGCCCGCGAGGCCACCGCCACCGAAAAGTAGCGCCGGCTGGCCGCATGCGCCAGCCAAAAGGAGGAGAAGGCTCCGCTTAACACCGTGGCCGGCGTCCAGCCGAACAGCGCGGGGGTGGCGGAGATCGCGCTGTGAGGAAACCAGCGGGCCACCGGTGTTGCCAGGACAATCGCCCCCAAGAGGCCGAGCGCTCCGGCCAGCGCCCCCACCCAGGCCAGCACCGCCCCTTCGGAGCGACCGCGCCGCACCAGATAGGTCACGGTGGCCCCGCCGCCGACCCCAAGCGCCAAGACCAACATCTGCAAGGGAAGAAAGGTCAGGGCCAGCACCCCTTGGCCGGAGGCCCCGAACAGCCGGGCCACCCCCACCCCCACGCCTAGGCCCAGGATTAAATTGACCACCTGGGCGGCCAGCACCCAGCCCACCCGGCGTCTCATTGGATGCCTCGCAGCCAGGCTTGGGCAATCGCCTGCCAACGGTAGTGGCGCTCGACGTAGCGCCGCCCGGCCTGACCCATGGCTTGCCATTCCCAATCGGAGAGCCGGCTCAAAAACTCCACCGCCATCGCCAAAGCGCCGCCGTCCTCCGGCGGCACCACCACCCCGGCCATCGAGTCTTCCACCAGCCGGGCCATCTCCCCTTCGCCGACGAAGATCACCGGGACCGCGGCCGCCCAAGCCGGGAACACCTTGCTCGGTCGGGCCCCGGCAAACAGAGGATGGCGGCGCAAGGGGACCACCACCGCCCGGGCCATCGCCAGGTAGTGGCGCATCTCCTGGACCGGCCGCAGGGGCTCAAAGAGGACGTTGCGCAGTCCCCGGCGCTCCGCCTCTTCCATCATTGACCGTTTGACCGGCCCCTCGCCGACCAACAGAAAGACGGCCTGGGGGAGGCTTTCCTGCAAGAGCTCGGCGGCGTCCAAGATCACCTCCAAGCCCTGCGCGTACCCCAGCGTCCCCGGGTACAAAAAGACGTGCCGGTCGGAGAGGCCCAAGCGCGCGCGCAGTCGGTCGCCATCCCCGCCTTCGAAGAGATCAAGGTCGACCCCGTTAGGAAAGAAGAGCACCCGCTCGGGGGCGATGGCGCCGGTCTGGATCACCGCCTGGCGAATCCCTTCGGTCACCGCCGAGACGTAGGCGGCCTTGCGGTATAAGAACAGCTCCAGCCTTCGGGTGATGGCAATCAACAAACGGTTTCGCACCAATCCCAGCGCCACCGCCGACTCCGGCCAGAGGTCGGAGACGGAAAGGATGTAGGGCATGCCGCGAAGCCGGCTGTACGCGTAGGCGGTAATGCCCAGAAAGAGCGGCGGCGATTCCACCACCAGATAATCCGCCCGCCCCATCCGCCAAAGGCCAAAAAAACTGGTGACCACAAAGGAAAAATAGTTGAGCAGCCGGCGCCAGAACCTGCCGGTGCGCACCCGCCAGATCCAGGTGCGCAAAACCGGGATCTCGCCATCCCGCTCCTGTTTCCAGAACCGCTGGGGGCCCTCTCCCTGGGCCCCCAGGTGATGGGGCAGCGCCGTCACCACCCGCACCGAATGGCCAAGCCGCGTCAGTTCCCAGGCCATGGCCCGAAGCCGAATCGAGGCAGCCCCCGGCTCAGGCGGATAATACTGCGTTAAAAGAATGAAACCCATGCGCCGTTCTGCCGCCAGAAGCCCCTCCTCTCCAACCCTCGGCCATGCCGAATCCCCTCCGATCCTACCAAACTACCCGGCAAAAGCTCAAAGGGAGGAGACGTACCACCTCGCTTACCTCGACAAGGGTATAATCAACGGTAGTAGGGCAACCGGTTCGGCTAGGGAGGAAGCACGTGGGAGCCAGTGAAGGGGAACCTGTCCCGCAGGCCGACTGGGATCGGCTGTTGGAGACCGAGCGACTCATTCAACGCTTCTTTCCAGAATGCATGCTAGTAGGCGGCACCGCCGCGGCGCCGCATGCACACCACCGCATTTCTCTCGATGTGGACTCCGTCATGCGCAATTTGCGCGAACAGTATCCGCAGGTGTTGGCTCGGTTAGAGGCGCTGTCGGGCTGGCGCACCCGGCGCCTGCGTCCTCCCGTCCTGCCCTTGGGGAATTTTGAGGGAGTCGACGTCGGAATTCGCCAGCTCCGGCGCGGGGCGCCGCTTGAGACCGAGCAGATCGCCGGTATCACCGTTCCCACGTTAGCCGAGATGTTGCGAATCAAAGGCTGGTTGGTGGTAACCCGCAATGCGCTTCGCGATTTCCTGGACTTCTGCGCCTTGGCCGACAAGCTGGGCCCAAGGTTCGAAGCGGCCCTCAGTCCCATGGACCTACTCTACCCCCAACCGGTTGAGGGTTGTACCACTTTACAACAGCTGGCCAAACAGTTGGCCGAGCCCAAACCGTACGACTTCGACCCTGCCCACGACTCGCTGGAGGCTTGGCGGGCGCTTCAGCCGCCGTGGACCGATTGGGGATATGTGACGGATTACTGCCGCAAGCTGGCCCAGCGGGTGTTCGACCTCCTCTTAGCGCCTCCTCCCGCCCCGCCCCCCGAACCTGAGGCTTCAGAAACGAGGTGAATCCTGTGCGCCATCGCCATCTGAACCCAGGCCACGAGTCGTCGGTGGCCGCGGTCGAAGACGTCTTAGCACGGGGCTCGCTTCACGACTGGCAAGAGCTGGCTCAAAAAATCCGAGAAGACCCCTTCGGCCCTTATGCCCAGTCGTTGGCCGCGGTCTTGGAGCACCGCCATTTTTACGGCACCACCCACCTGTGGCGGGATTGGCTGTCCCGCGTGCAGGCCAAGGCTTCACTTAAGGACTAAGCGCGGCCTGCACCACCCCGCTGGTCCCGTCGGGAATCGAAGCGGGACCGCCCAAAATCACCAGTTGCTGCAGGGCTGAGGCGTTGAGCGCGTTCAGATACGCGGCCATCGCAGGCGGCAGGGTGCCCCCCTCCGTCAGCACCAAGGGAGCCCGCAAGGCCGCGGCATAGGGGCCGCCAGACAAGGCATCGACCAGGTGCAAGGCCTCGCCGTTGGCGATCACCAGGGCGGTCGGATGGGGAAAGAACGCCTGGTCAATCGCCGCCGCCGTGGCAAAGCGGGAAGGCCCGGTCAAGGCCACCGCATTGGCAATCCCCAAGGGATACTGGGCCGCCGCGCCGACTACGTACACCTTGGTGGCGGCCTGCAGGAAGGGAAGCTCCGACGAGGGAATCCCGCCTTGGCTGGAAACCAGCAAAATCGGCGCCCCCAACATCGCCGCCGCGGGGTCGGCGCTCAAGGCATCGACCAGGTGGGCAGAGTCGGCCGAGGCGAGAAAGACGGTGGAGAAGCCGATCGGGTCGGCGGCCGCCACCGCCCGCGCAATCGCCGCCGCGGTATCAAACCGGCTCGCTCCGCTTAGGACCGAGGCCACCGTTACCCCTGGCGGCAACGCCTGCGCCAACGCGGCGTCGGCCCCGATCAACATCACTTGGTGGATGCCCAGCTGCGCCATCGCCTGCAAAGTCGCCGAACCCACGCTGCTCGCAGAGTCGGTGAGAAGGATGGGCACGTTGAGGACGCGAGCCAAGGGAGCGGCGGTCAAGGCGTCGACCAGATGGCTGTCCTCGCCGTCGGTCAAAATCGCCGTCCCGCTTGGCACCCCGTTGGGGAAGGCGGCCTCTGCCACCGCCGCGGCGGTGGCGGTGCGGGTAGCTCCCTGCAGGCGCACGGTGGCAATCGGGGCCGCCGCCCAGCTGACGCTCAGGCTGGGCGCGCTCACCGTGCCCTGCGGCAGTTGGGCGGAGGCGGTGAGCGTAGCCGTCAGCGGACTGGTGGCGGTCAGGGTAAAGCTGGCCACCCCTTCGGCGTTGGTGGCAGCGGTGGCGGTGGTGGCGGCCACGCCGTTGACCTCCACCGGCCCGTTGGCCTTGACCGCGAGGGTGACCGACACCCCGGAGGTGGTCAGGGGCCGACCGGAGGGATCGTAGAGGGAGGCGGTGACGCTGATGCTCTGCCCCACCCGGGCCTGGGTGGAGGAGGCGCTCAACTTGAGGGTCGCTGGGGCCAAGGCCTGCCAGAAGGCGTCGACCCACACCGAGCCCAGGCCGGCCACCGGATTCCAGCCCGGCCCGGCGGAGTAGATGGCGTTTCCACCCTGGGTCACCGGGTCAAACAAGGCCGGATGCGTTTGGTACAGGGTGTAGAGCGTCGGGTTGAGAAAGCCTAGCCGCCCGGAGAGCACCGCCATGTCAGCCACCCAGCCGGCCCAGGTCGGGGTGGCCGCTGAGGTTCCCCCCATCGAGGTCCACTGCCCGTTGTCGTAGACCGCGTAGTAGGGAAAGGTGGCCAAAAAGGCGATGTCGGGCAGGCCGCGCCCGCTGGCGCCCGCCGGCAAGACCGGCTTTTGCCAGCTGGGCACCGGCTCCAGTTGGCTGTATCCGCCCCCGGAACCATCCACCTGCCCCTGCCACTGGCCATCCGGGCCCCATCCCCATTGGCTGGAGATGGTCCCGTTGGGGGTCAGCCCCAGTTCCGTTCCCCCCACCGCGGTCACCCAGTGGCTGGCCGCCGGCCAGTTGACCACCGGTTGGTTGGTGTCGGGATCGGCATAGGGGCCCGAGTCGCCAGAACCCGCCACCAGGGTGATCCCCTCGCTGGCCGCCTGGGCCATCAGCGCGTTCCACTGCGCGGCCTCGGCGGCGGACAGCTGGTCTTCCGCCAAGACCACGCTCATCGAGAAGACCTGGTCCTGATTGTTCTGGATCACCTGAGCCATGACGTCCAGGGGAGAGCCGGAGTCGGCGGAGATGGTGTAGAGGTCCAGGGTGGCACCAGGGGCGGAGGAGACGGCCCGCTCCATGTCTAACATCAGCTCGCCGTGCCATCCCGAGACCACCTGCGATTGCCCGCCGTCCACAGGGATGACATGGACGGTGGAATTGGGCAGATGATTGGCTTGCTCAAAGGCGGAGAGGTCGGAGAGGGTGGGAGCGGAGGAGGCGAAGATGCCGATCCGCATCCCCCCCTTGCTCTGAGCCGCCGATACCAGGTTGGTGGCCTGGTAGGCCTGGTTGACCTGGGTTGGCGTCAACGGCTGGTCCACCACGGTGGGCCCAGCCCAGCTCAAAGAGGGTAGATTGGCGTCGTAAGTCAACAGGCCATTGGAGACCTGCACCTGCCAAGGGCCGGAGTAGGCGGTGTGGAGGATCACCACCAGCTCGTCGTTGCCGTTCTGGTCCAGCTGCATGTTGCCGTTGACGTCCGACAAGGCGTAGCTGGAGAGTGAGCCGGTGTCGCCCACCGGATTGATGGTCACCTGCCAACCCGACAGCGGCGCGCCCGAGAAGGGGTCGGTGGCGTGGACCTGCAGGTGGATGGGTTGGCCGGTCGGCACGCTGGTCGGACCGACCACCGAGACCTGGACGTTCCCCAGGGCAATGCCTATTTGAGCCGGCCTTAACTGCGCCGAGCGCCAGGTCAAGGTCGGAGAGGGAGCGGTCGCGGTGTGTCCGAGGTTGGAGATGTAGCTGACCGTCTGGGCCAGCGGGCCTTCGAGCACCACCGGGCGGGTCTCCACCCAACTGCCGTCGGGGTTTCGCATCAACCCGGCCTGCCACGCCCGGTCCACCACCCCCACGGTGGCCGCCACCTTCAGCCCCAGTCCGGCCGCGGTGGTGCCCACAATCCGAAATCCTTCCTGACGCAGCTGATCCCGGACCGAGGCCACCGTCGCCGGAGCCGGCCCGAAGCGAGTGGCCAACTTTTGCGGGGTGAGAAAATGGCGGTACTCCGGCGAGCCGGGGGTGGAGACGGCCTTGGCCCAGGCCTCCAGTGCGGCGGTGTTGCCTTGGAGGTAGACCGTGCCCTGCCAGGGGGTGTCCGGTGGCACGCTCTGCCACGGTCCCATCAGCGAGGCGGGATGCATCCAGACGGTGCGCATCGGGGGGTCAGGCCATCCCGCGGCCATGGTCAAGCCGATTAGGGCAAGCGCTCCGATTGCGAGTGCGGCCTTTCTGAGCATTGCGCTTCATCCCTCTCCGAAAAAACGACCCCGCCCTGGACCCCATCGCCCCCGAGCGGGACACCTTACCACACTCATTCGAGCCCCCCGCGGAAACTCCTGCCTGATCCGGTCGCATGGTGACTAAAGAAATGATGAAAATGCCCTGGCTAACCCTTTAGCTTCTGGGCCGCCACCTCCAGGCGGGGGGCAAAAAAGGCCAAGAGTTCGTCCACGGCCTCCCGGTGATCCACGTCGCAACTGATGTGGCGTTGCACGGAGAACTGCTCGAGCTGCGCGTGGCGATACGCCTCCAAAGTGAACGGGGTCGCGTGGTTGGAAATCAAGACGGGAATCCCTTGCTCGGCCAGGCGCTCCGCCCACACCGCAAGCTCTGCCTGCTCCTCCGGACCGAATCCCTCTTGCGAGTAGGCGGTGAAGTGCGCGGTCTTGGACCAGGGGACATAAGGCGGGTCGCAGTAGACCACATCCCCCGGACGCACGGCAGCCAAGATGGTGCGAAAGTCTGCGTTCACGAAGGTGGTGTTCCGGGCCCGCTCCAAAAAAGCCAGCATCTCAGGCTCCGGGAAATAGGGGCGGCGGTAGCGGCCGAAGGGCACGTTGAAGAGGCCCTTGCGGTTGTACCGGCAAAGGCCATTGTACCCATGGCGATTGAGGTAGACAAAGAGCAGAGCGCGCTCAAAACCATCTTGGCTTTGGTTGAATTGGTCCCTCAGCGCGTAGTAGCGGTCGGGCCGGTTGTTCTCAGGCACAAAGTAGGCCCGGCAGGCCTCGATGAATGCGCGTCCGTGCTGCTTTAACTGCTGGTAGCAATTGATCAGATCCGGATTGGCATCGGCCAAGAGCGCCTCCGGATACTCGCTGTTGAGCCACACCGCAGCCGATCCGGCAAACGGTTCGACCAACCGCCGACCCGGTGGCAGACGGCGTCGAATCCGAGGTACCAACCGCACCTTGCCGCCGGCCCACTTCAAAAACGGCCGGCGCACCGGAACCATTGCCTGCTCCACGCTACCACTCCTGGACGTTACGCTTCGACATACCTCTCCCAGGCTCCTGCTTGAGCTCCTCCCGGAAGAAGAGTCTGGGGAGCCAGCCCGTTGCCCCAAGCGCATTTTGGCCCTCCACCCCGCCCGCAGCCAAGAGCAGGCGAGCCTCGCCGCTCTCTGCCGGCTCAAGGTGAGCAAGGACGTGCGATCCGGGACGCCTTGCTCTGGGTTGAGAACGCGGCGGCTGAAGTGGGGCTGTGCCCCCCTCCGCTTTGTCGGCGCAATGCGGCTTGGCGACGGCAAGGCAGAAGGCGGACCACCCGTTGACCGCTGGTTGGCCTTGGCGTGGGCTCCCGCCACGCCGGGGCAGTAGTCTGGGTGTATACTAGAAAGAGTGAAGATTAGCACTTAGGTGTCTGGACAAATGGAGCTGGTGCCGTGTTCGCCTTCAAAGGGCCGAGTTCATCGTTACCGAGGCGGCAGGCAGTGATGGACTCTTCATTCTGGATTCTCTGCCATGAGAGCGGTGTCCACCCACACTTGTGGGTGCTGTGGCAGCTGCCGGTCTTAGTACCGCAGACGGTCTATAACCAGATTATGGTACCCACACACTATCGCGATCAACCAGACTTTCAACAGGCATATCGCTCTGGGTTTCTAGTTGTTCACGATCCAAATATCCCGCCCAATAACCCATTTGGTCAGGGGGAACGAGAGGTACTGACACTAGCCGAGGAAATGCAGGCTGTGGCCCTAATAGACGATCACCAGCCATACCTGTTTGGCATTCAGCAAGGGCTGATGGCTATAAATGTGCCAGAATTTATTATTAGCTTGATGTGGACCGGGTATATTACTGTAGCTGAGGCGGCGTCAGCTTTTCAGAAGCTCCAAAGCAGTAGCCGCGTGCATACTAATAAGAAGGTGCTCACGTGGGCCATCGGCCAGGTCAGGCGCCGGCAGCAGATGCAGGGAGGACCGCCATGATGAACGAACTCAAATTACTACCGTTGGAACCTGATGAGTTGGATTGGCTCCGCAAACTTGCCGATCTGGCCGGCTGGCCTGAGCAAGAATTGCCTCGCCGACTTGTCCAAGCTGGCTTAAACGCCTTGCGCCTGGAGGCAGCAATGAAGCTGTACTCCTCGCGGCCGCTCTCCACGGGTCAGATTGCGGAAATGGTGGGGTTAAACCGCGGGGATATTTTGCGCGAGTTTATATATCGCGGAGTCGAGCCTTATGACGACCCCGATGAGGATGAAAGCGAAGTCGAGCGGCGGAGCAATATGAATGCGAGTAAGTTGGTCACGATGTGGCCACAGGCCGGGGCAGGTCCAAAATAAATGAATTCAGCCTGGCCTTGGCGTGACTTCATCAAGCCGGGGCAAAGGCCGGTACGAAACGGTAGGCCCACTGCCGTTGCGCACGCGGAGGCGGGGTTGAATGGGTTTAGCTAGGTAAGCGGTATACCGTGCAAGGTGTGCTTTCCTCGAGAGGAGACGATCCGGCGTCTAGTCGGATCGCCCTCCTCCATCCAAAGGGCGGGGTTGGCAACACCACCCCTCCGCCAATCTCAGCGTAGCTTTGGCCCACCGGGAAAAGCGCGCTACTCGTCGACTCCGAACCCAGGCCTCGCTCGGCTTCGACCCCGATGAGCTCCAGGACCACACGCTCTACGAAGTAATGGTACTGGAGTCCGGCGACGAGGACCACCGGCCTGAGGACCAAATGATCCGGCCGGACTTGCAGGGCTTAGACCTTCTGCCCGCCAAGGTGGACCTCGCCCCGGCAGATATCGACTTTCACAGTTAGTACGCCCTAGGACAGGACTTGGCTCGCGCCCCGACGCCGGTATGGCCCACAAGACTACCATTTCGTCGGGATCGACGGCCCCCGAGCTGGGGATCCCCACCATCTACGCCTTGGTACGTGACCCCTGGCGGTACACTCCTTGTCGCTCCGAGGCCTGCTGCCGCCGCCCCGGCTCGACAGCCTGGGCGTGTTTCCGACAGTCTCCTAACAAAGCTCCAGAGCCAAACGGGCATCCAGGGGTCCCGCTTGGCTCCGCAGCCTATTTATTGGGCGTTGGCACTAGGCGGACTTCCACTCGGAGCCGCGCCCCGGGGCCCAAAGCGCATCTGGACCGGCCATCCCGGCTGAGCCATCAATCTCGGCAAGGCCGCCTGGTACCGAGAGAGGAAATTCGATGGGTTTGGCCCGGAAGGCGCGGCGCTCGGGGCCGACTGGAACGCCTGTCGCATCTGTTGCTCTAACGCCTGTTGTAGGGTGGAGACCGGGACGTGTTGCGCGGCCGCCACCTGGTCTAGCGACTGCCCGTTTAGCAAGTCCTGGCGGAGGGTGGCCACCGGCAAGTGCAAGGCCTGGGCCGCCGCGTTGAGCGTCCCCGACATGGGTAGGAACGGGCGGCCACTGGGCGCAAAACCGCCGCGATGGCCAAGAAAACGCGGGGCCGCGGTGGGAGTGTTGCTGGGGGTGGGGGCGTGGGTGGTGGTGGTCGACGTCGAGCTCGACCCGCCCGCACTGGCCCCACAGGCGCTGGCACCTACCAACAACGCCACCGCACCTGCGGCAAAGACCAGCCGCTTCCCCTGGGTATGAAACATCCTGCCTTCCTCCTTCTCCATCTCGCTCGGCCTCCGTGCCGGGCATGGCTCATTGTACCAGGCGCTTGCTAAACCTAGGCTGAAATTTCGCCGCAAGCGCCGGCATCCTGGAGGAAAGCGCACGACATCTCAAAACTGCGCGTCACACAGAGAAGCAGATTTGGAGTCCAGGGGCAGTCGACTATTCAGAGGATAAGATCCGGGCGTCGCCCCCTTCTTCGCCCTCCTCGTCCTCCGTTGGCCGTTCGAATTCGAACCGAAACGGCGCCGTCAACTCCACCCGGGTGCCTTGGCCGGGGCGGCTTTGGATCACCACCGATCCCCCGAGTTCAGAGGCCCGCTTGCGCAGGTTTCTCAGGCCGTAGTGACCGGGGCCGGGCGGCACCGCCGGGTCAAACCCCACCCCGTTGTCCTCCACCGTCAGCTGATAGGAGGGCCCGCTCCGCCGCCACGTCACCTCCACCTGGGTGGCGTGGGCATGGCGATTGACGTTGGTCAAGGCCTCCCGCACCCAGGCCAACAGGCTCTC
>JAIMAE010000311.1 GCA_023512105.1 Bacillota bacterium | reverse complement strand
GCCGCGCTGCTTGCGGCGTTCTTCCGGGGCTTTGGCTCCGACTGCAGACAGGGTAAAGGCCAAAGTGGCGGCCACCAAGTAGAGCGCGGAGGCGACTGCGAAGACGGCGGGAGCTCCCCAGTGAATCAAGATCGGGGTGGCCAGGGCAGGCCCCACGAACTCGGTTCCCTGGCGAGCGACTGAGAGGAGCGCGATGGCGTTGGGTAATTTCTCTCGGGGCACCAGCGGCGGCACCAGAGCCGTCCAGGTGGTGGACTGAAAGCTGAAAGAGACGCCGAAGAACAGAGCCGCCGCCAAAACCGGGGCCAGGCCAAGATGAAAGGCGGCCGAGAACCCCAAACCGAGGATCGCCAAGGTGCCGCAGGCAAAGGCGGTGCCGAGCAGGCGACCGCGGTGAAGGCGGTCGATCAGCACCCCCGCGAACGGGGCCAGGACGAGAATGGGGCCTTGCATGGCAAACATGGCCGCCCCGACCCAAAAGGGCGAATGGACCCAGGTGTGGACCAACCAGCCGAGCGCCATGGTGGAGGCCCAGCGCCCGGAATTGCCAATCGTGACCGCCAGCCAAAGCCGCCGAAAGCCAGGAATGGTCAGGGAGTCCCAAAAGGTACCGGGCCTTGCGCTCATCGCGTCCTCCTGCCTAATTTCTTTGACACCACGCTGCAAAATTGCCCCATTCACCGACACAGGGCGAGAGCCAACCTAGCGGCGGTTAACTTCTGCGGACCAGCACCACCTTGCCGAGGTTGCGTCCCTCGCGGACGATGGCCTGCGCGGCCTCTGCCTCCTCCAGGGTCAAGCGGTTGCTGATCCGCGGGTTAATTCGCCGGGTCCGCAAGAGCTCTAAGAACGTGGGCATCCAGCGCGGGGAGAAGCCGGCGGTAAAGACCAGGGTGGTGTGTTTGCGGTACAGTTGGCGGATGTCGATGGTGACCTCGGGTCCGCTCAACGCCGACCCAGAGGTAACCAGACGCCCTTCTCGAGCCAGCGCCTGCAGGCTGAGCGGAAAGGTGGCGGAGCCAATGTTCTCGAAGCAGACATCGGCTCCCCGACCGCCGGTCAGCCGCATGACCTCCGCCAGCACGTCGGTCTTGGTGCGGTTGATCACGGCGTGGGCGCCCAGCTCTTCGGCCATCAGGCAGCCGGTTTCGGTGGAGGAGATGGCGATGATCCGGGAGCCGAACAGGCGGGCGATGTCGATTCCGGCAGAGCCCAGCCCGCCGCTTGCACCCCAGACCAGCACCGTGTCCGTGGGCCCGATGTGGGCCCGCTCCACCAAGAGCTCCCAAGCCACCCCGTACGTCAAGACGGCCGCCGAGGCCACCTCGAAGGACACCTCATCCGGGAGCTTCCAGACATTTTGCTGCGGCGCCACCACCAGCTCGGCCTCTCCCCCGTTGCGGTGGACTCCCATCACCCCAAAATGCTCGCACAATCCCTCCTGGCCCCGCCGGCAGGCCTCACATGTGGCGTCGTACAGCATCGGGTAGACCACCACCCGATCGCCGGGCTGGAAGTTCGATACCCCACTGCCGACCTCCACCACCGTGCCTGAGGGGTCGGCGCCGGTCCAGAAGGGAAGGCGGCGCACCGGCCACCCCGCTCCGGTGTCGTGCACCTCCACGTCGAGACTGCGGTTGACTGACACCGCCTCCACCTGGATCAGCACCTCGCCGGACAGCGGAACTGGGTCGGGCACCGACTCCCAACGAATGGGGATTCCGTAGGCATGAACCACCGCGGCATGCACGGACACTCGCCTCCT
>JAIMAE010000310.1 GCA_023512105.1 Bacillota bacterium | reverse complement strand
AAGTCCGGGGTGCTCAGGGTCAGGAAGGGCCTAGGCCGCGCACGAAAGGCATCACCTCGCGGGCGTACAGCTCTAGGTTTTTGAGGGCGAGATGGTGCGGCATGGTGCCAAAATGCATCAGGGCCAAGATCTTGCCAAAGCGCATGGTCCGGTAGTATTCCGCCAGCCGGTCGCGCACGGTGGCCGGGCTTCCGATGATGGCCATTTCCTGTTCCAGCAAATCCTCGGCGGTCATCGCGGTGCGGGTGTCCAAGGCCTTGATCTGGCGGGTGCGAATGGTCGAGGCCACCGAACTGTAGCCGGGGGGCAAGCGCAGTTCCACCGACATCTTGAACGAGCGCCAGTAGTACTCCAGATGCGGCTTGGCTTCAGCCAAGGCTTGGGCGTCGGTTTCGGCGACGTAGATCGGCATCGACCATCCGAGGTACTCGGGGCCAGCGGAGAAGCCTTGGCGCTCTGCCTCCTCGCGGTAAAGCTCGAAGTTCTTCAACACCGCGCGGGCGGGGTTGGTGGTTTGTACGTAGGGATAGCGGTGCGCCACCGCCCAGCGGATGGTCTCCAGACTGCCCGAGGAGGGAATCCAGATCGGGGGATGGGGCTTTTGCACCGGCCTTGGCCAGGTGTTGACGTAGGGAAGGTCATAAAACTTGCCGCGGAACTCAAAGGGGCCTGGCCGCGTCCAGGCCTGGACGATCAGGTCGTGGGCCTCGCGGAAGCGCTCGTAGGAATGCGCCGGGTTGACCTGAAAGACGTAGTACTCGCAGCCGATGCCGCGCACAAATCCCGAGATGATGCGCCCACCGGTGACCACGTCCAGCATCGCCACCTCTTCGGCGACCCGCAGGGGGTGGTCGTAGAGCGGCAGGGCGTTGCCCATGATGGCGATTTTGGCCCGCCGGGTGCGCCGGGCCAGCATGGCCGCCATGATGTTAGGCGAGGGCATGTTGCCGTAGCTGGTCTGGTGGTGTTCGTTGACCACCACTCCGTCGTAGCCCAATTGGTCGGCGTATTCCAGTTGGTCCAAATACTGGTTGTAGACGGCAACGCCCCGTTCGGGATCGTAATGTTGGTTGGAGAAGTCGACCCAGACCGTCTCGTAGCGCTGGGCAAAGTCGGGGTCCAGGTACGGCCAGGGCATCAAGTGAAACACGTAGGTCTCCATCGCCTAAGCCCCCTCTCCTACACGCGGGCCAAGTTCGCCCCACCACTGCCCGAGGACGGCTTCCAGCTCCTCGGGTCGCTCGTAGGCCATGGCGTGACCCCCCTCGGGAACGTAGGCCACCTTGGCTTGGGGGAGGGCCAAGCGGAGGTGCTCGGCCAGGCTCGGACTGAGAAACTGGTCCACCGCGCCCCACAACACCAGGGTAGGCCGCTGAATCCGCCGCAGTCGGCCTAAGAGCTTGGGGTCGTGCAGCCTAGGGTGCCACCCCACCCGCGCCACCATCTCCCGGCGCTTGAGGTGCAGGCTTAAGTCAGATTCCAACCAGGCTCGCCGGCTCAAGGCCGCCTCCTCGCTGCGGCAGGCCAAGTCGGCCCACTGACCTGGACTGAGCCGAAACAGGTCCGGGATGGCCAGGCCTTCCGGCCGCACCCCGAGGGGCGCCATCAGCCCAAGCCCGGCCAGGTCTCGCCAATAATCGACGGCCAGGTCAAGCGCCACCCAGCCGCCAAACGACTCCGCCACCAGAAGCGGCCGCTTTACGGCCACGGCTTCTAACCAATCCAGCACCCAGTAGGTCAGGTCGCGCACCGTCTCCACGCCCTCCGG
>JAIMAE010000309.1 GCA_023512105.1 Bacillota bacterium | reverse complement strand
CCAGTTGGGTTATGCCCCCGTTTCGGTGCCGGTGGAGCTCTCTACTAAAGCGCCGGCCAACGTGATCATTCGAATGTCTGAACCGGCGCAGGTTCTTCCATCCGTGACTGTGCAGGCCGAACGTGATGCGGGACTGGATCAGGTGGGCTTCACCGAGAGGAAGCGAGCCCTATCGGGCTACTTCATCACCGGTGAAGAGGTCATGCAGCGTGGTCCTAACCTGCTCACCGATGTGATGCGAACCATCCCCATGTTGCGAGTCGTGCCAGCTGGCAACAACGAGTACATGGTGGAAAGCGCGCGTGCGCCGTTGTTGGGCGGAAACTGCGTTCGCTATTATCTGGATGGCGCGCCGTTCGAGGCGGTTTTTCCAGGCGATGTCGACCGCCTGATACCGCCGTGGAACGTCGGAGCCATGGAGGTCTACAGTGGCTCCTCGGCACCGGCGCAGTTCCAGATTGCCGGTGCGTCCAACTGCGTCATCGTAGTCATCTGGTCCAAGTTTCGTCTCGAGCAGGCAGCACGCCGCCGTCGCTGACCCTAGCCGCCTCCGGCGCTGTGCGGCTCGTGCGGTTCCATGTGCACCAGCACCGACTGAACCGCTGGTACCTGCCTCATGATGGCGCCCTTTACCTTGCCGGACAGCACGTGAGCTTCGTGTAGCGACATGGCAGGATCGGCCTGCACGTGTAGATCCACGAAAAGCCGTGTTCCGGATCGCCGGACCTTCAGCTTTTCGATCGCTAGTACGGCATCCACGCTTCGGGCAGCTGCCGAAATGCGACTCGCGATTTCGGGCTCCACTCCCTTGTCCATGAGCTCTGCGACCGCAGGCTGGAGGAGGCGTGCTCGGACCTGGGGCAGAGTGGATGGGAGGTTGTGGTGGTGGCGGCGGCGGCGGTGGTGCCCCACGCCGACCCACAATTGCCCCGGGCCCTGGAGCAACTTGAACAGTACCAGCTTTTGGTGTTGACCAGCCAGGAGGCGGTGGCCCAGCTGGCCTACCGGGCCCAGGCGCTAGGGGTGCGGTTGCCTTCCTATCGGGGGCAGGTGGCGGTGGTCGGGGAGGCCACCCGGCGCGCCGTCGAGCGGATTGGGCTTGCGGTCTCGATCACGCCCGAGGCTGGGTTCAGCCAGGCGGGGTTGATCCAGGCGCTGTCGGATTGCCCGCTGGAGGGATGGCGCGTGCTCTGGCCGCGCGGCGACCGGGCGGCGCCTCACTTGGCTCAGGCCCTGCGCGAGCGGGGCGCCATGGTGGACGAGGTGGTGGTCTACCGCACCGAGCCGCGCCCGCTTAGCTCCCAGCGGCGAGCCGACTTACGGGAAGGCCGGGTGCGAGCGGTCGTCTACACCGCGCCCTCCCAGGTCGAATTTCTGTGCCAACAGCTAGATCCCGCCGAGCGCAAGGCCCTGGGGCAAACCCTGGCCTTTAGCATCGGCCCGGAGACCAGCCGGGCACTGGCCCGGTGGCATCTGCCGCCAGTCGGGGAGGCTTGGCCCTCAACCTTTGCGAAGTTGGCGGAGCTGGTCCGGGACCATCTGCTGCACTAAAGGCCGCGACTCGGTCTTTCCATGCGCTTCTTGGCGCCGTGTGATACCATGGGCTCGAAGAGAAGCCAAGGACCGAGGGGGAAGACCATGTTTCCAAGAGAACGGCCGCGGCGACTACGCCGCACCCCAGGGATTCGGGCGATGGTGCGCGAGACCCACCTGCAGGTAGAACAGCTCATCTATCCCCTGTTCATCCGGCCGGGGAGCGGCATCCAGCAGCCGATTGCCTCGATGCC
>JAIMAE010000308.1 GCA_023512105.1 Bacillota bacterium | reverse complement strand
CCCTTTATGCCGAGACTAAGCGTCCCGATTATAGCACGTCCGCCAAAACTGGCGTAGCCCCCGAATCTTGCCAAACCGAGGCGAACCGGCGGCTGGTCAAGCTCCCGCCGAGATGGTAGGGTGAGAGAGAAATTGGGGAGCGAGCGTGGGAAGAGCGGTGGGTCACTGGAGCACGTGGTGGGCGTTATGGTGGAACTTCCTATGGGTCGGGGCCTTGGGCTTCGGCGGCGGATTCGGCATGCTTCCGCTGATGCGGGCGGTCTCGCTGAGCCATCACTGGGTCAACGCCGCAGGGTTCGACCAAGCGGTGGCGTTTGGTCAGATCACCCCCGGCCCGGTGGCGATCGGGGCCACCTTCATCGGCGAGCGCGCCGCCGGGTGGATCGGGGCCGCCATCAGCACGCTGGCCGTCTTCCTGCCTTCTGCTAGCATCATGGCCGCTCTGGTCGTAAGTTGGCCACGGGTGCGCCGTTGGCCCTGGATCCACACCGTGATGGCCACGGCGCTGGCGGCGGTGGTCGGGCTGATCGCGGCGGTGAGCTTAAATCTGGCCTTCTCCCTGGTCCGCACCCTGCTGGACGCCGCTTTGGCCGCCGCCGCCTTCCTGGCCAGCCGCAGGTTTTCGGTGCCGTATTGGGCGATCGTCCTGGGGGCCGCCGGCATCGGCGCCCTGGCCTTCAAGCCATGACCCGGCGAGGCCGGGGTGACCTCCTGCCCCTGATCTTGGCCTACAGCAAGATCGGCCTTCTTGGGTTCGGGGGCGGCTACGCGGTGCTCTCCTTCATTCGCCAGGAGCTGGTGGAGCGACGCGGATGGCTCTCGCGGCACGAGTTTGATGAGATGGTGGAAATGGCCGCCTTGGCCCCGGGAGCGGTGACCACCAATGTGCTTTCGGCCATCGCCTTCCGACGGGCGGGGACGGCCGGACTCCTGGCGGGGCTGCTGGCCGCGCTGTGGCCTTCCTTTCTGCTCATCTTGCTGCTTGCCCAGGTAGGCGCGCTGGCCCACAACCGGTGGGTGGAAGGCGCCTACCGCGGTCTGGAGATGGCGGTGGTCGGCCTGTTGGCCGATGTCGCGGTAAGTCTCTGGAACGACCTGCCCCGTCACCGCTACCTCAGGGTCCTTCCGCTGGCGGCGGCCGCCGCCACCCTCTTGGGGGCAAACCCGGCGGCCACCGTGCTTTTGGCTGCGCTGAGCGGATACGGGCTCGGGCATTTCCAAGGCTGGCTCCCGGCCCCGCGCGCTCCCAAGACGCCGGCACCGCCCAAATCGCCCTCCGCATGCCCCTAGGTGGGCTGATTAGAGGACGGCGCCCTCGCTCGAGGTGGGGAAATGCGGACCACAGGGTTACCTCCCGGCTAGCCAGGACAGCCACCAGGGCAAGGTCAACGCCGCCCCCACGGTGGAGAAGAAGACCGCCTGCCCCACCCACTGGGGCGCGGCATCAAACTCTTGGGCCAGGATCAGGGCGTTGACCGCCACCGGCATCGCCGCCTGCAAGACCAAAGCCCGGGCAGCGGCCGGACTTAAGGCAAGCGCCGTCACCAACCCCACCGCCACCGCCGGCATCAGGATCAGGCGAAGTGCCCCGGCCAGCCACAACAGCCGCGATCGCAAGACCCCAGGGCGCCAGTCGCCCAAGGCGCCTCCCAACACCAGCAGCACGGTAGGGGCATAGGCCTGAGCCCCCAAATTCACCGCCGCCAACACCGTTTTGGGCACCGCCCAGTGGGCCAGGTCGAGCCCTCCGGCCACCGCCATCGCCCACAGCGCGGGCAGCCCCGCCATCC
>JAIMAE010000077.1 GCA_023512105.1 Bacillota bacterium | reverse complement strand
AAGACGTTGACGCTGGTGCGTCCGGGCACGTTGTAGATCATCACCGGTAGCGGGGTGTGTTCGGCGACCCGGCGAAAATGCTGATATAGGCCTTCCTGAGGTGGCTTGTTGTAGTAGGGGGCCACCAACATCACGCCGTCGGCGCCCCAGCGGGTGGCGGCCTCGGTCAAGCGGATGCTCTCTTCGGTGCTGTTAGTCCCGGTGCCCAGCCAGACCGGCACCCCGGGCACCGCCTCGCGGATGGTCTCGTAGAGCGCTTGGCGCTCAGCCAAACTCAAGGTGGGCGACTCTCCGGTGGTACCCGCCAACATCAGTCCATCCGTACCATGGCGAACCAGCCAGCGGGCTAAGGCGGCGGCTTTGGGCAGCGCCAAAGCGTAATCCTCCGCAAAGGGAGTAATCATTGCCGTGAAGATGCGCGGCCATTGCATCGGTGATCCTCCTTACCTTCCCGTCCCCCTCCGCGAGGGGAACCGCCTAGGTCATCCTTTGTAGCATATGCGCGAACAGCCGAGGCGCCGAGCCCGCCCATGCGGCCAGGCCCGGCTAGCGCTTCAAGCCAGCCCCTGATGCACAAAGGAATACAGGCCGGGAACTCCCTCCGATCGGGATGATCCAACGGGATCGGACACTGCCGCAGGACACCGAGCGCCGTCCTCCCTTAAGCGGTTTACGTCGCGTTTCTGGAGTATTATACTACAGCTATCGCGCAAGGCAAGCGCTCCCAGTGGAGCGCATACAGGGGAGGCCCGGTCCGCGCAGGCCCTGGGTGGCAGGGCCTGGACCGGGGATTCGGAAGACCGCCTCGCTCACCGCGGGCGCATTCCGCTCAAGACCGCCCACCCCGCCCGATCTGAACCAATACCAACATCTCGCATGCCCTTCGCTCCGCGGCGCGGACGGAAGCCATGAAAGGAGTGTCCTCTACGAAGCCTGCCCAACGGATGGAAGGATTGCCGCCCTATCTGTTTTTGGAGCTGGATCGCATCGTCGAACGCCAGCGCAAGGCCGGCCACGATGTGATCAACCTCGGTATCGGCGACCCCGATCTGCCAACGCCCGACCATATTGTCCAGGCCATGAAGGACGCGCTGGACGTCACCGAGAACCACCGCTACCCCAACTATCTGGGGAGCAACGCGTTTCGCGAAGCCATGGCCGACTGGTATCGCACCCGTTTCGGGGTGGAGCTCGACCCGGTCGAAGAGGTGGTGGGGTTAATCGGCTCGAAGGAAGGCATCGCCCACCTGATCTGGGCCTGGGCCGGTCCTGGCGACGTGGTCCTGGTACCTGACCCTGCCTACCCCGTCTACCAAACGGTCACCATGCTCTCCGACGCCACTCCTTATCCGTTGCCGCTGGTGCGCGAAAACCGGTTTTTACCCGACCTACGAGCGATTCCGGAGTCGGTGTTGGCCAAGGCCAAGATGCTCTGGCTCAACTATCCCAACAACCCCACCGGGGCCATCGCGCCCAGGGAATTCCTGGCCGAAGCCGTCGAGTTGTGCCGGCGTTGGGACATCCTGCTGTGCCACGACGCCGCCTACGCAGAGATGGGCTACGACGGCTACCGGGCTCCGAGCGTGCTCGAGATCCCGGGGGCCAAGGAAGTGGCGGTGGAATTCTACTCGTTCTCCAAACCGTTTAATATGACCGGGTGGCGGATAGCCGCGGCGGTCGGAGCCGCTCCGGCCATCGTGGCCCTGGGCCAGCTGAAGAGCAACCTGGACTCGGGTCCGTTCACGGCGGTACAAGACGCGGCCATCGCAGCCTTGCGAGAGAATCCCCAGGCGGTGTTCGACCGGATGAACGCCATCTACCAAGCGCGCCGAGACTTGGTGATTTCCCGGCTGCAAGCGATGGGCATTCCCGCCGAAGCTCCGGCGGCGACCTTCTACGTCTGGTTTCCGGCTCCCCGGGGGATGACCTCGGCGCAGGCCTCAGCCTTCTTCGTGGAGAAGGCCAACGTGGTGGTCACTCCAGGACGCGCCTACGGCGAACATGGAGAGGGGTGGCTGCGCATCGCCTTGACGGTGGAGGAGCCCCGGCTGAAGGAGGCGCTGGACCGCATGGCCCGCGCGCTCGCCGACTAGCGGGCGCGGCTCCTCGTCGCGGGGGCAGCGCCCTCCTTCCAACCGGTTCACCGCGCCTAGGCGACCGGCCGGGCAGACGGGTGTACCGCCTGCTCGGCCCGTCGGCTCAGGGCAGATAGCTTAACCCGTGGCGCATCTTCCAAAGGTAGTACCGCTCGAACAACCGCTTGCCTTCGTCGTAGAGCGGATTGGGGATCATCACCGCATGGTCGCGGGGAGGCAGCAGATGGTTGGCCACGATCACCACCTCCTTGTGGCCGGCGTCCATCACGCATAAGCCGGGAATTTGCCCAAACGGGCGCTCCTTGAGGTTGACGCCACTTTGGACCAAGCGGGCGATGTTTTCCGCCACCACCTTGGCCTCCACATCGGCCGGAAAACCGGTCTTGGGGACGCCCAAGGCAATCGGGGTGGTGAAGGGGGCGGGCACGTCGATGGCCACCCCGGCGGCAAAGAGGTAGGGGTATTCGCGGTGCTGATAGGTGTCCCGAACCGGGACCAGCCCTTTGGGATTTCCCAGCCCCGGGGAGCGCTGGACCACGTCTTGGCCGACAAAGGGCGGCATCAACATGGAGAAGGCAAAGTCGATCCGGCGGCCATCCCTCAGCCGCACCACTCCGGGTTCGACCGCCTCGATCGCCGCGTTGGCAATCCAGCGAATCTCTAGGTGTTCCAAAAAGCGGGTGAGCAGCCGTTCAGCTCCCGGCAGCCCCCCGATGCCGAAATGGCCCACGAACGGTTCGGGCGTGATCCAGGTCACCTCCACCCGGCGGCGCACGCCGCGTCGGCGCAGGTGGTCCTCCAAGTTGAAGAGAAACTCGTAGGCGGCCCCAATGCAGCCGGCACCCGGCAAGGCCCCGACCACGGCCGGACCTGGGTTGGCGACCAACCCTTCCACCGCCGAGCGGGCGGCCAACGCATCCGGCGGGGTGCAGATGCATTGGGTGTAACCGGAAGGGCCGGTGCCAGGCAGCGACCAGTCCAGTTTGGGGCCGGTGGCCACCACCGCAAAGTCAAAGGGATAGCGATTCCCCGAGGCCGTCGTCACCTGACGTCCCTCCACGTCGATGGACACCGCTTCCTCGTGTACAAATTCGATCTCGCGTCCGCCTAAAATCTCCTGGACCGGGACGGTGATCTGCTCGATCTCGCGCTCGCCGAAGGGAACCCAGATCAACGACGGCACGAAGAGAAAGTAATCCGTCCGGCTGATCACCACCACCC
Organism: Bacillota bacterium; assembly: GCA_023512105.1. Lineage (GTDB taxonomy): Bacteria > Bacillota > Sulfobacillia > Sulfobacillales > Sulfobacillaceae > JAIMAE01. The sequence continues at coordinate 9,840 of JAIMAE010000077.1, read as the reverse complement.
GGTGGCCGGCTCCTAGCCGCCGCCGCACCTCCAACGCACTGGTCAACCCTGCAAAGTTTCCCCCCACCACCACGATGGTTGCCACTTGCTGTCCTCCTTAACCCTGATTGGTCGATGGCGCAGAGCCTATGACGTAGCATACCCGCAAAGGCTCCCGCGCCCTTATGACGTAAGGCGAAAGGGGCGATCTCGTCATCGGCCGTTGGGATGGCCCTGACCGGTCCAAAAGGGCTAATGTCCGCCCACACTTTCCAAGCGGCGGACCTCGGTGTTCCGCCCCGACGGCCGATGCCTGTGGAGATGGGTCGGAGAAGGGAAGGCCAACGCAGCGAGGGGGCCCCTCCGGGCCCCCTGACTGCGATTCCTGCGGCCTTATTTGCCGTGTTGCGCCTCGTAGGCGGCGATGAGCGCCTCGTGTTTTAAGGTCCGCGCGATGTCATCGAGCCCGTGCAGCAACGTCTCCTGCAGGTAGGGGTCCAAGGCAAAAGGGATTTCCAGTTGATGGCGGTCGTCATGCACCAGCAGCCGCTCCACATCCACGGTCAGATATAGCCCGGTGCTGGGGTCGGCTTGTTCGATGGCCTGAAAGATCCGGTCGACCTCCGGTTGGGGGAGGGTGAGCGGCAAGAGGCCATTCTTAAAGCAGTTCTGGTAGAAGATGTCGGCAAACGAGGCGGCGATCACCACCCGGATGCCAAAGTCCATCAAGGCCCACGGCGCGTGTTCCCGCGAAGAACCGCAGCCAAAGTTGGGACCGGTGACCAAAATGCTGGCCTGGGTGTACGGCGGCCGATTGAGGACAAACTCCGGATTCGGTTTTCCGTCTTCGCCGTAGCGCCAGTCGTAAAACAGAAACTCGCCAAAGCCGGTGCGTTCAATCCGCTTCAGAAATTGCTTGGGGATGATTTGATCGGTGTCGATGTTGGGCCGATTTAAAGGGGCCACCACCCCTCGGTGGCGTACCAATGGTTCCACGCTGTCCCTCCTTGCCTAAGATCGCTGTGCCCAGTGGGCGCGGTAAGCCGGCGCTTAGGGCCGCGGTAACAACTCGCGGACGTCGACGAAGTGCCCGTACAGCGCCGCCGCTGCGGCCATCTCGGGACTGACCAGGTGGGTGCGGCCTCCACGCCCTTGGCGGCCTTCAAAGTTGCGGTTGGAGGTCGACGCGCAGCGCTCTCCGGGCTGCAGGATGTCGGCGTTCATGCCCAGGCACATGCTGCAGCCGGGCTCCCGCCACTCGAACCCCGCTTCGCGGAAGATCTTGTCCAGCCCTCGCGCCTCGGCCATCCGCTTGACCACCCCAGACCCCGGCACCACCATCGCTTTGACCCGCGGGTGGACCTTCTTGCCGGCCACCACTCGCGCCGCCCGCTCCAGGTCTTCGAGGCGCGAGTTGGTGCACGAGCCGATAAACACCCGGTCAATCGGAATTTCCGTCATCGGGGTGTTGGGCTCAAGGCCCATGTACCGTAAGGCGTAGCGGACGTTTTGGGCCTCCACCGGGTCGGCGATGGCATCCGGATCGGGCACCTTGCCGTCGATGGTGGTGACCATCCCGGGGCTCGTCCCCCACGTGACCATGGGGACGATCCGGCTCATGTCCACCTCGACCACCCGGTCAAAGCGAGCTCCCGGATCGGTGGCGTAGGCCAGCCAGCGTTGGCGAGCCGCCTCGAACGCCTCGCCCTTGGGGGCGTACGGGCGCCCGCGCAGGTACTCGACCGTCTTCTCATCGGGCGAGACCATTCCTGCTCGAGCTCCGGCCTCGATCGACATGTTGCACAAGGTCATCCGTTCTTCCATGCTCAGGTCGCGGACGGCCTGGCCGGTGTACTCAATGACGTAGCCGGTGGCCCCAGAGGTCCCGATCTGTCCGATTAAGGCCAGGATCATGTCTTTGGCAGTCACCCCAAAGGGACGCGGACCCACGAACCGGACCTCCATGGTCTTGGGTTTGGGCTGAACCAGGCACTGGGTGGCCAGCACGTGCTCGACCTCGCTGGTGCCGATACCAAAGGCTAGGGCCCCTACCGCCCCGTGGGTCGCGGTGTGGCTATCCCCGCAGACGATGGTCATGCCCGGCTGGGTGAGCCCTTGCTCAGGCCCCACCACGTGCACGATGCCTTGCTCCGGATGGTGGAGGTCAAACAGGCGGATGCCAAACTCTTGGCAGTTCTTGGCCAAGGTGTCCATCTGCTGCCGCGCGATCGGGTCGGCCACCGGTAGGCTGCGGTCGGTGGTGGGCACGTTGTGGTCCATCACGGCGAACGTACGGTCGGGCCTGCGCACGCGGCGTCCAGCTAAGCGCAGCCCTTCGAAGGCCTGAGGCGAGGTCACCTCGTGGACCAGGTGAAGATCGATGTAAAACAGCGTCGGCTGCCCAGGCTCTTCGAAAATGACATGCTCGTCCCAAATCTTTTCAAACAGCGTGCGGGGCGTATGCCTCAACCTCCTTACCATCGCCATCGGCAGCCGCTGGCGATCCGTTGGCTGCTATGGCGAGGAATCTCTACGCGATGCGTTCAATCTATAGTACACCTTTTCTCATCGGGTTTGAAAGGTTCTGGGTCGCTACCAGCCGCCACGTCGTTGACATGCGCGCGGGCAAGGCGATATAGTGAGGGCAAAATTTCCCGATACCTTCGGCCTAGATCCACCGCCCAGGGCCTATTCCCACAGGCGACCTGCCTTGGCGCGGATTTTATTTGTACATCAGCGGGAGTCGGCATGCGCGTAGTGATAAAAATTGGCACGTCAAGTTTGTGCGACCCGGACGGACAGTTTCACCAATCCCGGGTGCAGGGATTGGCCGAGCAGCTGTGGGCGGTGCACGTGGCCGGAGTTGACTTGACGGTGGTCACCTCGGGAGCGGTGGGGGCCGGCATCGGGCGGCTGGGTCGACGCCCGCGCAGCATCGTGGAAAAGCAAGCCTTGGCCGCGGTGGGTCAGGCCTTGGTGATGCAGGCCTACCAGCGTGCGATGCCCGAGGCCAGTTTGGCGCAGGTTCTTCTCACGCGGGAAGATCTGTCCCACGAGCGGCGCCGGGCCAAGGCGCGGCGGACCCTCGAGCAGCTGGTGCAGTGGCGGGTGATTCCGGTGATCAACGAGAACGACACCGTTGCCGATGAGGAGATCCGAATCGGCGACAACGACACCTTGGCCGCCCGAGTCGCCGTGCTGCTGGAGGCTGACTTGTTGCTGCTGCTGTCTGACGTGGACGGCCTGTACACCGCCGACCCCCGCAAGGATCCGCAGGCATCGCGGATCGAGAGCTTGCCCTGGGTGACCGAGGGCGATTTGGCGCGCTACGGAGCCGAGGGGGGAGCTTTGGGGACCGGGGGGATGTACACCAAGTTGAAGGCGGCGATGATCGCGCAAGCGGCGGGTATTCCCATGATCTTGGCCGACAGCCGCCAACCCGAGGTGATCCTCGATGCGGTCTTACGTCAAAAGCCGGTAGGTACGCGATTTTTGGCGGCGCGGGGAAAGGGGAATAGCAATGCTGGAGGGTATGTTGAGTCAGGCCAAGGCAGCGCAAAAAGCTCTCGCATTGGCCCCAGGGCGGGAGCGTAACCGCGCGCTCCTCGCCATGGCCGACTTGTTGGTCGAGGAGACCGAGGCGGTGATGGCGGAGAACCGCCGCGACCTGGAGGCGGCTGGCCAGGAAGGGCTGAGTGGCCCGCTGTTGAAGCGGTTGGAGTTAACCCCGAAAAAGTTGTCCGAATTGGCCGAGGGGTTGCGCCAAGTGGCTCGACTCCCGGACCCCCTGGGGCGCGGGGAGGGGCGGCGGCAGTTGGACAACGGGCTGAAGATCGAGGTGGTCCACGTGCCGCTCGGAGTCATCGGCCTGATCTTTGAAAGCCGGCCGGGGGTGGTGGTGGAGGCCGCCGCGTTGACGGTAAAGAGCGGAAACGCGGTGATCTTGCGTGGGGGCCACGAGGCCCAGCGCTCCAATCAGGCTCTGGTCCAACTGTGGCGGCGCGCCCTGGGCTCGGCGGGCTTGCCCGAGGACGCCGTGCAACTGGTCCCCAGCACCGACCGCCAATACGTCGAGGGCATGATGCATCTCCGAGGGCTTGACCTGTTAATCCCCCGCGGAGGGGCCGGGCTGATCAACCGCGTGGTCCATGAGGCCACCGTGCCGGTGATCGAAACCGGCGTCGGCAACTGCCACCTTTACGTCCACCGCGCCGCCGACCTGAACATGGCCGCCCACATCCTCCGGGATGGCAAAGTCGGGAATCCGGCGGTCTGCAATGCTTTGGAGACGCTTTTGGTGGACCGGGCGATCAAGGAGCAGTTCTTACCCCTGGCTTGGGAGACGCTCCGCGAAGACGGGGTGGTTTTCCACGGCGATGAGGAGACGCGAGCCCTCCTGTCGGACGCCATCCCGGCCACCGAGAAAGACTGGGCCGAAGAGTACCTGAGCCTCGATTTGGCGGTAAAAATTGTCGACGGTTTGGAAGAAGCTTTGGCGCACATCGCGCGCTACGGCTCTGGCCATTCCGAAGCGGTGGTGACCAACGATTACGCGGTCGGCCAGGCCTTCTTAGACAGCGTGGACGCCGCTGCCGTCTACTGGAACGCCTCGACCCGGTTTACCGACGGCTTTCAGTTCGGGCTGGGCGCGGAGGTCGGCATCAGCACGCAGAAGCTACACGCCCGCGGGCCGATGGGGCTGGAGGCGTTGACCACGGTCAAGACCATAGCCTACGGCCAGGGCCAGACCCGCGACCTCTAAGCCGGTTGCCCTCAGGGAAGCAGTCCCGGCAGATGGTTGGGCCGCACCCAGATCCCCATCCAAGCTGGCCCAGGTTGCAACCACAGCCGCCACACGCCAGGATGGTCGGGCGTAAAGCGGAGGCTTCGCACCTGACCGGGCGGCACGCTGAGCGGGTTGGTGCCCTGGGGGCGCACCTGGGCCACCAGGGAGTGGGAGCTGCGGTTGACCAGCGTCATCTCCAGGCGCCAGTGCGGCGGAACCACCAGATGCCAGTCCTCCGGTCGCCTGCCGTTGACTTGCCAGCCGCCGTTGACGCGCTGGACGGCGAGGTGGAGGGCCACCACTTGATAGACCGGGTCGTAAGAGAGCCAGGAGACCCCGGGTTCGGCGGTACGCACCGTGCCAGGACCGGTGGTCTCTCCCGTGCCATGGCTGGGTAGCCGGGTGACGGTGCGGTCCTGCGCGGGCGCGCGGGTGTGATTGTACAATCCATGGGGAGGGCGGGGGTATCCCCCGGGCGCCGGAGCGGGACGACTACAGGCGGCGAGCGCACTAAGCCCTCCGGCGGCCAGCGCAGAGAACATCCAGAGCCTGGACCGAATCATGCCATCGCCTCCTCGGTTATGCGTTGGTCCCTGGAGAGGGGCTTTTCTACCTTAAGGTGCCCGCTGGCCTAAGCTTCATGCCTCGCCACAGCCGGCCGGCAGGCGGTCAGAATAACCAGAACGGGGATTCGGAAAGGGTAGTAGCAGCGACCAAGGCAAGTGATGAGGGCGGGAGGGGTAGTGGGGTGAGCTCACGGCAATTTATTCGCCTGGTCACGGAGGTTCCTGGGCCGAAAAGCCGCGCCGAACTGGCTCGGGCGACCCAGTTTTTGCCCCGCAACTTGACACCGGCCCACCCGGTGGTGGTGGAGCGGGCGCAAGGCACCGAGTTGACGGATATCGACGGCAACACCTTTTTGGACCTCACCGGGGGCATCGGCGTCCTCAACCTGGGACATCGCCACCCGGCGGTGGAACGGGCCGTATCCGAGCAGATCCGCCGCTTTTGGCACACCGATTTCAGCGTCGTGCCCTACAAAGGGTATTGGGATTTGGCCGAGCGACTGGCCGCTCATTTTCCCGGAGGCGGGCCGGCGCGGGTGATGTTTTTTAACTCCGGAGCCGAGGCGGTAGAGAACGCGGTGAAAATCGCCCGCCTGGCTACCGGGCGTCCGGCGGTGGCCGCCTTTGACCGCGGTTTTCACGGGCGCACCTACATGGCCTTGAGCCTGACCAGCCGCGCCCAACCCTACAAAACTGGAATGGGCCCGTGGGCGCCCGAGGTCTACCGGCTGCCCTACCCCTATCCCTACCGTTGTCCCTGGGCCACCCGCCGCCCCCACCACTGCGACCAGCAATGCTACGCGCGGATTGAAGAGGCCTTGCGGATGCAGGTGGACCCGGCGGAGGTGGCGGCGATCATCGTGGAGCCGGTGCAGGGCGAAGGCGGGTTTGTCATTCCGCCACCGGACTTTTTACCTTGGTTGGAAGGTTTTTGCCGGCGCCACGGGATCCTGCTGATCGTCGACGAGGTGCAAACCGGGTTCGGCCGCACCGGGCGGCTATTTGCGGTCGAGCATGGGGGAGTCCGGCCTGACCTGATGTGCCTGGCCAAGTCGATCGCCGATGGCCTGCCCCTGTCGGCGGTGGTGGGCCGAGCCGAAGTGATGGACGTCCCCGTCCCCGGCGCCTTAGGCGGAACCTTCATCGGCAACCCGGTGGCCGCGGCGGCGGCGCTGGCGGTGCTGGAGGTGCTGGAGGACGAGCCGATCCTGGCCCAGGCCCAACGCCAAGCCGAGTGGATCTTGGCGCGGCTGAAGGGATTTGCCGAGCACTGGCCGTGGATCGGAGAGGCCCGGGGACTGGGGCCGATGATGGCCATGGAGATGGTCCAGCTCGATGACGAGCGGACGCCCAACCCCGAGTTCGCTCAGGCGGTGGTGGAGGAGGCTCGGCGGCGCGGGGTGCTCCTGCTCAAAGCGGGCATGAAGAACCACGTCATTCGGTTTCTGGCCCCCCTGACCACCACCAATGCGCAATGGCAAGAGGCGTTGGCTGTCATCGAGGAGGCTTTGCGGGCGTCGTCGGACACTCTATCCAGAACCCTCGCCAGCGGATATCATGGGGAAGGATGAAGGCTTCTTTTTGCGGCCCCAACGGGTCCCCGCAACCCGGCCAGGGGGGCGTCCCGCCCGCTGGCGAGGGTCAGAGGAGGGGGAATGCTCACGCCTGAGGAAGCGGATGTGTGGCAGCTGGAGGATAGGCTGCCGGCCGAGGTGGTCGCCTTGCGCGACCGGGTGCGCGCCTACATCGACCAGGCGTTGCGTCCCCATCTCCCCAGCTGGTGGGAGGCAGGGCACCTGCCCGCCTTCGTGATTTCCGATTTGGCGGACTTGCAAGCCTTCGGCGGAGAGGCGGGCACCCTCTCCCGGAGCGCCGGGCTGTGGCAAGGCGTGTTGATGCGAGAGCTTGAGCGCGCCGATTCGGGTCTGCGTTCGCTGGTCTCGGTCCATGCCCACCTGGCGATGGAGGCGATCGCTCGCTACGGAACGGCGGACCAGATTGCGGAATGGCTGGCCCCCATGCGCCGCGGCGAACGCCTGGGGTGTTTTGCCTTAACCGATGTCCAATCCGGGTCCGACCCGGCGGCGATGCAGACCACCTGTCGATGGACAGGCGCCGAATGGCGGATTTCTGGGCAAAAGCGCTGGGTCACCAACGGGACCAGGGCCGCCATCGGGGTCGTCTGGGCGCGGGAAGAGCCGGATGGGCCGATTCGAGGTTTTCTTCTGCCCACCGACCACCCTGGGCTGCGCCGAGAACCGATCGGGTTTAAGGGCTCGCTCCGACTCTCCGACTCGGCGGTCTGGCATCTCGACCTTAGGCTGGACGAGGGTTGGCGGCTCCCCGGTGCCCAAGGCTTGGGCGCGGCCTTGGCCTGTCTGAACCAGGCTCGGTACGGCATCGCCTGGGGGGTGGTGGGCGCGGCCATGGACTGCGTGGCCGAAGCCAAGGCCTACGTCACCCAGCGGTCGGCGTTTGGGCGGGCGCTGGCCGCCACCCAGTTGGTGCAAGAGGCGTGGGTGGGCTGCGTCGCCCGCCTGGGGCTGATGCAACTGACCGCCTTTCGCCTGGCCGAACTTCGGGACGCGCAGGCGTTGCACCCGCTGCAGATTTCGCTGGCCAAGCGGGACAACGTCCGGATGGCGCTTTGGGTGGCCCGAAAGGCCCGCGAGCTGATGGGGGCCGAGGGCATCTCCTGGCGTCACGGCCCGATGCGCCACCTGGCCAATCTGGAGACGGTGGACACCTACGAAGGCACCTATGCCGTCCACACCCTGGCGATAGGGCGCCAGCTTTTGGGGTCAAACGCTTTCTAACCCCGGTGCCGGAAGGGCTCGGCCTGCGGGCCGCGATGGGCACCGAGGCGATGCGCGGTTGCAGTGGTAGGAGGTGCCTTTTCTGGAGGAGGCAGAGCAGAATGTTCTTGACGTCTTTTTATGACCCGGCGACTTCGGCGCTGACGTTCGGCGGCTTCACGGCAGAGGGCCTGATCCCGATTCAGCGCGCGGTCGACCGCCAACATTGGCTTTACGACAGAAACCTTGGGGAGGTGGTGGCGCACCCTTCGGGAATCCAGGAGGCGTTGGAGGCGTTGTCCAGAGTCTCGCCGAGCCTGGGTCTTGATCAGGTGCGGTACGCGCCGGTGATCCCGCGCCCGCCCAAGGTGGTCTGCATCGGGCAGAACTATTGGGACCATTGCCGAGAACAGAAGGTCAACCCTCCCGACCGCCCGATCCTGTTCGCCAAGTTGCCGAACGCCTACAACGCCCACCGCGAGCTCATCCCGGTGCCCCCGGGATGCACCCAACTGGATTACGAAGCCGAACTCGGAGTGGTCATCGGCCGCACCGCCCACCGCGTCACCCCCGAATCGGCGTTGGACTACGTGGCCGGATACACTCCGGTTAACGACGTCTCCGCGCGCGACTTTCAGTTTGGCGACCGCCAGTGGCTGCGCGGCAAGTCGCAAAACGGCTTTGCCCCCATGGGGCCGGTGTTGGTCCCGGCCGAGGTGGTCAGCGACCCGCAGCAGCTGGCCATCCGCTGCTGGGTCAACGACCAGCTGGTGCAGGACAGCCACACCGGAGAGATGATCTTTGACGTGCGCACGCTCATCGCCTTCATCAGCCAAGGGATCACCTTGGAACCGGGAGACGTGGTGTTCACCGGAACGCCTAACGGAGTCGGCATCTTTCGCAATCCGCCCTTGCTGTTACAGCCCGGAGATCTGGTCAGCGTCCAGATCGCCGACTGGCCGCGACTGGAAAATCGCATCGGCCCGTCGTAACCGAAAGCTCCGGGTGCAGACCGAGGAGAGCAAGATGACTGGATGGCACGCATCGCGCAGGCACCACGCGGAGCCGGAATACGTCGTGATCGTAGAAGGTAAGCACGACCGCGCTCGGGTCCGGCAGGTGCTCCCCGATTCCATTCCGGTCCTCACCACCAACGGAATCCCTAGCGGAGATCGCCTAGACCGGCTCCAGAAGGCGGTGGGCCCGGCGATGGTGGTCATTCTGACCGACGCCGATGCCTCAGGCCGGCGGATCCGGGGCATCCTGCGGGAAGTCTTTCCCGATGCTTTGCACGTCTACACCCGACCCAGTTTTGGCGGCGTAGAGCATACGCCGGTAGAATACCTGGGAGAACGGTTCCGGCGCCTCGGCCTGCTCGAACATGAGGAGTAGGGCCCGAGGTCGCGCAGTGGGAAGGGAGGCATTTCCCAAACATGGCCAAGTCGCCCTCACCGGAAGGGATTGAAGTCCGTTGCCCGTCCCTCTTCGGCCCCGCCCAGACCTACCCTGCCCGCGAGGTGCGATTTCGCCCGGCGGCCTACGGGGTATGGATCGCCGATGGCAAGGTCTTGTTAGGACGCTCCGTCTTCACCCGCAAGTGGGACATTCCCGGCGGAGCGGTCGAGCCCTGGGAGACCTTGGAGGCCGGACTGGTTCGGGAGTTTCGCGAGGAGACCGGGGTGGCGGTGCGGGTGGTCCGCCTGATCGACTTCCG
>JAIMAE010000307.1 GCA_023512105.1 Bacillota bacterium | reverse complement strand
CGCCGAGTTGGACTGCGACTTGGCCGTATGTCCCGGCAATCCAAACATCACGCCCCCGGCCCCGATCACGACCCCGACGATCAGCGCAATCAATGGCAACAACAACCTCTTCACTCATCTAGCCCCCGTCGTAGCCTTGTCTCTTGAACGTGTTCTCGTGTCTCAGGCGGACGACCTCGCCATCCTCCTCGCCCAAGGCCACCCCCGCCCCGCGGGCTCAGTTCCAAGAGGCCGGAGAAATTTCGGACATAGGTTTGGCCGCACCGGCCAGCCTCTCCTACACTGAAGGCGAACCCACCCTGCACACGTCGTCTGCGAGGTGAAAACCGATGGATGTCGCCTGGGATCCCCTGTTGTGGTGGTCATTGCAACTGTTGCTCTCGGAGATCGATCAATCGCTCGTCTCCTCCTCTGCGCTGGGCCAGGGATTTGCCTCGATCCTCCAAGGCCACCTACAAGGGTCAACCGGCTCGCCCGGCGGCGAATCCTCCACGGCCCCGACTCCGGCCAATCCGGCGTTGAGCGGCGCCTTCGAAGCGGCCGCCAAGGCCACCGGCCTCTCGCCTGCCATCTTGAAGGCGGTGGCCCAAGTGGAGTCGAATTTCAATCCCGAGGCGGTAAGCCCAGTCGGCGCCATCGGCGTCATGCAGCTGATGCCCAGCACCGCCCGCGAACTCGGGGTCAACCCGTACAACCCGGCCGCCAACATCCTCGGCGGGGCCAAATACTTAAGTCAGCTCCTCGACCAGTTCCACCACCACCTCGCCTTGGCCTTGGCCGCGTACAACGCGGGACCCGGCGCGGTGGAACGGTACGGCGGCATCCCTCCGTACGCGGAGACCCAAGCCTACGTCAAACGGGTCGAGGCGGCCCTGCGCGCCTACCAAAACCAAAACCAAACGGGTCCGACCCCTAACTCCTCTGACGTCGAGGCCTAGACCTGCAGATTGGTCAGAGCCTGGTCCAACCGATTGGCCAAGGTGACCATCTTGGCGTTCATCTGGTAGGCCGAGGAGGCGGAGATCAGTTCCCCGAAGTTCTGCGCCAGATTGACGTTGGAGCCGTTGAGCGCCCCGGCCACCACGGTGCCGGCCCCACCCTGCCCCGGAGCCTGAGTGACGATATTCCCGCTGGCCGCCGTGGCCTGATATAGATTGGGCGCCACTTGCAAAAGTCCCGCCGGGTTGGCGACGGTGGCCAACTGCAACTGGCCCAGGGTCGTCCCGTCGGAGGCGACGATGCGGCCATCCCCGCCTATCGAGAAGGTCATCCCCGCGGGGATGGTCACCGGAGGATACAGCCGATAGCCTCCCGGCAACACCAGATAGCCTTGCCCATCCAGGGTAAACTGTCCGGCCCGGGTCAGCCAGATCGCCCCCTGGGCGTTGGTCACCATGAAAAACCCCGGTCCCTCCACCGCCAGGTGGGTCGGGATGTTGGAGGGCACCACCTGGTCGCCAAAACTGGGGACGTCCTGGGCCAGGGTCGCTCCCGCCGAATAGGCCAAACCCGGCGGAATCACCTGGCCGGCGAAGGGCGAGTTGGCCAACCGCACCAATTGATTGGGCCCGTTGGTCAAGGTGGCCACCCGCGCCCCGAACCCAGGCGTGTTGAGGTTGGCGATGTTGGCGGCCACGGCGCTGATCAAGCTGGATTGCGCCCCGAGGCCGGAGGCGGCAATCGCCAGCAGCTGATTCACGAGAGTGCACCTCCTTCCAAGAGTCCTTTAGGCCAAGGTGCCGAGCCCGCTGGCCGTGCGGCTGCGGTTGCTCTCCGCGTTGACCGCCGCGGTCAGCGC
>JAIMAE010000076.1 GCA_023512105.1 Bacillota bacterium | reverse complement strand
TCCGGTCCGCTGCGCTCGATCCCGGCGTGATTGGACATGATCTCTTGGAGGGCCTCATGAACCATATACGGGTTTTCACCCTTCTCCACCTCGAAGGGATGGATGACGCGCTTCATCTCGGCCCGAACCTCGGCTTCATCCACCTCCGGGGTCGACTCCAGGTTGCGCACGTACTCATGTGCGGCCATACCCGCTCGCCGTCCGAAGACCAAAAGGTCGCCCAACGAGTTGCCTCCCAGTCGGTTGGCGCCGTGCAATCCACAGGCGGTTTCGCCCGCCGCGTACAACCCGGGCACGTTGGTGGCCGCCAGCTCCGGATGCACCCGAAGTCCGCCCATGGTGTAATGAACGGTCGGAGCCACTTCAAAGCGTTCCTTGGTGATGTCCACGTCTGCCAACTTCTTGAACTGCTCGTACATCCCGGGCAGCTTGCGCTTGATGTACTCCGGGCCTTTGTGGGTGATGTCAAGCCAAGCGCCCCCGTGGGGAGTGCCGCGGCCGGCCTTGACTTCCCGGTAAATGGACCGCGCCACCACGTCACGAGACGAGAGCTCCTTTTTCTCCGGGTCGTACCGCAACATAAAGCGCTCGCCCTCGGAGTTGTAGAGAAGGCCTCCCTCCCCGCGGACCCCCTCGGTGACGAGAATGCCGCGCACTCCCGGAGGCCAAACCATCCCAGTGGGATGGAATTGGACCATCTCCATGTCTTGGAGCTCGGCTCCCACTCGAAACGCCATGGCAGCTCCATCCCCGGTGCACTCCCAGGAGTTGGAGGTGGGCTTGTACATCCGGCCCCACCCGCCGGTGGCCAGGATGATGGCCCGGGTCTTAAACAAGACAAAGTGGCCATCGTCGCGGTGATAGGCGAACAGCCCGGCCACCCGTCCCTGCCCATCCAAAAAGATGCGGGTGGTGGTGACTTCGGCGAAGATGTCCACGTTCTGGTAGATGACCTTCTGTTGCAGGGTGCGAATCAGCTCCTTGCCGGTCCGGTCGCCTACGTGGGCCAACCGCCGAAAGGAGTGCGCACCGAACGGGCGCTGCATAATCTTGCCGTCGTCGGTGCGGTCGAACACGGCGCCCCAGCTTTCCAGCTCGAGCACCCGTTCCGTGGCCTCTTTGGTGTAGACCTCCACCATCCGCCAGTTGTTGATGAAGTGCCCACTCTTCATGGTGTCATAGAAGTGGGTCTCCCAACCGTCGTAGGGGTCAAGGTTGCCGAACGAGGCGGCGATTCCGCCCTCAGCCATCACGGTGTGGGCCTTGCCCAGCAAAGACTTGGTCAGCACCGCCACCCGACTCCCCAAGGCGGAGGCCTCGATAGCCGCGCGCAGTCCTGCCCCTCCGGCCCCGATGACGACGACGTCGTACTCTCTGGTCTCGATGTCTAGCATTAGAAAAACCTCACGTCATGGATTACGCCCATCAGCAATAGGCGCACGTAAATGCCGGTGCCCCAGACCCAAAACATGGAGATCCACGCCCACTGCCCGTGGTGTCGATTCCACTCCGACACCCGCCGCCACAGCTTGTACCGAGCGGTGGGACGCCCTTGACAGGAAAAACAGTCGAGCCCCCCTCCCACCAAGTGGCGAAACGCGTGGCAGGAGAAGGTGTAGACCGTCAGCAGGATGGCATTCACGAGCAGAATGAGCGAACCCACTCCCACTCCGAAGCCGTTGGGAAAAATAAACGCCTGCACGGCGTCCTTCCAGAGAAAGATGACCACGATGATGGCCAGGTAGAGGAAGAACCGATGCAGGTTGTTCCAGACCAGCGGAACCTTGGTCTCCCCCCGGTACAGCCGAGGACGTTCCGCGATGGCACACGCTGGAGGGTCCCAAAAAAAGGCGCGGTAGTATTCGCGCCGGTAGTAGTAACAGGATGCGCGAAAGAACAGAGGAACCCACGCCACCAAGACCGCCGGGATGGTGTGAATGCCCAACCAAGCCCCCACGTTGGGCGAGAAGTACGGGGATATGTAATTCTGATATTGCCCCGTGTTATGGAACAAGACATCCCATGCGGAATAGAGGACGAACAACGAGAAGGCGACCACCGTCGCGACTGGCTCTATCCACCACCGGGGTTCGGCGGTGCTCTTGGTGACAGATCGAGACTCCGGTTCTGCCGCTTGCGCCACGCATAATCCCCCTTTAGCCAACCCCCTGGCAGATCGAAGCCGCCTCCCGACCCCGACGGCTGCGGTGTCGTTTCCTGGCAGGCTCCAGGCAAATTGTATGCATTGATGCCGGGGATGTCAATTTTTCCTTCGATCCAGGATCCTGGATCCTAAATGTTCGGCCCCCTTCCGTCCCTAATGTTCCCACTGCGGGCCTCAAATTGCGGCCCGGGGGCAATCGCCAGCCAGTCGCCGTCGACCACTCCTAAGAACGAACGCAGGTGACGAGCGGCCGCGACCTCTAAAAGCCGCGAAGGGTAGCCGGCGAGCAAAGGCCGGATGGCCACCGCCGGCTCGCCTCCCACCTGGACCGAAAACGCGTCGGCGGCACAAATCCCCTCGCCTAAGTTCTCCCAGCGCTCCCAGGAAAGCTGGTAGAGCCAGTGGACCCAGTCGGAGGTGTCTGGCAACACCAGGTTGAGGGTGCCCGGGTAGGGCGGACTGCCAAGCCGGGCGGTCAGGCGGCGGGCGACCGGCTCTAGGCGGATAAATCGCGCCGCCTCCCCTTTGCCGGAGGCCACTTGACCCATCCAAACCGTCTCCAACAGCGCCCTCCCCTCCCTCCGCATCCTCCCGTCCAGCCTGCTCTGATGAGGTCTGGCCTAGGCCAAAGGCAGCGCAAGCCCAGGCGGTTCGACCTCGAAGCCCAAGTCGCGCACCATCTGATGGTCGAGTTCGGGCGCCTGGCCGGGAGTGGTCAGATAGTCCGACACGAACAGGGAATTGGCCACATAGAGTCCCAACGGCTGCAGCGAGCGCAACTGCAGCTCGCGACCGCCGGCCAGCCGGATCTCGCGGGTCGGGTTGACAAAGCGCACCATCGTCACCACCTTGAGGTCCCTCAGCGGAGGATTGAGCGGGCGGTCGGCCAGAGGCGTTCCCGGCACCGGATGGAGGAAATTGACCGGAATCGACTCCACGCCCAACGCAGCCAGGGCAAACGCGACCTCGACCAGGTCCTCATCCGACTCGCCCATGCCGGCGATGAGGCCCGAGCATGGCGAAAGCCCGGCCTCCTTAATCACCTCCACGGTGGCCACTCGATCGTCATACCGGTGGGTGGAGACGATGGCCGGGGTGTAGGCGGCGCTGGTGTTCAAATTGTGGTTGTAGCGGTCTACCCCCGCCGCCTTCAACGCCTCCGCCTGCGCGGGGCGAACCAGGCCCAGACAGGCACAGACGCGCAGCGGCCAGCGCGACTTTATCTCGGCCGTGGCCTCGCAGACCCTGGCGATTTCCCGCGAGTTGGGAGATCGGCCGCTAGCGACCAGGCATACGGTGGTAGCCCCAAGCTCGTAGGCCCGCCGTGCCCCTTCCACCATCGCCTCGACCTCCACCAGGGGATAGCGGGCGATCTCCGCAGTCGAGACCCGGGACTGCGAGCAGTACCCGCAATCCTCCGGGCAATAGCCACTTTGGATGTTGACCAGGTGTTGGAAGCGCACGTAGTTGCGGTAATACCGGTAACGCAGGCGATATCCCTGGCTTAACAGCTCTAAAACCTCTTCGTCGGGACAGCGCAGGATCGACAAGGCCTCTTCGCGGCTGATTTTCCTCCCGGCCAACACATGGTCGGCCATCTCCCGCCAACGACTCATCGCGACTCCCCTTTTCCTCAAACTCCGCACCCCAGTCCTGACCCGGACGACCCCCGTCACTCCGGTCGTGCCCCCTCAGGCGGACTGTTCCTCCAGCGCGGCCACAATCGCCGGCCAGACCAGGCCGTCCTCGCCGGCCGAAGCATCGGCATGGCCCAACTCCCCCCAGCAGGGCACCCCGGTCAGTGCCTCGATCACCGGGCGGTTGGTCGCCTCGGTGCCGTCTACCTGGCCCCGGACTTGGTTGAGGATAAACCCCGCCACCGCCAACCCCCGCGCGCGGGCATAGGCCACCGTGAGCACGGTGTGATTGATGGTCCCCAGTTGGTTGGGGGCCACCACCAACAGGGGAAGGGACAAGGCATGGGCCAAGTCCGCCCAATTGTGGCGCGCGTCAATGGGCACCGCCAACCCGCCAGCCCCTTCCACCAACAGCAGTCGGTGCCGGGTGGCGAGCTCCCGAGCCGCCTCGACCAGCTTGGGGAAGTGCACCGGACGCCCTTCGGCTCTCGCGGCCACCCAAGGGGCCGCAGGCAGCTGGTAGACGTAGGGGACCACCAACGACGGGGGATCGGCCACCCCGGCCGCCTCCACCAAGGCCTGGGCATCGGCCGGCCACGCCTCGGCCACCCCGTGTCCGGTTTCCACCGGTTTCATCACCCCCACGTCCCAACCCCGGCGCCTTAGTCCCCGCGCCAAGGCACAGCCGACGTAGGTCTTCCCAATCCCGGTGTCGGTGCCGGTGATAAACCAGCCCCGCATCAGAACGCCCCCTCCCCGCCTAAGCCCTCTGCTCCTGGTGCCCCCGCCGCCTGTTTCGCCAAGGCGGCCAACTGCGGCCCTGCCGCGCGCACCGCCTCCACCAAGATCTCCGCCATCGCCTGGAGGTCCGCCGCCGAGGTGGCCAGCGGCGGCATAAAGATCACCACATTGCCGACCGGGCGGATCAGCATCCCCAGCCGCCGCGCCTGATCGGCCACCACAAAACCGGCCTGAGCCCCGTACGGAAAAGGACGCTTTGCCACCGGATCCCGGACCAACTCGATCCCCGCCATCAGCCCGCGCACCCTCAAGTCTCCCACAAATGGAAGCTGTGTCACCGGTTGCAGCAGGTCGGGGAGTTCTTCGCTGCGGCGCTGCAGGCTGTCGAGAAACTCCGGGGTAAAGAGCTCGAGGTTGGCAATCGCCACCGCCGCCGCCAAGGGATTGCCGGCAAAGGAATGGCCGTGGTACAAGGCCTTCTTCTCCGCCACCGGCGCCAAGAACGCCTGGTATATGGCGTCGGTGGCCACCGTGGCGGAGATGGGGAGATAGCCGCCGGAAAGGCCCTTACCCAGACAGAGGATGTCGGGGATCACCCCGTCGTGATCAACCCCCCACATCCGCCCGGTGCGCCCAAATCCGGTGGCCACCTCGTCGACGATCAACAAGACGCCGTAGCGGTCGCACAGCTCTCGGATCCGCCGCAAGTACCCCGGGGGGGCGGGAATGATCCCGCCCGCCCCCTGAACCGGCTCGATGATCACCGCCGCCAGCCGCTCTTGCTCCTCGGCCATCACCGCCTCTACCGCGTCCAGACAGGCCATTTGGCAATCCGGCCAACTCCGGCCCAACGGGCAGCGGTAGCAATAGGGATACGGAGCGCGGGGCTCCTCGGGCAAATAGCTCAGGAACGGCCAGTGGAAGGTGGGGTCGGGGGCCACCGCCATCGCCCCCAAGGTATCCCCGTGGTAGTTGGTGGTAAACCCCAGGATGCGGGTGCGCTGGCCCTGCCCCTGGTTGGCCCAGTACTGGACCGCCATCTTCAAAGCCACTTCGACCGCCGCCGCACCAGAATCCGAAAAGAAAAACCGATGCAATCCCCGGGGTGTCCAATCCGCCAACCGCCGAGCCAACACCGCAACCGGCACGTGGCCTTGGCCCAACAGGGTCACGTGGGCCATCCGTTGCAACTGGGAGATGATCGCCTGGTCCAAGGCCGGCACGCGGTGACCATGCACGTTGAGCCAGATCGAGGAGACCCCATCGTAGTACCAACGCCCATCGATGTCTCGAATCCGCACCCCTTCGGCTTCGGCCACGATGACCGGGTCGCGAGCCAGGTAATCTGCCATCTGCGTGAAAGGGTGCCAGACGTACTGACGGTCCCAGGCCCGGATCTCCTCCGGGGACCATTCCTCCAAGGCGCGTGATCCTGCCATTACCTGCCCTCCCCGTGAGCCCACTCGGATCGGATTCGCCCAAATACCTCCAGCGCCCATTCAATGGCGTCGTCTTCGTGGGTGGCCATCAACGCCAGGCGAAGCCGACTGGTTCCGGGCGGAACCGTGGGCGGGCGAATCGCCGCCGCCCAAATCCCTTCCTCCCGCAAGCGCTCCATCAACTGCAGCGCGCGCTCCGCTTCTCCCACCACCAGCGCCACGATCGGCACTCCCTCCACCGCGGTCGGCTGCAGCTGCCACCCCTGGGCGCCGAGCCCCCGGCGCAGGCGCGCCGCCAGAGCCTGAACCCGCTGGCGGCGCCATCCCTCCGCCTGCACCACCTCCACGGCAGCCAAGGCCGCCCGGGCCACCGGCGCCACCAGGCCACTGGAAAAGATGAAAGCCCGGGAACGGTTGATCAGATAGTCGATCACCTGCGCGCGAGCGGCCACAAACCCTCCTTGGACGCCTAAGGCCTTGCTCATGGTGCCCACCGCCACCGGAATGCGCCCGAGCAGGCCAAAGTGCTCGGCCAATCCGGCCCCCCGCTCTCCCAGCACCCCCAGTCCGTGGGCGTCGTCCACCACCAACAGCGCCTGGTACCGCTCCGCCAATGCCAACAGGTCAGCTAGCGGCGCCACGTCTCCATCCATGCTGAACACGCCGTCGGTCACGATTAGGCGAGGAGAGTCGCCGCCTTCGGCTCGCAGGAGCTCTTCCAGATGGTTGGGGTCGCCGTGCCGGTAGACCACCACCCGGGCTCGACTCAAACGCGCGGCGTCGATCAAGCTGGCGTGGTTTAAGGCGTCCGAAAAAATCACCGCCTCCCGGGTAGCCAAAGCGCTTAAGACTCCCAGGTTGGTCTGGTAGCCGGCCGCGTAGACCAGGCTGCGTTCGGTGCCCTGATGCCGCGCGATCGCCGCCTCGAGCGCGGCGTGGGCAGGACCGTGGCCGGTAATCAGGCACGAGCCACCGGCGTTGAATCCTTCGTCGTACAGGCTGGCCACCGCCGCCTCCACCACCTTGGGATGGTCGGAGAGACCTAGATAATTGCTGGAACTGAGGTTTAAATAGCGACGCCCTTGGTACCACAACCAAGGCCGCGCGCCTCCTGCGATGACCCGAGTGGTTCGATAGAGTTGGCCTTCCTTCAAGCGCTCCAACTCTGCGGCAAAGTCCATCGCGTCCCCTCCCCCGCCCGCCCTCAGTATACGGGCCCCTCCCGATCTTTGGAAAGATGGCTCGGCCTCCTGCCGCCCCTGAAGGCAGGATCTTCCGGAGCCAAAAGCGAAGAGGATAGAGGTCGTCGGCCTGGACGTGACCGGACTCGCACCGCGGAGCCCTGGGGCTCCCCCCAACGAGTCGTCCGGGCAGTCGACGGTGAAAAGCTCGTACGCAGGCGCGGGATGGCAATGAGGAGGGGGCAAGATCCATGCGCGCGATTCAGATCAAAGAGCACGGAGGCCCGGAGGTATTGCGTCCGGTACAACTTCCCGACCCGGTGCCCGGGCCGGGAGAGGCGTTGGTCCGACTTTCAGCGATCGGCGTCAATTTCGTAGACATTTATGGACGCCGTGGTTGGTATCCCACCCCCCTACCCTGGATCCCGGGAGCCGAAGGAGCCGGTGAAGTGGTGGCGGTGGGAGAGGGCGTCAGCGAAGTCCGGGTGGGAGAACGGGTGGCCTTTGCCATGGCCCAACACGCCTACGCCGAACTGGTGGCCGTTCCGGCCTGGCGTCTGGTGCCCGTCCCCCCGGCCCTGACCGATCGACAGGCGGCAGCAGCGATGCTGCAGGGTATGACCGCCCACTACTTGACCCACCAAACCTATCCCGTCCGCCCCGGGGACAAAGTGGTGATCCACGCCGGGGCGGGAGGCGTAGGACTGCTCTTGATCCAGATGGCCAAGCGCTTGGGGGCCACCGTGTTTACCACCGTGTCCACCCCGGAGAAGGCGGAACTGGCTCGCCAAGCGGGCGCCGACCACGTGATCCTGTACACTCAAGAGGATTTTGCGCAGGTAGTCCGGGAGGCCACCGGCGGACAGGGGGTGCAGGTGGTCTACGATGCCGTCGGGCAGGCCACCTTCGACCAGAGCCTAAGCTGCCTGGGATCGCGCGGCTACCTGGTGCTTTACGGACAGGCCAGTGGCCCGGTTCCGCCGCTGGCATTAGACCGTCTGGCCCAACGCTCGCTGTTCGTCACTCGGCCCAGCCTCAACCACTACACCGAGACCCGGCCGATGCTGCTGGAGCGAGCTCACGCGGTCCTGACCGATGTCGCCCAGGGCAGACTGACGCTGCGCATCTTTGAGACCCTGCCTCTGGAAGAGGCGGAAACCGCACACCGACACCTCGAAGGGCGCGCAAGTACCGGAAAGATCCTGTTGACACCCTGAAGTTGAGAAAAAACGCCGCCCCGAGCCGTCGAGACTCGGGGCGGACACGCTCGGTTAAGGCTTGGCGGAGTTTTGCTCGGCCAGCTTGCGGGCCGCCCACTCCACCGCGTTGACAATGTTTTGATACCCGGTGCAACGGCAGAGGTTGCCGGACAGAGCCTCGCGAATCTCCTCCCGGGTAGGTTGGGGATTCTGCTCGAGGAGATAGGTGGCGGTGATGAGAAACCCGGGGGTGCAAAAGCCGCACTGCAGCCCGTGCTCTTGGCGAAATCCCTCCTGCACCGGACTCAGGGCACCGTCTTGGGCCAGCCCTTCCACCGTGGTCACCGCATGCCCGTCCGCCTGAACCGCCAATAACAGGCAGGACCGCACTGGACGGCCATCCAACAACACCGTACACGCCCCACATACTCCGTGCTCGCACCCCAGATGGGTGCCGGTCAACCCCAGTCGCTCCCGCAGCACGTCGGCCAACAGCCACCGCGGTTCTACCTCCACCGTCCGCTCCTGCCCGTTGACGGTCAGGCGAATCTGGCGCGTGGTCATGCCCCTTGCACCTCCTTGGCTTGGGCCCGGCGGACCGCAGCCCGAAGCGCCCGTTCACTCAACACCTCGGCCAAATGCAACCGAAAAGCTCGCGACGCGTGCAGGTCGTCCGGAGGGTCGAGGTACTGCCCTACCCCGCGGGCCACCTCCCGCACCAGCTCCGCCTCCGGAACCGCCCCGACCAACGGCGCCACCGCTTGGTCCAGCCGCACCGGGGCTCCCCCTACGCCGCCCAGTCCCAAGCGCACGCCCTGCACCACCCCGCGGGCCGCATCCCACTCGACCACCGCCGCTGCCGCACAGAGGGCAAAATCCCCCGACCGCCGCGCAAACTCCTCAATCGCCCAGCCGTGGCCCGCCGCCGGCCGCTCAAAGCGCACCGCCACCGCCAGCTCGTCGGGAGCCAGGTCGGTCATGAAATACCCCAGGTAAAAGGCCTCCGGCGCAATCGTCCGGCTCCCGCGCGTCGAACGCACCTCGAGTTCGCCCCCCAAAGTCAGCCAGACCAGGGGCAGCTCGGCCGCCGGGTCGGCGTGCACCAGGCTCCCCACCACCGTGCCCCGCTGCCGGATCGCCAGATGCGCCACCAGCCGCTCGGCCGCGGGCAAGATCGGGCAGTGTGTGGCCGCCAGCGCCGAGTGCTCGAGCTCCGCGTGGCGAACCAGCGCCCCCACCTGCAGGCTCGTCCCCTCGACGGTCACGCGATTCAGGTCAGGCAATCGGTTGATGTCGATCACCACCCCTGGGTGGCTAAGCCGCATGTTGAGCATCGGCATCAAGCTCTGCCCGCCGGCCAACACCTTGGCCTCCGCCCCGTATTGGGCCAACAACCCGAGCGCCTCGTCCAACGTCTCGGGACAGTAGTACTCAAACGCTGGCGGCTTCATGGCTCACCCCTCCTTGGTTCATCGCTGCGAAAATCGCCTCGGGAGTCACCGGCGTGGCGGCAAAGAAGGCAGGGACGCCGCCCGCGGCCAGGGCGTCCTCCACTGCAGAGAGCACGACCGCCATGCTGGGAATGATCCCCGCCTCCCCCAGGCCCTTGAACCCCTCGGGGTTGTTGGTGGCCGCATATCGCTGGTGGATCAACTCAAATTCCGGCATCTCCGCGCTCCCTGGCAAGAGATAGTCGAGGTAGGTGGTGTTCAGCGGCTGACCCTGCGGGTCGTAGCGGATCTCCTCGTACAAGGCGGTCCCAATCCCTTGCACCGCCGCCCCGATGATTTGACCGTCCGCCAACAAGGGATTGATGACTTGGCCGCCGTCGTGCACCATCACGTAATCTCGCAAGCTCACTCCCCCGGTCGCCGGATCGACCTCCACAATCACCCCGTGGCTGCCAAATCCGTAAGTCGCTCCCTTGGCCGAAAAGTAGGCTTCCGTGCGCACCCGTTCTTGGCTCTGCAAAAGTCGCTGCACCACCTCCCCAACCGTCAAGGCGCTGGCCGGCACCCCGCGGACGCGAATCCGCCCCGCTTCCCACTCCAAGTCCTCCACCGCCACTTCCAACTCTTTGGCCGCCGCGGCCAAAAGCTCTTGTCGCATCGCGGTCGCCGCCTGACTGGCCGCATTGCCCGCCATCACCATCGTCCGGCTGGAAAATGTCCCCACCCCGCGCGCAATCAGGGCGGTGTCCCCCTCGACCACCGTGACCGACTCGAACGGAACCCCGAGCCGCTCGGCCACCACCTGGGCCAAGGTGGTGCGATGTCCTTGTCCTTGGGCGGCGGCTCCCGTAAATACCAAGAAGGTCCCGTCGGGACGCGCTTCCACGATCGCCCCCTCGAAACCTCCGGCCGCCGAGATCTCCACGTAGTTGGCAACTCCCAGGCCCACCCAGCGCCCTTGGCGCCCGGCCGCCCGGCGGCGCTCCTCCAGCCTGGGCTCCAATGCCGCCACCAAGGATTCAAACCCCTCGGGGAAGTTTCCGGTGTCGTAGGCGATGGGATCCCCAGTGCGCAAGACCAGACCGGTGTCGTAAGGCATGGCCTCGGGCGGGATGAGGTTGCGCCGTCGGATCTCGATCCGAGAGAGCCCCAACCGGTCCGCCGCCCGATCCAGCATGCGCTCGATGACGAAGTGCCCTTGGGGACGACCGGCGCCCCGATAGGGACCTACGGGCACCTTGTTGGTCGCCACCAGCTGATAAGACACGTAGAGGTTAGGCACCCGGTAGGCGCCGGCCAGGTTGATCGCGGTGGTATGCGCAATCAACGATCCCATTGGGGTGTACGCGCCGCAGTCCTGCAGAAAACGGTCGACCAGGGCGACGATCCGCCCGTCGCGCTGCACCCCCAGCTTCACCCGGTGCAGGGCCTCACGTTCCTGATTGGTGGCCAGAAACTCCTCCAGCCGGTCTCCCGCCCACTTCACCGGGCGGCCAAGGGTGAGAGCCAGGTACGCGGCCAGGATGTCCTCCGGGTAGGCTCCCATTTTGACCCCGAATCCTCCGCCGACGTCGGGGGCTATCACCCGGACCTTCTCCGGAGGCAATCCCAGCATCGCCACCAGATGCCCTTTGGCACCGTGCGCCGACTGCGTGCCCAGATAGACCTCGAGCACGCCCTGCTCGGCATCGTACCGGGCCACCACCCCCCTGGGCTCCATGGGCTGTCCGCTGACCCGACCGATCCGCAAGACCTCTTCCACCACCAAGTCGGCGGTGGCCAACGCCGCCTCTCCGGCCCCGACGGTATGTTCAAAGCCCCCTAATACGTTGCTGCCACGCGCCTCGTGGATCAACACCCGGTCGGCGGCCGCCTCATCCAAGTCGATGACCGGCTCTAGCGGCTCGTAGTCGACCCGCACCTTCTCCACCGCATCCTCGGCCAGGTACCGGTCCTCGGCCAGGACCACCGCCACCGGCTCGCCCACGTATCGCACCTTGTCCGCGGCCAAAGGCGTCTGCAGAGCCGGCTCGAAGCTGGTGTCGACAATCCCCATCGGCATAGGACGGTTGAGCCCGCCCAAGTCGCGCGCCGTGTACACGCCAAAAACCCCGCGGGATCGCAGGGCTTCGCTCCCGTCAATCGCACGAATCCGCGCGTGGGCATGGGTGGAGCGGACCACCGCCATCACCAGTTGGCCTGGCCAGGCCACGTCACTGACATAGCGGCCCTGCCCCTGCACCAACCGCGCGTCCTCTACTCGCGTTCGCCGCTGCCCGATGTATTCCACCTGCGTGGCAAAACGGCAGGCTCCCCTGCCGCTCAGCCTTCCCCCCTTCCTCGGCCACAGGCCGGGCTTGTCGACCGACCCGCGAAACCGCTTCACTCAAGCAACCATTCTAACAGACTACCAGAAAATTTGGCCAGGACTAGCGGCACGCTCCACAAAAAAGCGGAGGGGAGAACCCCTCCGCTTGGCCGAAAAGCCAGTTCTAGGCTTTCTCGGCCTCCCGCCAGTCGAGGTGGCGATACTTGGGCAGGTAGCGCACCGGCTTTTGCAGCGCATCCCGCCGAAACGGCGGCGCCAACTGCGTGCCATCCACCAATATCTCCACCACCGCCGGCCGCCGCGCCTGGAGCGCCGCCTGCACCGCCTCGCCGACCGCCTCCGGCCGCTCCACCCGCAGCCCCAGCGCCCCCATCGCCTCCGCCACCTTGGCAAAGTCCGGCGTCCGGATCGGCGTCCCCACAAACCGCTGGGCGTAGTAATCCACCTGGTTCTTCATCTCCGCCCCCCATTCCCGGTTCGTGAACACGCACGCCACCACCGGCAGCTCCTGCTCCACCGCCGTCGCCACCTCGTGCAAACTCATCCCCCACGCCCCGTCGCCCACAATCGCCACCACCGGCGCCTCCGGCCGCGCGTACTGCGCCCCCAGCGCCGCCGGATACGCAAACCCGCAGTTCCCAAACGTCAACGCCGCGATGAACGTCCGCGGCCGCGTGAACCGTAAATAACTGTTCGCCGTCGACGCCACGTTCCCAATGTCCGTGGTCACCACCGCCTCCGCCGGCAACACCCGCGCCAGCTCCCACAACGCCCGCCGCGGGTTGATCGGCTCCCCCGGCGCCATCGCCGCCGCCTCCAACTCCGCCTCCCAGCGCGCCCGCCGCGCCGCCACCGTCGCCAGCCGCGCCGCATCCGGCCCCCGCCCCGGCGCCGCCGCCCGCACCCCCGCCAACAGCGCCTGCGCCGCCGCCTTCGCGTCCCCCACAATCCCCACCGTCACCGCATGCACCCGCCCAATCTCCCGCGGGTCGATATCCACCTGAATGATCGCCGCCTGCGTCGGAAAGTAGTCCAGGTCATACTGCGGCAACGTCCCAAACACCGACAGCCGCGTCCCTAACGCCAACACCACGTCCGCTTCCGCCAGCGTCTCCATCGCTGCCCGCGACCCCATGTACCCAATCGGCCCCAGCGCCAACGGATGATCCGCCCGCATCGCGTCGTTGTGCAAATACGACGTCACCACCGGCGCCGTCAAATACTCCGCCAGCGCCTCCACCACCGGCCCCGCGTCACTGTCCACCACCCCGCGCCCGGC
>JAIMAE010000075.1 GCA_023512105.1 Bacillota bacterium | reverse complement strand
TTGGAGGCCGGACTGGTTCGGGAGTTTCGCGAGGAGACCGGGGTGGCGGTGCGGGTGGTCCGCCTGATCGACTTCCGAGACGGGTTCATCGCCTTCTTCCGCCACCCTTACCACTCCTTGCGCTTCTACTACCTGGTGGAGGGCGACGCCGAAGTCCCGCTGGTCCCAGACCCCGATGAGGTCACGGCTTTGAGCTGGCTCAGCCTGGACGAGATCGACCCCCGCGAGTGTCAAGCCGCCGACTACGCCCTGCTGCGGCGGCTCTTGACCGCAGGCCCTTCTTCCGCCGCCATCGCCGCTGCCTTAGAACAGCAGGGAGACGGCAAGGGGTTTTAGCCCTGCCCCAAGACTACGAGCAGCCGCGGCCCCTGACGAGGCGGGTGGCTTCCGGCGCTGCAGCGCGGGCCGCGTGCCCAGGGAAAGACGGTATGTGTGGGCCAGGGGAAGGGGACCGCGCTTAGCCTGCGCTCTCCGGCAGCGGAGGCAACCGGCCTGAAAGCCGGTACGCGACCCCGCTGGCTCGGTCACCCCTTTCCCGCCTTGCGGCGAAAGGATGACTGCGCGCTTTTGGGGGCAGTCGGCTCCGGCGTGCAAATCCGGAGTCAAGCCGGACCGCTCGCCGGAGAAGCCAGCGGAAGTAGAAGGTCACGCACCGAGCAAGAAGAAGGTCACTAGGTCCAAGGTGAGAAAGGCGGCCAAGGCGCTTAGGAGTTGGACCGAGAGCGTCTGGCCGCGCAGGCGGCTTACCGAGAGGAAAGAGGTTCCGGCGGCCAAGAGCCCGTAGACCGCGACCACCGGCCCGCCCACCGCCAGGCACAGCGCGCCCAAGGGAAGCCAGCCGGAGAGCGCCACCTGGGTCGGCTGAAGGAGGGCTGAGGGCGCATACCGGGCCTGACCAAACAGACGAGGCACCCGGGTGGCCAGCCAGGGCACCGCGGCGTACCAGACCCAGGCCAGGATCAAACCGGCGAGGAGCGCGCTGAGCGCTCCCATCAACCCGTAGCCTTTGACCCAGCGAGCGATCCCCACCACTACTCCGGCGGCCAAACCGTTGAGCCACAGCAGGCGGTCCGAGGCCCCGGCGAAAGCGGCCAGCTTTCGCGGCTGGGTCAGAGCCAACCGCCAGTAGTGCAGCCATAACTGCCAGTCGTCGCCGCCGAAAAAGCCCGGCGAACGCCCCCGCCCATAGGGGACTTTCCGCATACCCACCTCTCCCCTCGGCGCCCGGTCTCCTGCCCCTCTTTCCTGGAGTATACCAGAGCCGCCCGATGCCGCGCGCTGGCGGGAAGCCTGGGATGATCGGGGCAGATTTTGGTACAATCGGTAACGGACAAAAGCCGTCGCGGCCCGTAGGCGGGTCTTTGGCTGCGGCTTTAGGCTCAAACCCGCGTGGCCACGCCACAGGACGAGGAGGGTCTAGGGTGGGAACACCCATCGCCTACTTTCGCGGTCGCTGGATGCCGCTGGAGGAAGCCACGGTTTCGATCGCGACCCACGCCTTAAATTACGGAACCGGGTGCTTTGAAGGCATTCGCGCCTATTACAACAAGGCCAGCGACCGGTTGTTTCTGTTTCGCGTCCGCGAACATTACGAGCGCTTTCATGCCTCGTGCCGGATTCTGCGCATCGAGGTGCCGCACTCGGTCGATGAGCTGTGCCAGCTGACGGTGGAGCTCTTGCGTCGCAATCCGATGCGCCAAGACGTGTACGTACGGCCCCTGGCCTTCAAGGCGGATCCGGTGATCAAGGTCAGCCTCGATGGAATCGCCGACCAGTTCGGCTTGTTTGCGGTGCCGCTTGGCGATTATCTGCCCACCCAAGGCATCCACGTCATGGTCTCGCCGTGGCGCCGGATCGACGATAACGCGGTGCCGGCCCGAGCCAAGATCACGGGATCGTACATCAACACCGCGATCGCGGTCAGCGATGCCCACGCCGCCGGGTTTGACGACTGCATCTTTCTCAACGAAGACGGACACGTCTCGGAAGGTTCGGCCGCCAACCTGTTCATGGTCCGCAAGGGCGCGCTGGTCACCCCGCCGGTCACCGACAACCTGTTGGAGGGGATTACCCGCGAGGTCATCTTCGAATTGGCGCGCGACCAACAGATCCCGGTCGTAGAGCGCCACATCGACCGCACCGAACTGTACGTGGCCGAGGAAGTCTTTTTGGTCGGGACGGGGGTCCAAGTGGTCCCGGTGGTTAGCATCGACCACCGCCCGGTCGGAGAGGGGCAGATGGGGCCGATCACCCAGAGCCTGCAGGCGTTGTATTTTGCCACCGTCCGCGGGGAAAACCTGCGCTATCAGCATTGGTTGACCCCAGTCGAGTAGGGGCCAGGTGGCCCAGTCCAAGGAGGCCTGAAATGCAGTTCGAGGAGATTGTGACCGCGGTCCTGGAGCAGGCCAAAGTGGTGGCCGTCGTCGGGTTGTCGTCCAACCCCGAGCGCCCTAGTTACGGGGTGGCCAAGTTTTTGCAAGAACGCGGCTGCCGGATCATCCCGGTCAATCCCCAGATCCACGAGGTCTTAGGAGAGCCGGCGTATCCGTCCCTGCAGGCGATCCCGCGGGAGATCGTGGTCGACGTGGTGGACGTCTTCCGGCGCGCCCCCGACACGCCGCCGGTGGCGGCCGAGGCGGTGGCGATTGGCGCCAAGGTCCTGTGGCTACAGCTTGGAATCGTAAGCCCGGAGGCCGCCACCATCGCCAGCGCCGGCGGTCTGACGGTGATCATGGACCGCTGCATGAAGATTGAATGGGAGGCGCGCTGGGGTACGGGTTCGGCTCCGGCTCAAGCCTAGACTGGGCGACCGGTAGATCACAGCGGCCGCCTGGGGGCCAGAAGGGCCGAGCGGCCAAGGAGGGGCATGGTAGACGGATGAGCGTTGAAGGCGGGTTGAAGGGAGCCGCCGAGGTGCTGGCGGCGCGATTGGAAGAAGCCCAAGTCCAGGCCGCGGTGAGCGAGGAGGCCTCAGGCCGGGTGGTGCGATTTTCCCCCGACCCCGAATGGCCGGCGTACGGTGCCCTGCAATGGTGGTTGTCGGTCGACGAAGGGGACCGGTTGGGGTGCGGCCTGGTGGTGCATAAGGGGTTGGACCCGGCCGCACGCCTGTATTACGCCGAGGTACCCCGGATCATGGGGCCCGGGTGGGCCTGGTGGCGCACCGTGGGAGCAGGCCCCCAAGACCCGTTCTGGCCACGGGTGGCCGAGACGGCGCAGCGGTGGCCGGTCGAGGTCCGCCTGTCCGTGCACAATGGGCTGGTGCCCGGTTTTGACCCCTGGTCTGGCCCGTATCGCCATCAATTTGTCTGGACCTGCCGGGGGGAGGAGCTTCAGCCGGCGCACCCGGTCTGGGACTTTGGGCCGATCGCGGCGGTGGCCGAGGCCCGCACGTTGCCGGAAGCCGTAAAACGCCTGGAGGAGTCCCCGGATTGGCGCTGGCTTTGGGCGATGGTGTGGATCGGGTGGTGGTGGCCGGCTCCGGACCGGCCCTCGGCAGGTCAACACCTGGCCGAGAGCGAATTGTGGCCACGCCTGCGCGACTTTATCCCATGGTTCGCCGCCAGCGGGTGAGGCTGCTGGGGGCGATGACCCGGGCCCGGGTCGCCCCCTGGCTCGCCTTGATCCTGGCCTTTGGGTTTTCCGTCCGCGGGATCGGAATCGGCACCTATCCCAAACTCATCTACGACGAGTATTACTATGTCCCAGCCGCCTACGTCTTGCTGGGGCGCACCCCCCCGATTCACGTGGCCGACGCCACCCCCTACATCGACCCCAACCTCGCTTCCCATCCTCCGCTGGCCAAAGAGTGGATTGCCCTGGCCATCTGGCTGTTTGGACCCCATCCTTGGGCCTGGCGGTTGGCGCCCGCGCTGCTCGGGGCGATCACGCCGGCCTTGACCTACGGGATCGCCCAGACCCTCTGGAAAGATCGCGCGGCCGCGCTGTGGGCGGCTTTTTTGATGGCCGGCGAGGGGCTGGCGGTCAGCCTCAGCCACGTGGCCCTGCTCGACTCGATCGAATTTCCGCTAGGGCTGGCGGCCACCGCCTGGGCCTTGTGGCTGGCCCGGGAAGCCGAAGAAGGGCGATACCATGGCTGGGGCTGGGTAGGGGAGGGGATGGTGCTGGGGATGGCGGTCGCCGCCAAGTGGTCGGGAGCGTTGACCGTGCTGGTGGTTTGGCTGGTCGCGGGCAGAACCTGGAGGATCAGCCGGGGATGGGGGCGCCGCCTTGGTTTGGCGACCGCCCACACCGTGGTGCCGCTGGCGGTGTACATGGCCTCCTATTTCTATGCCTGGCCGTCGGGATTTCGCCAGTGGTGGCTTCCCGCCAATCCGTGGAAAGCCTTTTGGGTGCTGCAGTGGACGATGTTGCAAAACATGTGGGCGTTTCGCTTCTTCAATCCCGGCGAATCCTCGCCGTGGAGTTGGGTGGGCCTGCCCAGGCCGCTCCAGCTGGTAAACTGGGTTCAAGACGGGCATGAGGTGCTCCTCTGGACGCTGTCCAATCCGCTGTGGACCTGGTTCGGGATGGCGGCTCTGGCCGTCTTGGCCTATCGGGCGCTGCGCGACCCCGCACAGCGGTGGCCGGCGGGGTTTTTGGCCATCTGGTTCGCAGTGGCCTGGGGAGCCTGGTGCGCGACGCCCCGCTCGCATTTCTACTACTACTTCTTGCCGGCGTTGCCGCCGCTGCTTTTGGCCATGGGATGGGCCCTGGGCGCGTTGGGACGGGCGGTCCGGTGGCGGCGCCGGCTGAGGCCAGGCTATGGGATCCTCTTGGCGGTGGTCCTGCTCAGCGAAGCCTACGTGCTCCCGATCGCGGCCGGCTTTCCGATTCCCCTGTCTTGGATCGATAACGCCTACTTTTTGCCCCAGTGGAATCCCAAGTCCAGCCCTACTCTCCCGTCATCGACCCGATCCCCCGACCCCAGGGAGGTGAATGTCCATGCGTTGCCCGTATTGCGGCTATCCGGACAGCAAGGTTCTGGATTCGCGACCCGCCCATGAGGGCCGCGAGATACGACGCCGGCGCGAGTGCCTAAGCTGCCACCGCCGGTTTACGTCCTACGAGCGGGTCGAGGAGGCCCCGCTTTGGGTGGTCAAAAAAGATGGACGCCGCGAGGCCTTTGACCGCGGCAAGATCCTCAAAGGGTTGCTGACCGCTTGCGAAAAGCGCCCGGTCAGCCTGGAAGCCCTGGAAGCGGTGGCGGAGCTGGTGGAGCGGACGGTGCGAGACCGCCACCAGGGCGAGGTGAGCTCCCGAGAGATCGGAGAGCTGGTGATGGAGCAACTGCGCAGCTTGGATGAAGTGGCCTACGTGCGCTTTGCCTCCGTCTACCGCCAGTTTACCGACCTGGAGGGGTTTCGCCAGGAGCTCGAACGGCTAATTGGACGCAACGCCTCCGCGGAGGCCGACACGGCGAACCGGCCCCCAGACGCGACGCCTGGGGGCCGCCAGGCTTAGCCGCGCAGCTTACCGGCGACTTCGGCCAAGCGTCGCCCAAAGGCCCGGGCGATGGCGCGTTCGTGGTCGGACAGCTCCGGTTTGCTCCCCAGCTCGGAGGGACCGTACGGGGTGCCGCCGGTGGCGGTGGCCCCCACCTCGGGAATCGCGTAGCTGGCCGGCACGATCACCATGCCGTGGTGGTAGGCAAAGGTCGACATGGTTAAGATGGTCGACTCGTGTCCTCCGTGCATGGTCTGGGCCCCGGTGAAAAACCCGACTGCCTTGCCAACCAGTTGGCCTTGCGCCCACAGGGGGCCGGTCTGGTCCAAGAAGTTCTTGAGTTGGGCCGCCATGTTGCCGTAGCGGGTGGGGCTGCCCAGCGCGATCCCATCTGCCCAGACCAAGTCCTCGAGCATGGCCACCTCTACGGCTTGCTGGGCTTCGGCGGCTTGCTTCATCGCCGGATTGCTCTCGATGATGTCCAGGGGGATGAGCTCGGGCACGCGCCGCAACCGCACGGTGGCTCCGGCCTCTTCGGCACCCGCCACCACCTCTTGAGCCAACCGGTACACCGATCCCGTCATCGAGTAGTAAATGACGCTAATGTTCACGGGTGTTAAATCCTCCCTCAGGGTGAAATTGCGCTCCTGGACCCGGATCCCGCCGGGTCCTGCCAAGGAGCCGGGCCTTCCTAGGCCTGATCGGCCTCTTCCTATCAAAATGCTTGTGACTTACCAAAGAGAAGATATAAGAGCGCACGGCGCTTGTCAATCCGGTGTCCTCCGGAGCGAGGCGCGCAATCTCGGGGGCGCTTGGACCGGGTGGACGGGCCGCCAAGCGCGGGGAGGGCAGAGGGGGGTGGGGGTTCTCAGGACCACCTTGGGCGAAGGCCAGGCAGGGTGGGGGACAAGTCGCCTTGAGCCCCCTATACCGGCTGCAGTAAGCGCTCTCCAGGCTGCCAATTTACCGGGCAGAGCCCACCCGCCTTCAGGGCCTTGAGCACCCGCACCACTTCCCCCACCGAACGGCCGACGTTTAAGTTGTGGACCACTTCGTACTCCACCATCCCCTCGGGATTGACGATGAAGAGCCCCCGGTAGGCGGCTCCCTCCTCGGGGTAGTACACCTGGTAGTCGCGGGAGACCCGGTGCGTCCAGTCGCTGGCCAGCGGATAGCGCAGCGGCCCGAGTCCCCCCCGCCCGCGGTCGGTTTGGATCCACGCGCGATGGACGTGGGGGCTGTCGGTGGAAACGCCCAGAACCTCGGCCCCCTCGGCGGAAAAATCGCGGTAGGCGTCGGAAAAGGCGGTGATCTCGGTCGGACAGACAAAGGTAAAGTCGTGGGGATAGAAGAACAGCACAAGCCACCGGCCGCGGTAGTCTTGGGACCGCACGGTGCCGATCTCGCCGTTGGCCAAGACCGCCGGCATCTCAAAGTCAGGGGCCTTTTGACCCACCAACGCCATGGTACTCGCCTCCTTGTTTCGTCGAACGTTCAGACCACCCAAGCGCCGCTAGTGTGCGATGGCCTAACGGCGCCTATACCCTAGCGGGCCCCAGCGGCGGGGGATGGACTGACCGACCGGCTCCCCCCACCGGCTGAAAGGCGGTCCAGCCTGGGGGAGAGGCCGCGCTTATCCCGGCAACTTTGCTCCCCTGCGAAGGCCACCCAGGATTCTCGTCGCCGGGAAGACCTCTGTCCAGAGGAGTTTTGACCTTCTGTCGCGAATCCCCCAAAGGCGGGAAGCATTTCGAGGAGGTGAGTGCCGGGTTACCGGCAGCAGACGATGGAGTGGGACATCAAAACCCAATTGATGTATGGGTGCAAGATCGTGGCCCTCGATGGCCAGGGCGATTTGATCTGGGGTCACCTGACGGCGCGCGACCCGGAGCAGCCCGACCGCCTGTTTATGAAGCCGGCGGCGATGGGGTTGGAGGAGATCGCCGTCGAGGATTTGATCCAAATCGATCTCTCCGGCCAGAAGGTGGGCGGAGAGCGCCAGGTGCACAACGAGGTCTTCATTCACACCGAAATCATGCGCCGACGCCCGGAGGTGCAATGCGTCGTCCATACCCACGCGCCTTGGGCGGTGGCCTTCGGGTCGCTCGAGCAGCCGCTGGTGCCGGTGGGCCACGAGGGGAGCCTCTTTGCCGACGGGCTTCCGGTGTTCAGCCAGTTTACCGACCTGGTGGTCACCCCGGAGCGGGGCGAGGCGGTGGCGTCGGCGCTTGGCGCTCACAACGCCATCTTGCTGCGCAACCACGGCCTGGTCACCTGCGGTACCAGCATCCCCGAGGCGGTGATGACCGCAGTGTTCTTGGAAAAGGCGTGCCGGGTGCAGATGATGGCCATGGCCGCCGGAGGGCCCAAGGCCTGGACTCCCCCCGAAGAGGCGCAGGTGAAGAAGCAACGCATCTACCGGCCGTGGGCGTTTGAAAGCGCCTTCCGTTACCTGGTTCGCCGCATCGAGGAGATGGAGTCGGGGCGCGCACGATCATAGACAGTCAATCGTTCGACGCTTATAATGAGTCCGAGACGTCACCTAGTGAATCTCCCAGGCCTCTGGCCCCAAGTCCGACCGTGACCGTCGACCCTCCCATGACCTGCCGAGCCGGGGTGGGGGAGGCGGTACGCCCGAGAATTCCAGTTGAAAGGAGCGTGTCCTGGGAGCGCCGAGGGTTCTGGCGGCGCGCACCTAGGGAAGATCACCATGAAAGTGGAGCAGGATTTGCCCCGCCAACGGATCGAGACGCCACAAAATCTGCGGACCTTTCTGGAGGCCTTAAAAAAAGAGCGGCCCGACGATTTGTTAGTGATCGACAAACCGATCAGCCCCATTCACGAGATGAACGCCCTTTTGGTGGAACTGGAAAATCGGCAACGCTATCCGGTGGTCCTGTACACCAACACCGTCAATCACTACGGCCAAAAAAGCGCCTTTCCGGTGCTGGCCAACGTGTTTGCCAGCCGGGCCCGCAATTCGTGGGTAATGGGCTCCACCTCCGAACGCATCCCCTTTGACTATTACAAGCGCCTGCAACATCCTGTCGACCCCGTGGTCATCCCGTCCGAGGCGGCGCCGGTCCATGAGGTGATCGAACAAGGCGACCAGGTAGACCTGCTGAAGTTTCCCATCCCCGTTCACCACGAATGGGATCCCGGGCCCTACATCACGGCCGGGTTCGTGACCATGAAGTGGAGCGACAACCGCGGTTACAACGACGGGTTGCACCGCTGCTTCATCCGCGACAAGAACACCATGCTCTCCTTTTTCTCCCCGGCCAAACACGACTGGTACATCCTGGAAGAGAACAGCCGGGCCAATCGGCCGACGCCGGTGGTGGTGTGGTTGGGTCATCACCCGGGCGCCTATTTCGGAGCCCAGGCCAAGGCACCAATCGGGGTCAACGAGTACGCGCTCCCCGGCGGGTTCTTGGGGCAGCCGATGCGGCTGACGCCTTCGGTGACCTGGGGTGAGGAGTTTTTGGTGCCGGCCGATGCCGAAATTGTCATCGAAGGGGTGATCTACCCCGGTGAGC
Source organism: Bacillota bacterium (assembly GCA_023512105.1). Taxonomy (GTDB): domain Bacteria; phylum Bacillota; class Sulfobacillia; order Sulfobacillales; family Sulfobacillaceae; genus JAIMAE01. The sequence goes on along the minus strand of JAIMAE010000075.1, from coordinate 4,543 downwards.
AAGGGGTCGAAGCTCCCTTCGGCGAGTACACGCGGTATTACGGGGAGCAGCGCTACAACCCGGTGATTCACGTCACCGCCGTCACCCATCGGCGCGACGCCATCTGGCAGGACATCAACGTCTCCCACGCGGACAACCACGTGTTGGGCGGGTTTGCCTTGGAAGCCAAGGTCTTTGAGGCCGTCCACCAGTACGTGCACGGGGTCAAGGCGGTCCACCTGCCCTTGTCCGGGTGCTGCCGCTTCCTCTGCTACATCTCCATTCACAAACAGACCGAAGGGGAAGGCAAGCTGGCCTTGGCCGCGGCGTTGCCCGTGGACTCCCGGATCAAGTACGTGATCGTGGTCGATGACGACGTCGACGTCTTCAACGAAGCGGAAGTGCTATGGGCCTTCGCCACCCGCACCAAGTTGCCGGAGGATTCCATCACCATCACCGACATCATCGGCGAGGGTCTGGACCCGATGGCCATCGACACCGAGAAGAGCTCGCTGATCAACAAAGTCGGCTACGACGCGACCAAGCCGGTGGAGACCGGGTTTGCCGAAAAGGTCGGATGGCCGCAGGAGATCGTCGAGAAGGTCAAGCAGCTGGAAAACTACGTCGATCGGGCCACGCTCGGGCGCCTGCCCCAGGATTGAGCCATCGAGGAGGTCGTATGCCGAAGGTATTTTGGGTCCAGTGCCCGCATTGTCAACGCAAGTACTACGTCTCCGTCTCCTTAAAGGGCAAGAACCTCGATCTGATGTGCCCGTTCTGCAAACAGATGTTTAAAGAGTCGGAGAGCCTGTGGACCAAATGAGCCGAGAAAGGCGCCTTTCTGAGGAAAGGCGCCTCTCCGTTGTAAGCGTCCTCAAATCGCCAGTTCGCGACGTCCGCTAAGCCATCGCTCGACCATAATGAACACCTTGAGGTAGTAGCGGTCTTTGGCCGGCACGAAGTCTGGCCAGGCCAGGCGGCGAACCTCCGCGCGGCCATCGGGGCCCCACCACTCGGCCTCCACCCAGGGGCTAGCCTCGGCAAAGAACTCCAGTCCGGCGGTCAGCTCGATCCAGGCCACGCCGGCCACTTCGGCCGGATTCAGCCGCAGCCGACTCGGGTCGCGGGGGGCCGGAGCCAAAAACACGTCTTGAAACTCGTTGTCCACGCGGTCGCCCTGGCGCACCGCCTTGGTGCGAACGCCAAGCGGCACCAGCTGGTCCGGCGGGATGGTCAGGCCGACCTCCTCCTCAAGCTCCCGCACCCCGTCCAACCAGGTCTCCCCGGCTCGGTAATGTCCGGCCGCCGAGGTGTCAAACAGGCCGGGGAAGTCCCGTTTGCCGAAGCTGCGCTGCTGGAATAAGACCGCCGGAGTGGCAACGTCGACCAGCCAACAATCAAAGGTGCGATGCCAATCGCCGTCTCGGTGGATGGCCTCCCGCTCCTTGATCCCGATCTTCACCCCGTTTTCGTCCAAGACGTCAAGCCATTCAAGGGGTTCCATCACTGCCCGCCCGTCCTCGCCCTTCTACCTGCCGGCAGCCGAAGCGGGGCGGGCGCCGCCTCCTCGCCCATCGGCCGAGAGGGGCGCCCGCGTTCCGTCCCCTTACTGACCCCGGAGCAGGTTACCCAACACCGTCTGCAAGATCCCGCCCTGTCGGTAGTAGTCGATTTCCACCTGGGTATCCAGGCGCACCACCACCGGAATCGACATCGCCTCCCCATTGGGGCGGCGGGCAGTCACCGTGAGCCGCGCCTGCGGCACCACCGACTCGTCGATGGGGATGTCGAAGAGCTCTTCGCCGGTCAGCTTCAGGCTCTCCACGCTGGCCCCTTCCGCAAATTGCAGCGGCAGCACGCCCATGCCCACCAGGTTGGCGCGGTGGATGCGCTCGAAGGATTCCGCCAACACCGCCCGCACCCCGAGCAGGCTCGAGCCCTTGGCCGCCCAGTCGCGCGAACTCCCCGTTCCGTATTCCTTCCCGGCCAGGACCACCAAGGGCACCCCCTCGGCTTTGTAGCGCATGGCCGCGTCGTAGATCGGCATCACCTCGCCTTCGGGGAGATGGCGGGTAAAGCCGCCTTCGACCCCAGGCACCATCCGGTTGCGAATCCGGATGTTGGCAAAGGTTCCCCGCATCATCACCTCGTGGTTGCCCCGGCGGGCCCCATAGGAGTTGAAGTCCTTGGGGTCGACCCCGTGGGCCAGGAGGTACTGTCCGGCCGGGGACTTGAGCGCGATGTTCCCGGCCGGGGAGATGTGGTCGGTGGTGACCGAGTCGCCCAGCACGGCCAGGGCCCGGGCCCCGATGATGGGTTGAATCGGTTCTTGCTTGGGCGACCAATCGGCGAAGAAAGGCGGCTCCTGGATGTAAGTGGACGCCTCGTCCCAGGTGTAGAGCTGGCCCGTCGGCGCCTCCAGGCGGTTCCAGTAGGGGTTGGCGGTCCACACCGCCTGATACTGCTGGGTGAAGAGCTCCGGGCGAATCGACGCGGCCATCGCCTGCTCGACTTCCTCTCCGGAGGGCCAGATGTCGCGGAGGTACACCGGCTGTCCGGCCGTATTGTATCCCAAGGGGTCGCGGGTCAGGTCGATGTCGACTGTCCCGGCCAAAGCGTACGCCACCACCAGCGGAGGGGAAGCCAGATAGTTGGCCTTGACCAGGGCGTGAATGCGCCCCTCGAAGTTGCGGTTTCCACTCAAGACCGCGGCCACCGTCAAGTCGCCGCGGGTGATGGCGTTGGCCACCGGCTCGGGCAAGGGGCCGCTGTTGCCGATGCAGGTGGTGCACCCATAGCCGACCACCTCAAATCCCAGCTGCCGCAACGGCTCGAGCAGATGGGCGGCCTCCAGGTAGGCGGTGACCACCCGCGAGCCGGGCGCCAGGCTGGTCTTGACGTAGGCAGGGGTGCGCAGGCCCCGCTCGACTGCCTTTTTGGCCAGCAATCCCGCCCCGATCATCACCGAGGGGTTGGAAGTGTTGGTGCAGCTGGTGATGGCGGCGATGACCACCGCCCCGTGGCGGATCTCCGGGCCCCCGTCGCCCACCCTGGCTGAACGTTGCAGCTCTTCCTCGCGCAGGCCGAACCCGCGTTGTTCGATCGGAGCGGTCAGCGCCCTGCGGAAGTTGGCCTGAAGCTCGGCGAGCGGCACCCGGTCCTGCGGCCGCTTGGGTCCGGCCAGCGTCGGCTCGATTTGCCCCAGGTCGATCTCCAGCACATCGTTGAAGTCGGGGTCGGGGGTGGTGGCATCCCGGAACATCCCTTGCTCGCGCAGGTACCAGGCGGCGGTTTCAATCAACTCGCGGCTGCGCCCGGTCATGGCCAGGTAATTCAAGGTCTCTTGGTCCACCGGGAAGAACCCCACGGTGGCCCCGTACTCAGGGGCCATGTTGGCCACCGTGGCCCGGTCGGCCAACGACAGGGTGTCGAGTCCCGGCCCGAAGAATTCTACGAACTTGCCGACCACCCCGCGCTGCCGCAGCCGCTGGGTGACGGTCAGGGCCAGGTCGGTGGCGGTGGCACCCGGGGCCAGGCGCCCGGTCAACCGCACCCCGACCACCTCCGGGATCAGGAAGTAGAGGGGCTGGCCCAACATGTTGGCCTCCGCCTCGATCCCGCCGACTCCCCAGCCTAGCACCCCCAAGCCGTTGATCATGGTGGTGTGCGAATCGGTGCCCACCAAGCTATCCGGGAAGACGTGCAGTTCGCCGTCGACCTCGCGGGTGGTCACCACCGTGGCCAGGTATTCCAGGTTGACCTGGTGAACGATCCCGGTGCCGGGCGGGACGACCCGGAAGTTCCGGAAGGCGGTCTGGGCCCAGCGGAGGAGCTGGTAGCGCTCGGCGTTCCGCTCGTACTCCCGGGCGACGTTGAAGACAAAGGCGTCCGCTGTCCCGTAGCGGTCCACCTGGACCGAGTGGTCGATGACGAGATCGGCCGGGACGAGGGGGTTCACCTTGGCCGGGTCGCCGCCGAGGGCGGCCATGGCGTCCCGCATGGCGGCCAAATCGACGACGGCCGGGACGCCGGTGAAGTCCTGGAGGATGACCCGGGCCGGCATGAACGGGATCTCGGCCTCGCCGCCGCCGCCCGGTCGCCAGGCGGCGAGGGCGAGGACGTCGTCGGCGGTGACGATCCCGCGTCCGGCGTGGCGGAGGGCGTTCTCGAGGAGGATCTTGAGGGTGACTGGGGCGCGACCGAGGTCGAGCCGGTCGGCGAGGACCGCCAAGCGGTAGTAGTCGGGGAGCCCGGCGCCGAGGGAAGCTCGGGCGCCGAAGGGATCGCGGGTGCTCGTCGTCGTCAACGGTTCTCCGTCCTCACGCTCGGGCTGGGGTTTCGGCGAGCAGGGCTCGCTACACTCGTCGGGTGCAAGAGTACCCCGCCCACCGAGCGACGACGGTTCCCGCCGGGACCGGGCCGGGGCGGGTGGTTCCGCCGGGCCGTTACCGCCGATGAGGATCTGGGACGTCCTCGAGCCCGAGCCGCCGGAGCCGACCGACGAGGCCCTGGCCGAGCTCGAGGCCGCCGGGATCGACCTCGACCCCACCCCGCCGGCCAAGCG
>JAIMAE010000306.1 GCA_023512105.1 Bacillota bacterium | reverse complement strand
TTCCACCGATTACCGGACCACGGTGCATCGCGTGGCCCAAAATCCGGGCGCGTGGCGCAATAGTCCCTTGCGCCACCGCTTGCCGGAATCGGTCCGGGGCGCTTTAGACACTGCAGCCCGAGACGCCCTACAAGCGGCCTTACGCGGGTTGGCCCAGTGCACGGACCAATGGGGCTTTGACCACGCGGTCCGCGCCCTCGAAGAAGCGGTGGCCCGGGGTCGCACCGCGTACGCCGACATCGTCGCCCTCGGTCGCTTGCGGGCCCTCGCGCCCTGGCCCGCGACGGACACGGCCGTCGATCTTCGGCGATTTGATCAGTTCCTGGAAGGAAGGGGGACCTCATGAGGCGACCACGACAGGATCGATTGGCTACTCGCGTAACGATTGCCCAATACTGCAAACAACTGTCTTGGAGCCAGACCGCCGTGAGCTTATGTGAACAGGCCACACCGACCCAAGAACGGTTTCTCGCACACGTCATGGCGGCCGAACTAGCTCACCGGGAGGTGGGCCGCCGCGCCCGGTTGCTATCCCGGGCCGGCTTTCCGGCGCACAAGACCCTGGCGGAGTTCAATCGGAGTGCCGTTCAGCTGCCGAGCACGCTCCGCTGGTCCGATCTGGAAACGGGTACGTTTATCGCCGCCCGCCGCAACCTGGTGTGTTATGGCGGCGTGGGCTTGGGAAAAACCCATCTGAGCATCGCGCTGGGGGTGGCGGCCTGTGAACGGGGGTGGCGGGTCCGGTTTTTCACCGCCACCGGGCTGGTCGTGCGGCTAACGGAAGCGCGTCAGGTCGGGACCTTGGAACGACTGTTTGCGGAGTTACAGCGCACCGACCTGATCATCGTCGATGAGTGGGGGTATCTGCCCATCGACCGGGAAGGGGCCCAACTGCTGTTTCGGGTGGTCGCAGATAGCTACGAGACCCGGAGCTTGATCCTGACTACTAACCTGGAATTCTCCAAATGGGGCGGGATCTTCGCCGATGACCAAATGACCGCGGCCATGATCGATCGACTCGCCCACCATGGGCACCTTCTCGTGTTCGAAGGGGAGAGCTATCGTATGCAACATGCCCTGATGAAGGAGCGTTAACGATGCCGCATTCCCGGATCCCGTCGCTCATCTGGCCCCGGTTTCGCGCGCGCCACCCTCCTCGGCGACTGGGTCGTTGTGTGGCGCCTCCCTCAGGCGCAGTGGGGCCCCACCATAACCTGCGACGCCTGCCACGTCGATCGGTCCCAGGAGTCTATGCGGGTGGTAGCCCGCTACCGTTCCCGAAAGGCCTGGATCCAAGCGGGCTTGGCGGCTGCGAATCCGCAGGCGGGCGAAACGTATTGTGCCCGCGGTGCACGCGGTATCTGCCTCCATGGCCGCGCAGCCAGACCGAACAGCCCTGGTGGTTGACGTCCCCCTCCTCAGCCGGCTTGCCATGGGTCCCTGTGACCGGCTTTCGTGCCACGCCCGCTGGAGCTGATGGACGCCCGCTGGGGCGGGGCTGGCGGAACCGTTTCCCGCCAACGATGCGCGCCTAACGGAACCGCCAGCCTCTGGACGGAAGCGGCGGGAGACTGGCCCTGTCGGAAAATTCCCCACCGCTGTGAGGAATTTTTCTTAACCAACTCGGGGATTTCCTCTTGACCAAACACAGGCCTCAGCCCAGGCTAGGAAGTCATGGGAAAACTCGTCGAACGACGGCATGGCCTCGGGGTACGGCGCGGCTCCGACCAAGGCGTCGATGGCATCGGGGTGTTCCACCCAGTTGGCCCCCGCCTCGGCGATGGCGACGGCGGCCCGGCCCAGGGCGGCGACGAAGGCCGCGGCGGGGTCGGCGGGCTCCAGCCCT
>JAIMAE010000305.1 GCA_023512105.1 Bacillota bacterium | reverse complement strand
AGCCTGATTCAAGACGGGGAGCCGACGATGGCCCCGGGGTACTACATCGGCGGCTACGCCAGCGGCCATCCGGCGATGGTGCCGGTGGTGGACGTGGTCGAGGTCGGCGCCGGGGGCGGCAGCATCGCCTGGATCGACGAGGTGGGGGCGCTCAAGGTGGGACCGCAGAGCGCCGGGGCCGATCCTGGCCCCATCGCTTACCGGCGGGGAGGCCAAGAGCCCACCATCACCGATGCCAACATCGCACTGGGCCGCATCGGGGCCGAGGACTTCCTCGGGGGGGAGATGCCGCTTGACGTCGCAGGCGCCCTGCGCGGGATTGAGACCCGGATCGCCCAACCGCTCGGCCTCTCCTGGGTCAAGGCGGCCCAGGCCATCGTCGACATCGCGGTGGCCAAGATGTCGTTGGCGGTGCGCCAGGTCTCGGTCGAGAAAGGGCACGACCCCCGCGACTTTGTCCTCTTGGCCTCCGGGGGAGCGGGACCGCTCCATGCGGTGGCGGTGGCGCGCGAGCTCAACATCCCCAAGGTCATCATCCCCCGCTTCCCGGGTCATTTTTCCGCCTTCGGGATGCTCTTGGCCGACCAGAAGCACGACTTCGTGCAGACCTACCTACGCCCCTGGGATGGGCTGGACTTGGAGGAGGCCTGGAGGCGCCTTGCCGCCATGGCCGAGGAGGGGCGAAAGACAGTGGCTCTGGAGCGCTTGGCGGAGCGGATATCCCATCGCTGGTTTTTCGACATGCGTTACGTGGGCCAGGAGTTTACCATCTCGGTGCCGCTCGAGGAGGCCGACCTTCGGGCAGGCGACAAGGACGCGATCCGGAGGGCCTTTGACCAGATTCACGAGCGCCACTACGGTCACCACGCCCCGGAAGAGCCGGTCGAGGTGGTGAACCTGCGGGTGACCCTGGTCGGAATCCGGCCCAAGCCGGCCTGGCGCCGGATCCCATCGACGGAGACCGCCCCGCGACCGAAATTCCGCCCGGTCTACCTGCACGGCGACGAGCCGGTGGACTGTGCGATCTGGTACCGGGACACCCTGCCCGCCGGGTTTCGGGTGGTGGGTCCGGCGATCATCCAAGAGTACGCCTCCACCACCCTGCTCTATCCCCAGGACGTGGCCGAGGTGGCGGAGACCGGCGAGATCGTGATTACCCTTGGAGGTGAAGCGTAAGATGGCCCGCTTGGACCCGGTGACGCTGGAGGTCATTCGCAACGGCCTGCCCGCGATTTGCAACGAGATGTCGGCCGACCTGCAGCGTACCTCCTACAACATGATGATTTACGAGGTGCGCGACTACTGCTGCGCCTTGTTGAGTCCGGACGGCGAGCTCTTGTCCCAAAACGTTGGCGGGGTCTCGCACTTCGTCGCCGATTTGGGCGTGGTCATCCGCGACGGGGTGGAGAAGTACGGAAAAGACGGCTTTTCCCCCGGGGACGTGCTCATCACCAACCATCAGGCGGTGGCCGGCCAACACTTGAACAACATCGTGATCTACACGCCCTTTTTCTATGAGGGGCGCCTCGAGGCCTTCGCGGTGGTGCGCGCGCACTGGATCGACGTGGGGGGCCTCAGCACGGGATTCGGGGCGAGCCGGGTGGTCGACCCTTGGCAGGAGGGCCTACAGCTCGATCAGCTCAAAATCTATGAGGCGGGTCGGGTCAACCAGGTGTTGCTCAAGGTGATTCGCGACAACATCCGGTTCCCCGAATCCTCCCTGGGCGACATGCGCTCGCAGATCGCGGCCTGCAACCTGGGCATGCGCAGGCTGGAGGAGCTCTATCGAAAGTACGGCGGGACCACCGTGCACGCCGCCATCCAGCAGATCTTCCAGGAGTCCGAGC
>JAIMAE010000074.1 GCA_023512105.1 Bacillota bacterium | reverse complement strand
GTCCTTTAGGCCAAGGTGCCGAGCCCGCTGGCCGTGCGGCTGCGGTTGCTCTCCGCGTTGACCGCCGCGGTCAGCGCCTGGTAGGCACTTTCCGCCTGCAACATGCGTTCGGCCGAGGACACCAACGAGACGTTGGACTGGGTCAGCGAGCGCTGCACCACCTGGACGTTGGCGGGAGCCGCCTGCCCCTGATACAAGGCTTGGCCCAGCGATACCACCGAGCCCGGCGCCAGCTGATACACCCCGATCTGCCCCACCACCGCCCCTCCCTGCACCACGGTGCCGTCACTTTGCACGGTGAAGGGCTGACCCGGAGCCAGGGTCAGAGGATTGCCCTGGGTGTCCAGGAGGATCGCGCCTGAGGACGTGACCAACCGTCCCAAGGGGTCAAGGGTGAACGCCCCGTTGCGGGTGTAGGCCAGCTGGCCGGCTGGGGTGCGCACGGCAAAGAAGCCGTTTCCCTCCAATCCCAGGTCGGTGGCGCGTCCGGTCGGCTCGATCGGGCCCGGCTGCAAATCGAAGGCGTTGGTGTAGACCACGCCGCTTAGCTCCACTCCCAGCCAGGCGCCGCCTTGGGTCCCTCCGGAGCGGGCGTAGATGGCGGTGACGTTGTCCGACACCTGACCGGTCTGCGCCAAGTAGCCAGGGCTCTGGGCGTTGGCCAGGTTGCCGGCGATCGCGGCCAGGCTTCCCCCTTGGGCCAAGAGCCCTGATAGTGCGGTGTACAGCCCATCCATGGTTATTGGCCCCTCCTCCGCTCTCCCACTCTTGGGCGGGCTTCGAGGTACATGCCGTAAAATCCTTTTCTCAGCCGCCCCAAAAATTGCCGCATCCCACCGGCTGCCTGGGGAAGGTGGTCGGGGTCTTTCAGCCGCAAGGCCAGCTGACCCACGTCCCGCGCGGCCCGGCAGTGGGGATAGGCCAGGAGGAAAGGCTCTTGGCGCATGATCGCCCGCGGCACGTTTTCGTCCTCGGCAATGAGGCCGAGCCACTCCACCTCCAGGCCGAGCGCCCGCCGGGCCAGGTCGATCAACCGCTGGCCAGCGGCCTCCGCCTGATCCAAACTGCGGGCCCGGTTGACCACCAGCCGCACCCGGGTGGCCGCCTCCTCCTCCCAGATCGCCTTCACCACCCCGTAGGCGTCGGCCAAGGCCGTCGGCTCCGGGCTGGTGACCACCAAGACCTCCTCGGCCGCCAGCACGAAACTGAGCACGGCCGGCGACAGGCCGGCGCCGGTGTCGATCAACAACCATTGAGATTCGCCGTCGATTTCACCAAATCCTGCCACGATGCGGTCGATTTGTGTCCGACTGAGCGAGGCCAACTGAGTCACCCCGGAAGCCCCCGGAATGATGCGTATTCCCCCCGGCCCCACCACCATGATCTCCTGCAGGGTCATCCGGCGGTCGACCACGTCCAGCAAGGTGTGGGGCGGGTTGACGCCCAGCAGGATGTTGATGTTGGCCAGGCCCAAGTCGGCGTCGAGCACCGTCACCGTATCCCCCAGCTGAGCCAAGGCCAGGGCCAGATTCAGCGTCAGGTTGGATTTCCCCACCCCCCCTTTGCCCGAGGTGACGGCCAAGGTCCGCATGGCGTGGGCTCCCGCCTCCGGGGGCGGATCGGTGTTTTTCATCCGCTGCTTTACCCAATCGCGCAGGCCGCGTTCTTGACTAGGCATGGTACTCTCCTGTGGCAAGCCACCGCTCCAGTCGCTCCGGGGAGGCGACGGCGATATCCTCCGGGACGTCTTGGCCATGGGTGATGTAACTTAGGGGCATCCCGAGGTCCAAAAGCGCCCCAAACAAGGCCCCCGGTGCATGGGCCTCATCGGCCTTGGTGATCACCACCCGCCCGCGCCCGTCGCTTAAAAACCCCTCCTTGAGGGCGCGGATTTCCGCCGGCGCCAGCACCGCCGGCACGGTCAGGAACAACTCTGGCCGCGCCGACTGCCAAAGCGCCTTGAGTTCCGCCATGTACAAGGGATGTCGCACGCTGTGGCCGGGGGTGTCGATCAAGACCAGCCCCTGGCCGCTCGACTCGATCAGCTGGGCCAGCTCCTTAGGCTTTTTGGCCACCCGAAACGGCACGCCCAAGATGTCCGAGAAGGTTTCCAGCTGCTCCACCGCCCCGGCGCGGAAGGTGTCGGTGGTGACCAGGGTCACTGCTACCTTCTCTTCCAGATAGAGGTGGGCCGCCAGTTTGGCCAGGGTGGTGGTCTTTCCGCTACCGGTCGGGCCCACCAACATCACCGCCCGAGCCCCCTTGGCAGTCAGGGGGAGGACCTCGGGCAGGCTTGAGACCACCCGGGCAACCACCTGCTCCCGCCACGCCTCCCCTTGGCCCTCGGGCAGTGACTTGGCCAGGGAACGGGCCCACCCTTCCTCCATCCCGCGTTCGCGCAAGAAGCGGTACGCCATCTCCTGGGCGTGCTGGGAGAAGCCTTCCATCCGCCCGATGCGTTGCTCTAAGCGTTCCAGCAAGGCCTCCATCCGCTGCTCAAACCGCGCGGCGTCGAGCTTCTCCCGGAGGTCAGCCCCGGACGATGCATGTCCGTTGGACAACAACTTGGGCTCTGGCGCCGGTTCGGGTCGCGCCTCTTGGCTTTCTCGCAACTGTCGGGGTGGGGGGGCGGAGTCGGCCGCCACCAGCACCTGAAACCCGGTTTCCCAAAACTTCCACCAGCGGTCGCGGGCGCGCCCGGAAGAGAGGATGACGGCGTCTTCCCCGAGTTCGAATTTGGCCAGGTTCAAGGCCTCTTCCGCGGTACGGCCGGAATAACGCTTGACGATCACGGTTGTATCACCCCTAACGTCTTTACCGATACCTCCGGGGCGATCTCGGCATAGGAGACCACCGCCAAGTCACGCACCAAGCGTTCGGTCAGCCGCTTGAAATACAGGCGAATCCACGGCGAGGCCAGCACCACCGGCTTGAGCCCGGCCGGAACCTGCTTTAAGGCTTCGCGCAGGTTGGTCAGGATGCTCTGGGCCCGCCGCGGGTCGAGGTTGAGGTAACTGCCGGAGTCGGTCCGCTCGATCGCGCCTTTGATCTCGGCCTCCACCTCGGGGGAGAGGACCAGGGCGTTGAGCACCCCCTGGGTGACATAGGGCCGGATGATGGTGCGGCCGATGGCCTGGCGCACCGCCTCGGTCAAGAGTTCGATGTCTCGGGTGGCCCGCGCCCGGTCGGCCAAGGCCTCGAGAATGGTCGGCATGTCGCGGATGGAAACCCGCTCCCGCAGGAGGTTGGCCAGGACCCGTTGCACCTCGCCCAGGTGCAACAGGTCGGGAATCAGCTCCTGGACCACCACCGGATGGGTCTGCTTGACGTGGTCGATCAGGCGCTTGACGTCCTCCCGCCCCAAGATCTCCCAGGCGTGGGCCCGTACCGCCTCCGCCAGGTGGGTGACCATCACCGCCCCGGCGTCGATCACGGTGGCTCCGGCCAGTTCGGCGCGGTCGCGCTGGTCGGCCCGGATCCAAAAGGCGGGAACGCCGAAGACCGGGTCTTGGGTGGGAATGGCACCTTCCAGCTCGAGGGTGCCGCCCATGGCCAAAAACCGGTCCGGGCGGAGCTCCCCGCTGGCCACCTCGCCGCCCCGAATCCGAATCCGGTACTGATTGAGGCCGAGCTCGAGGTTGTCGCGAACCCGCACCGACGGCAAGACCAGTCCCAGCTCGGCGGCAATCTGGCGCCGCAAGGCGGTGATGCGATCGCGCAAGTCTTGACCGGCGCGCCCTCCGGCCAAGGGCACCAAGCCCACCCCGAGCTCGAGTTCGATGGTGTCGACCCCGATTAAGTTCAGCGCCGCCTCCGGCCCTTTTTCGGCCTCTCGGCGTCGCTCCGCCTCCTCGCGCTCCGCTCTCGCCTTCTCCGCCGCCTGGCGCCGTTCCAACTGCCAGCCCAGGTAGATGCCGCCTCCCCCTAACAGCACCGGGACCAGCGGAGGCATTCCCATGAGGGCCAGCAAAAAGAGTCCGATCGAGGCGATGTAAAGCACCTTGGGCAGGGCGGTGAGCTGAGTCAGCACGTCGCTGCCCAGATTGGCGCCCGAGCCCACCCCCGAGCGGGTGACCAAAATCCCGGCGGCGGTGGACAGCAAGAGGGCAGGGATCTGGGTGGTCAACCCTTCCCCGACGGTGAGGATGGTGTAGGTGTTGATCGCCGTGTTCAGATCGAGGTGGCGGTTGACCAAGCCGATGACAAAGCCACCCACGATGTTGATGACCACGATGATGATCCCGGCGATGGCATCACCGCGAACGAATTTGGAGGCACCATCCATGGCCCCGTAAAAGTCGGCCTCTTCCTCCACCTCGCGGCGGCGCCGGCGCGCTTCCGCCTCTTTGATCATCCCGGCGTTGAGCTCGGCGTCGATCGCCATCTGCTTACCCGGCATGGCGTCCAAGGTAAAGCGGGCCGCCACCTCGGAGACCCGCTCGGCCCCGCGGGTGATGACCATAAACTGGATGACGATCAGGATGACAAAGATGATCAGCCCGACCACCAAGTTTCCTCCCACCACCAGCTGACCGAAGGTCTCGATGACGTTCCCGGCGTTGCCCTGAAGCAGGATGAGTCGGGTGGCGGTGACCTCCAGCGCCATCCGGAACACGGTGGTAAGCAGCAGGAGAGAAGGGAAGACCGAGAAGTCGAGCACCCGCTGGATGAACATGGTGGTGACCAGAATGGTGATAGCCAAGGCCATGTTCAACATCAAAAAGACGTCAAGAATCCACGCCGGCACCGGGATGACCAGCATCAAGACGGCGATCACCAGCGCCACCGGCACAAACGCTTCTCGATAAAGTCCCAGTCTATTCACGGCCTGCTCTCCGCCCTTGTCTCCAAAGAAACGCGATGATCTCGGCCACGATTTGGTAATGTTCCTCCCGAATCGGCTCCCCCACCGGCACGGTGTACAGCGAGCGGGCCAAGGGAGGGTTTTCTACCACCGGCACCCCGTGCTCCTGAGCCACCTCGCGAATGCGCAGGGCGGTCTCATCCTCCCCTTTGGCCACCACCACCGGCGCGGCCATCTGGGCCTCCTCCCACAACAGGGCGACCGCGTAATGCTGTGGGTTGGCCACCACCACGGTGGCTCCGCGCACCGCCGAAAGCCCGCTGCGGGCCAGCCGGCGCATCATCTCCCGGCGGCGCCCGCGAATCTTGGGGTCTCCCTCGGTTTCCTTGAACTCATCCCGCAGCTCCTGGGTGCTCATGCGCAGGCTGGCCTCAAATCGCCGGATCTGGTAGACGATGTCGAGCGCGGAAATCGCCCAGTAGGCCACCGCCGCCCGCACCACCGCACCCAAAATCACCCCCTGCCCGCGGGAGAGGGCCTCGCCCAACGGCATGCCGCTTAAGGTGGCCAAGGTCTTGAGTTGGCCCCACAGGTAAAACCCCACCAACACCGCCAGCACCGCTAACTTCATCAGCCCCTGGGCCAACAGCCACAGCCCTTGGCGGGAGAACATCCGCTGAAGGCCACTGACCGGGTTGATGCGGGCAAAGTCCGGCGCCACCCGCGAGAAGTTGAAGCGCAGGCCGGACTGCCAAAGCCCAAGGCCGGTTCCGACCGCAAACAGCACCAGCACGGCCGGACCGGCGGTGACCGCCACCGCCCCGATTACCGTCCGCCACAGGCCGTCCACGGAGGAGGCAAAGTCGGCTCCCACCGGCTGCGACAGCCCCCACTGTTCCCAATGCATCGCCCAATGTCCGGCCCACGGCAGGTACCAGCCCATCAGCAAGAGCGCCACGGCCAGCGCGGTGGCCCCCTGAAAATCCGGTGAACGCCACCCTCGCCCTTGTTCCTGCGCGCGCTGGCGACGCCGAGGAGTTGGCGCGTGGCGCTTCTCCCCTCCGCTCAGCGCCCACGGTAGGGCGGGCGGGGCCAGCACCCCAGCGGTCACGGTCGTCCCTCCCACAGGGCCAAGAGATGGCTTAGCGCCTCAAAGGCGTGCTGCCAGACGGTCGGCAAAATCCCGAACAAAAACGGCAAGGTCGCCGCCAACACCAGCAAACTGACCCCAAAGTTGACCGGCAAAGCCAGCAAGTAGGCGTTGAGCTGGGGGACGGCGCGGGCCAAGACCCCTACCGCCAGGTCGACCACCAGCCCGGTGGCCAAAAGCGGCGCCGCCACCAAAAGCGTGATCTCCAAACAGGTCTGGAACAAGCCGACCACAAAGCTCAAGGCATCGGCCGGCATCCCGCCGTGGGCCAAGGGCAGGGCCACGAAACTGGCCCGCAAGGCCTCTACCGTCAGCTCAAGACCGCCGGAGCCCACAAAGACCAGGGTGGCGATCAGCGACTGCCACTCCGCCAAAAACGAGCCAGCTGACAACAGGCCGGGATTGGCGGCCACCGCCAGTCCCACCCCGAGCTGGTAGGTCACCAGCTGCCCGGCCATGGAAAAGGCGGAGAGAAAGATGGCCAGCACCAACCCCATCAACAGGCCGACCGCGAACTCCAAAATCATCCCCAATCCCAGTTCCAAGAGATTGGCAAAGGCGGTCGGAGGCAGGGTCGCCGCCAAGGCGCCAGACAGGATGAGGACCACCCCGACTTTGGAGAGCCGCGGAATCCAAGACGAGGCCAACACCGGAGCGGTCACCACCATCCCGGCGATCCGGGCCGCCACCAACAAGAAGGTGACGACCGCGTCGTTCAACGACACCACGATGCTCATCCCGTCAGGCCCTGGCCAGCCTTCTCCCTCCCGCCCTAGCGTCCGCCTCGCTGTTTGGCGGTGCCATTCGGGTATTTCACCATCCTTCGACAGGATCCTGCCTTGAGGGCGGAAATTTTTGCCGCCGCCCCGCCCCGACCCGCGTCCGCTCGATGGGTCTCGCCACCCACTGCCAGCCGCGGATTTCCCCTTTTCTTGCCAGACAACCAGCGACAGGAGGGCGATGAGGTTTTCGTCCGATATCGACCTCTACATTCGTCTCATGTCGACTGGCGCGAGTATAATGAGGGACGGAGGGATGGCCATCAGTACCGCCGCAATCTTCTTTAATTTCTTGTGGGCCTTGTTGTTGGTCGTGGGACTGGCCTACGGTGCCGCACGCCTCCTCAAGCGAGCCGGGATTGGCGTGCACAGTCCCTCTCGCTACATCCAGCAGGTGGATTTCTTGCCAATGGGGCCAAAACGAGGCATCGCCATCGTCCAAGTGGTGGACAAAACGCTCTGTGTCGGCGTCACCGACGCGCGCATCGAACTCCTCTGCGAACTCGACCCGGAGGCGTTGACTCGATACGGGGAGTCGCTGCCAACCCCGACCGTGGGCAGCTTTGGCCCCCTCACCCCGGGCGGAAAACGCTTTGCCGAGGAAGTCTGGCGGCGGCTGCGCCAGCGAGGCGGTCCCTCGTGAAGCGGCTGGCCAGGCGCGGCCCCCTGGCGGCCGCCCTTGTCTTCGCGGCGGTGCTGGGGTCCACCGCGCCGCTCTATGCCCAGACGGAAACCGGCCTTCCCGCCATCACCTTGACCCCGGGGACCGGGCCCAACCAGGCGCTGGCGCTTTTGGCGCTGCTCGGGCTGCTGTCCTTGCTGCCGGCGGTGTTGGTGACGATGACGGCGTTTACCCGCATCATCACCGTGTTGTCCTTCACTCGAAGCGCCTTGGGGTTGCAAAACACCCCGCCCAACCAGGTCTTAATTGGGCTCGCCCTGTTCCTGACCTTGTTCGTGATGAGCCCGACGCTTACCGCCATCAACCAACACGCTCTGCAGCCCTACCTCCACAACCAGTTGAACCTGGCAGCGGCGGCCCAGGCGGCGCTGGACCCGCTGCGCACCTTCATGTATCGGCAGACCCAGGCTCAGGACCTGGCGCTATTTTTGCACATCCTACACCAACCCCCGCCCCACTCCCTGGCCCAGGTGCCGACCAGCGCCTTGATTCCGGCCTTCGTGATCTCCGAGCTTCGGGTGGCGTTTGAGATCGGGGTGTACATCTACATCCCCTTCGTGATCATCGACCTGGTGGTCTCCACCATCTTGATGTCGATGGGGATGATGATGGTGCCGCCGACCCTGATCTCGCTGCCGCTCAAGTTGTTGGTGTTTGTCTTGGCCAACGGGTGGGATTTGGTGGTGCAGTCGTTGGTGTTGTCTTTCCATTGAATTCAAGGCGGCCTTCGCCTAAGTGAAGGAATCCCTCGCCCAGGGAGGCGGTTCGATGTTCGACCATTTTTTGAGCCTAAGCTACTCCGGGCTGGCCACCGCTGCCATCATCTTGGTCCCCTTGCTGGTGGCCAGCCTGGTGGTGGGGCTGGCGGTCGGAATCTTCCAGGCCGCCACCCAAATCCAGGAGATGACCCTCTCCTTCTTGCCCAAGATGGCCGCCTTGGTCGCCATCTTGTACCTGGCCGGGCCGTTCTTTTTGCGGGCGTTGACCAACTTCGCCGAGCAAGACTTCTCCTCGCTGTGGCGGATGATCGGCCCCTGAGCGAAAGCGGCTTTCGTCGACTACCGTCGAAGAGTTTTTGCTCGGAGGGCAGCAGGAGATCGCGTTTACACGACGAATTGCAATGCCTTGTGTGAACCCTCCCGCCCGCCGTCGAAGGAAAGAGGGTTTGGGAGTTCAGGGCGCACGAAGCGAAACGAAGCGGAACATATACCGCGGAATCGATGACCGGAAAGGGTTAATCGGGAGCCTTCCCTTTTCGTGAGAGAGTGGCGCGACCTGCCGCGTGCTTCACCCCGGGGAGATGGGACAACCCCGGAGGGATTTGGCGCGGCTTTCTTTGTGGAAGAAAGGAGATCTCGCAGATTGGGACGCCCATGGCAAAGGTCCCCCGGCAATTCTCGGCAATACCTGCACGGTGAAGTCCGACCTCGTTGCCGTCATACCCCCGCAGAGCCCCCGCTCACGGCGGTTGCAGCCAAGGCGGAAATGGGGCAGAGCTGGGACCGGCGTCCTCAATCGCAGCGCTTAGATAAAGGAGGAGCGGGAACGCGGCGGGCTATCGATTCCGCATTTCACCATCCGTCGGGTTGCCTGCGCGCTTGAATGAAAACCCAAGACCCTATCGAACGTCTGCGCACCCAACTCGAACAGTTGTACCTGGAGACGCAAAATCTGCTCGACCCCCGGATCCTGGCCTTGAGTCAAGCCTTGGACGGGTGGATCCTGCGGGCGCAAGCAGAGGTTGTCGCCGCAGCGCCAATAGACGCCGCACGGCGCCACAGCGCATAAGGTTGGGGGGCTGGGTCAGCCAGCCCCCCCAACCCCATAAGAAATCCTGAGGGACAGCCATCTCAAAAATTTTTAACCCGAGTTAACACATTTTTAACATATTCGTGATACACTGAGGTTGCCGACCGGGAATCCGCCCTATGGTGTTGGCGGACTTTGTGAACGAAGGAACCAAGTTCCGGGCTTGGCCCGGTCCAGCGAAGGCGAAGAGGAAGATTAGTAAGGAGGAGCACCAGCATGAAATCGACTGCCACCATCTGCCCGCGTTGCCGGCGTGGTCAACTGCGTCGCCGCGTCAACCGGCTGACCGGAGACCCTTATTTGATGTGTGAAAATTACCCCGAGTGCAGCTACGTCAGCGACTTGGACGAGAGCGAGTGGGACGAGAACGCCGACACCCCGCGTTTTGGGATGCCGACGGCATGACGGTGGACCCCTTCCATCCCTCGCTCATCCCGTGACCGCGGGAGGACCAGCAGTGGACCTCTCGCGGGATTTTTTTACTCCTCTCTCCACCTGCTTTCCTTGCTAGGATTCTCGTGATATTCTCAATTCCAAATCGCCCTTCATCTCCCTTGCGCGGAAGTTTCCTGGATGCGCGGCTTTTCCCATCGCCTTCGGGGACGGCAGGGGGCGGCTTGATGCGACTTCCCAAGGAGGAAAACATTTCATGGCCATCTTCAGTGGGCCGGTAATCGATTTCCACATTCACTACTCGCCCCGCGCTTTGATCGAGGATAAGTTGCGGCTGCTCAAGTCGCCTGACGACCGGGTCACCCGGTACGTGGACGGCGTACCCGCCTCTACCATCCACCACCTGCTCCATCAGCTAGATCGCCACCTGACGATGATGGACGAGAGCGGGGTCGACCTGGTGGTCCTCTCCAGCGCCGAGGGCATGCGGGGGAGCCTCGCCACCTGTCAGGCGGTCAACGAGGCGATGGCCGAGGCCATGCGGCGATACCCCGGGCGGGTGATCGGGATGGCCCACACCAACCCGTTAGATGGGGAAGGTGGGTTAAAAGAGCTCGACCGCGCCATCGGGGAGCTGGGCCTGCGGGGAGTGGCCATCCCCTCCACGCTGGGCGGCCGAGGGCTCGACGCCCCCGAACTATGGCCGTTTTACGCCAAGGTCCAGGCGCTTGACACCTTTCTCTTCGTCCATCCTGCGCTCTCCGAGCCGACCCTGGGATATCAAGGGTTCGACGCCTACGACCTGTATCGCACCGTAGGCCGAGAGTTTGACCTGGTGCTGGCCACCATCCGGCTGATCGCCGGCGGGGTTTTGGACGCCTTTCCCAACCTGCGCATCCTGATCGCCCACCTGGGCGGCGGCTTGAGCGCGCTGATGGGGCGAATCAAGAACTACCAGGACAAGGCGTTTTGGGGAGTGGCCGAGGACCCTCGCCACGGCAAGGTGGCCGCACGTCCTTTTGAGGAGTATTTGAGCCGCCTGTACTTCGACACTGCCGGACATTTTGGCGACATGACCGCCGTCGAGGCGGCCCGGCTCAACATTCCCTCCACCCAGCTGGTGCTGGGCACCGACTACCCGCAAGAGATTCGCGAGGAGCGGGAGGTCGGGGAGTTTGTCCACCAGCTCAAGACCGCCGCCTGGTCTCCCGCAGAGCGCCAGGGCATCCTGGGAGGTAACGGGCTGGCGCTTTTGGGAGGACTTTCTTGACCGAATTTCCCCTTGCCAACCAACCGGTCTGGTATAATGCGGCCAAATCCCGGAACCGCAGGCGCCAGGCGTGGCAAGCCCTGCAGGAGCCAGCAGAGAAGACCCGGCGTGGAAGGAGGATGTGGGGAGTTTGAGCCAGAAGGTGCGGGTCCAACCCAAACGGCCGCATCCCACGCCCGCTTGGGCCAAGCCGGCCGAACAGGCGGCGTTGGGAATCGTGGCCCTCATCACGTTGTACTTGACCTGGGTGCATTACAACGGAGGCGGGGTGGTCTGTCCGGCTACCGGCCCGATTCACTGCGCCCGGGTGCTGACGGGCCCCGGCAGCACCATCTTGGGCCTGCCGTACGCGCTCTGGGGGACCGCCTGGGCGGTGGCGGGACTTCTCCGGCCGCTTTGGGCGAGGGGACAAGCCCGCCTGGCCAACCAACTCTGGGAGGCGATCGGCCTGTTGGCCTTGGCCTGGGCCTTGGCCTTTGAATGGGTGGATGGTGCGATTTGCCTGTGGTGCTCGGTGGCCCAATTGTTCATCCTGGTGGCGATCGCCCTCGACCGCTGGACGCGTCCCCAAGCCAGCCTGGGGTCTGCGGCCAGCCTGTGGGGCGGCGGGATTTGGCTGGCGGCGCTGTTGTCGTTGGCGATCGTGGCCGGACAATCCCCCGCCCAAGCCCCGGTGACGGCGAGCGGAGGCTTTGCGCTGCGCGACCTCAACAACCAGCCGGCCACCCTGCCCTCCGGGCCGGTGGTGGTCGAGGTGATGGCCCCCTGGTGCGAGTACTGCGCCACCACCGCCAAGTGGCTGGACCAGGCGGATGCCGCCTTCGCGCAGAAGTTGGGCGACCACTTTGTCCTGGTTGACGCCTCCCCCTTGGGCGGCGTAGGCCAGGCCGCCCAAGCCCCGACCCTTCAATCGATCGCCGCCACCGCCCGCGACGGCTCGGGGCAAAAGCTCGCCTCCAATGCCGAGATTGCCGCCAACCTCAAGGACTTCGTCCAGCAATACCCCATGCCTGGAGTGCCGGTCTACTTCCTGCCCATGGGGGCGACCCTGCCGTCGGAATGGCAGGCCAGCGCCTTCCCCAGTTTCGTGCTGCTCGATGCCCAACACCGCCCGGTAGCCCACGAAAGCGGGTTTTTGACCGAAAGCCAATTTCAGGCCTGGCTGACTCAAGCCCAGCACGCGGCTGGATAGACGCGGGGCAGACGGCCATCTCCCTCGCCCAAACCAGGTGTCTCCTTCCCGAAGAAGGTGAAAGGCAGCGGGGCCGCGGCGGCCCCGTTGCCTTGAAACGCCGTATCTTACTGCACCATGTTGGTCAGGGTCTGTCGGAGCGTTTGGTCGACCGTGATCACCTTGGCGTTGGCTTGATAGCCCTGCTGGGCGACGATCATGTTGACAAACTCGTTGGCCAAGTCGACGTTGGAGCCTTCTAAGGCGCCGGACTGAATGGTCCCCCTAGGCCCGGTGTCAGGCGCCCCGATCTGGCTTGGGCCGGAGTTGGGCGAGGTCTGCCACAGGCTGTTGCCGATGTTGGTCAACCCCGCCGGATTGGCGAACGAGGCCAAGGCGATCTGCCCGATGGTCTGGGTCAGCCCGTTGGAATAGGTGCCCACCACCTCGCCTTGGTTGTTGATGTTGAACGACTCCAACGTCCCCGAGGCATACCCTCCGGTCTGGTTGCCCTGCAACTGGGTGGGAGCGGAGTAACTGGTCAACCCCCCCAAGTTGACGGGGATGGAGAGGTTGTTGCCGTTGGGTTCGTTGACCGTGAGCGTCCAGGTCCCGGCGCTGGCCGCCCCGGTGGTGGTGCTGAAGGAGATGTTGGTGGGACTGATCGACACCGTATCGCCGCTCGGTCCGGTGACCCCGACCGTCCAGCTGGAGGTACCCGCGGTGACCGTCGAGGGCGGGGTGAAGGTGAAGGTGATGGGAATGGCGGTACCCAGGGCGTCGTAGACGGTGACCGGGACCGACTCGGTGGTGGTGGTCCCCACGTCGGCGGCGTTGAGGTTGCCGGAGATGGTCACCCCGGTGGAGGCCGCCGGGGGCATCGGGGTCTGGGGTACCTGGATCGGCTGCAAATTGGCCCCGGTCTCCGACGGCAACACCCCTTGGCCGTTGGCCATCCACCCCAGCACAAAGTGACCTTGCGGGTCCACCAGATTGCCGTTGGCATCGGTGGTAAAGTTGCCGGCCCGGGTGTAGGCTCGGCCTCCCTGGGCCAGCTGGACCACGAAAAAGCCTTGGCCCTGGATGGCCAGGTTGGTGTTGATCCCCGTGCTCTGGATCTGTCCCTGGCTCATGTTGACGTCAATCGCATTGACGCTCACCGCTCCGCCGGCCGTCACCTGCTCGGGATTAGTCCCGCCCAGGTTGGCGGTTGGCGCCCCCGCCCCCTGCAAAGTCTGCTGCAAGGCCTCGGCGAAGCTGGCGCTGCTGGCCTTGTACCCGGTGGTGTTGACGTTGGCGATGTTCTGGGAGACCACCCCCAACAGCTGCTGTTCGGAGTCCAGCCCGGAGATGGCCGCGTAAAGGCTGTCTGACATGTAACTCGCTCCTTTCTGCGCGCGGATTGCCGCGACATCGCGCGGATACCTGATGCGATACCCAACCTGCGTGCGTCACTCGCCTGGCGGCCACCACGGCCCTTGGTATCCCCACGGTGCGTAGGCTCCTTCGGTCCTTCCAGAGCCCGGGGTCTCCCGATTGGTCCGACCCACCCACACCACGGTGTCGATCCGATTGATCATGAGGCCGCCGGCTTGTTCGTTGGCCGCGTCAAGCGGCATGGCGGTGATCACCACCCCTTGATGGGGGGC
>JAIMAE010000304.1 GCA_023512105.1 Bacillota bacterium | reverse complement strand
GCGCTGGCCGGCACCGCGGTGGTCTCCGGCGAAGGTCCCTACCTCCCCGAGGAGCGGGCCTTTTCCCATCGCTGGGTGCTGCAAGCAAGCCGCGCCAGCTGGGCGCACCAGACGCCGGTGGTGGCCTTGGCCGACATGGTGGAGATTCAGTTGGGCCAAGGCTCGGAAGGCGGCGTCGCCATCTTCAAGCCCCTGGGCGACCTCGAGCCTCGGGTGGCCCAGGCCGTCCAACCCTGGCATACCGCCCATCTGCACACCGCGCAGGGTCAGGACCTTGCCCCCTGGATTGCGGAGATTCGCCGGATCAACCCGGAGATCCCGGTGGGGGTCAAGATCCCGGCCACCCACCACCTCGAACAAGACCTGGCCTACCTCCTGACCTGCGGGGTCGACGTGATCACCTTAGACGGCCGGGAGGCCGGCAGCGCGGGAAGCCCGGCGGTGTTAAGCGACCAGCTGGGGATCCCCACCGCCCTGGCCATCGCCCGTGCCCACCGCTGGCTGCTGGCCCAGGGCCGGCGCGGCGAGGTCTCGCTGATCGCCTCGGGGGGTGTGCGCGACGGCGCCGACGTGGTGAAACTGCTGGCGCTGGGCGCGGATGCGGTGGCGGTCGGGTCGGTCCTGTTGCTGGCCCTGACCCACGGCCAGGTTCATCGCGGCTTTCCCCTCCCGCCGACCGCCGCCGTCATGGCCAAGGCGGCCCGCAAGAGCAAGGGGGCCATCGACCCCGGGATGGCCGCTGACCACCTGGTTCGCTGGTTTGAGGCCATCCGCGAAGAACTGGATCTGCTCTGCGCGGCCTTAGGCCTCAAAGACCTGGGAGAGCTCCGGGCCCATCACCTCGTGGCCGAATCGCCGGATATGGCCAGAGCGCTTGGCATTCCCTGCATCTTGGAGAGGCCTTCCGGGGATCCCGGCTTGCCAAGCCTGACTCATAGCCTTGAGCGCCTGGTGAGAGAATATGGTCGACTCGCTGAGGTTTTGCGGCAACAGTACCAGCTTTGGACATCGCGCCGATGAGGCCGGATTCCCCTCTTGTAAAGACAAGGCGGCGCAAGGAGGGTTCCCATGCAACCGATACCGCTGGCGACTGACCTCACTCCCACCTTTGATTGGATGGCCTCCCGTTACCTGGACCAGACGGTGGCGGTCTCCTGGGGTCGCTACCCCCAGTGGATGAGCCGGATGGCCGAGGTGATCCGCACCTTTGGCCCCCGCTCGGTGGTCGACGCCGGCTGTGGCCCGGGCTGGCTGTTAAGAGAGCTGGCGCGCCGCCTGCCCAAGGTACGCCTGGTCGGGGTCGACAGCTCGGCGGCCATGTTAGACCGGGTCACCCCGCCAGCCGAGCGTTGTCAGGAGCGTTTTGAGGCGTTCTCGGAGCATCACCCCGGGGAATTTGACGTGGTGGCCACCTCCTTTGTGCTCCGCGACACCCCCGATCCGGTGGCGTTCCTCCGGGCCGCACGCCGGGTTCTTCGCCAAGACGGCCACCTCGTGCTGCTCGAGACCCACACCCCGGTGGGGTGGCGGGGCACCGGCTTTCGGCTCTACTTTCATCGCCTGCTGCCCTGGCTGGGGGAGGTGTGGCTGACCCGCGACTGGCCCCAAGGCCAGGGAACCCCGCCTTACCGCTGGCTTTCCGAGACCCATGCGGCGTGGCACCGGGGAGAAGACCTTCCCCAGTGGCTCGATGCGGCCGGCTTCTCCCATCCGGTGCTCCACTCCCGGCCGACCGAGGTGGTCCTCTTGGTCAGCGCCCAGGCTAAGTCGCTAAGGCATGATCGGTAAGGCGCCCCGAAACCTGCAGTAGGCCTGGTTAAACAGGCGCTTCAACGCCACCGGCAGGCGACCGGCGTAGAAAAATTCCCGCCGTCC
>JAIMAE010000073.1 GCA_023512105.1 Bacillota bacterium | reverse complement strand
CAGGCGGCCGTCGATCCAGGTCCAGACCACCGCCGCCGGGCGGTTGGGAATCTGATGAAACCACCAGACCACCGGGGAGGCGGGGTGCGGCCGCTCCGGCAGGGAGGCGGCCAGCGCATCGAGGCTTATGCCGAGCGCCCGGGCGAGGTTGCGCGCCACCGTCAGTTGCGGTACCCGCTCGCCCCGCTCGATGAGGGAAAGATTTTGCCGGGAGATGCCGGCCATGGCGGCTAGCACGGCTTGGGAGAGTCCAGCCGCCCGCCGCCGCTCCGCGACGGCCAGACCAAAAGCGGAGAGGTCCGCTGCGCCCTCTTCCCGATCGCTATGGTCACGCTCGCTCATGGTTCTCCTCCTTTGCGCGAGACCCATCGCCCTGTAAGCGCCAACCGGACTTCCTCCCCCACCTGGAGGGGGTGCGGCCCAGCACTGCGGGACAGCCAAAACCTGCGTCGCCCCGCCTCGGCCGGGACCTCTACCTCGACCTGATCCGGCTTTATGCGGAGGACTCTTCCCCGCACCTCCGGGGCCCGCTCCGCGGTGGGCCATCCGAGGTCCTCTTCGCGAAGGGCCATCCCATCGTCGACCGAGGTGGTTCCAGGAGGAAGGACGATGGCCGGGCGGGGGATCCAGCTCTGGTACCCCACCAGGCGCGCCACCTCCCAGCTGCCCGGATGATCCCGGAGGCTTGGGGGCGGGCCGTGGCTGACCACCCGACCATCCAATAAGACCACCGCCCACTCGGCCATCCGGACAACCTCGTCGAAACGATGGCCGGTGAAAATCAGCCGGCGGTCTGGACGGGCCTCCGCCCAGTCTTCCAGGCCTTCAAAAATTTGCTCGCGTTCGCCGGCGTCTACCTGCGCCAAGACCTCGTCTAAGGCGAGCACGGTCGGTCGAGCGGCCAACGCCCGCAGCAGGGTGGCCCGCTGTTGCTGGCCTCCGGAGAGCTGCCGGGGAAACCGCGCCAACACGTCGCCCAAGTGTAGGCGCTCGACCCAGGCCTTCAGCTCGGGGTCGTGCAGCCAAGGGCCTCCTGCCACCCATTGGAGCTGATGGGCCAGCCGACGGTGCGGCCAGAGGCTGGGCGCCTGGGGGACCAGGACGAACCGCCACTTCGCGAGCGAGGGTTCCTCGGTCCACCGGGCCCATCCCGAGCCCAAGCCTGCCCACAGCCTAAGCAGCGTGGTTTTCCCAGCCCCATTGGGCCCCACCAAGGCGATGCGGCGGGGGATGGGGTCGGGAATGGCCAGGTCGATGCGAATCGGCAAGGGATGGGTGGCCTCAACCTGCCACCGGATCATGGCTACGCCTCCACAACATCAACAACCACGGGACCGGCAGTCCCACCGCCAACAGGATGAGCGCCAAGGGGAGCGCCGCGGGGAGGCCAAACTCCTCGAGGCCAACCCAAATCGCCAACGGCAGCCCCGCGGGATGATAGGCGACGACGATGACGGCGCCGAAGGCCCCCACCACCCGGGCCCAGGCCATGGCGGCGGCGGCGATGAGGCCGGGGGCGGCCAAGGGCAGGGTGACCTCTCGCCACACCCGCCACGGTTGCGGCACCAGGCTCAGGGCGGCTTCTTCGTATACCCGCGGAACTCCTTCAAAGGCGGCCGAGGCCGTCAGCACAAAGTAGGGCAAGGCCTCGTAGACCTCCGCCACCACCAAGGCGAACCAGGAGTTGGTGGGGGAGATGCCCCAACCCGACAGCGCCATGCCGACGCCGGTGGTCGGTCCCAAGACAAAGGCCAACACCAGGCCTAACACCAGCGGAGGGGTGAGCAGCAGGGCCAACAGCGCCAACTCGACTGCCCGGCGCAGGGGGCTTTGGGCATGGCGGGCCAGGTACCAAGCGGAAGGCAGCCCCAACCCAATCACCACGCCGAGCGCGATCCCACCGGAGAGCAGGCTGACCCGGACGGCCGACGCGGCCAGAGCCAGAGGAATATGCTCCCAGCTGCGCTCGGCGACCAAGACCCCGACCGGCAGGAGCGAGAGCAGGCCTACGCCGAGCGCCGCGACCAGCCACGGCGCCTGGGCCCTACCGGTGAAGGACATTGCGGACTGCGCTCGGAACCGCGGCCGCCTGGCCTTGCAGAGTCGGCTTCAGCGGCTCGTAGCCGGCCTGGCGCCAGAGGTCGGCGCGCTGCAGCAAAAAGGCCACGAAATCCGCTCCCTGCTTGCGACTCCCGATGGTGGTGACCCAGACCGCCAACGGAGTGCCGTGGACCGTCCCCACCTGGGGAATGGTCAGGCTCGCGCTGTGATACCAGGAGGCCAACGCGGGATCCGAGAAGTTGAGAGAAGCCGGCAGTGGGATGTAGGGCAGGTGGCGCTGGACCGCCTCCGGCACGTAGGTGGAGGCGAGGTCGAGCCCCCCCGCCTGAAGTTGGGTCAAGATGCCTTCCTCGGAGTAGACCTGCGAGGGGTTGTTCCAGGCTCCGAGGATGCGGGAGACGGCGTCGGGCGGCAGGCCGTACTGCTTGGCGGCCAATTCCACCATCAAGTAAAAGGCTTGTCCCTGGGGGTCGGTGGCCGGGTTGGTGCGGCCCAGCTTTACCGGGTGGCTGGTCAGGAAAGTAAAGAGATCGCGCAGCGGTCGCTTATGTTCTGCCACGCTTTGGAAAAAGGCGGCGTCGGCGGAATGGGGGTTGTAGGCGATGGCCAGCGGGGTGGCGGCCACCTCCACCGCCCAGTGGGTCTTGGCCGGCTCCAGCTGCTGGATCGGTTGGGTTCCGATGCTCTCAAACACGTCCGCGGGGATGAGGTTGGAGGCGATCTGGTGGGCCATGGCAAACGATCCGCCGCCTCGTCCCTGGTAGGGGATGTGGGTGGAGCGGGTGAAGGCGGGACCTAAGACGTCGTCGTTGAGATAGGCCAGGGAGCCGGCATACACCACCTGGACCGGGGGATTGGCCGTCGAAGGAGGCGATTGAGGTGCGGCCGTCGAACCGCAGGCAGACAGAAGCCAGAAGGGAAAGGCGAGCAGGGCCCATTGTCTCCAGCGCATACGATGCCCTCCTAGTAAATGTTAGATGTCATTCAGTCTATTAATAGACTACTGAAGTTGTCAACCGGTCAGCGCGAGCGGCTCAAGCCAGAGAGGATCCATAAGATCGCCGCCTCGAGGCCCCCCTGGGCCAAGAGCCCGCGGACCATGGGGGGAGGAGGGAAGCCGAGCTTGCGATCGCAGAGATAGAAGGCCAAAAGGCCGGTGGCCACGTAGTGGTGAAAGCGGGCATCGGGGTATCCCGCCGCCTCCTCCAGACAGCGCCGATACAGCCAGCTGAGGCGTTCTCGCGCCTGCTCCGCGTCGGCGTAGTAGGCCACGAAATTGAGGTCGCCATGCTGTCTGTCCTCCTCGCCGTCGACCAGATAGTCCAAGAGGATGTGGAGCCCGCCGATCCACGGGTGGTAGAGGCGCACCAGCCGTTCCAGTTCGACCTCGGACGCCGCGGGTTGGGAGGCGAGCTTGGCCAGCACGGCGAACATGGGCAAGGTGGAGCCGCAGGCGGCGGCAAACTCCCACCAGAACAGGCCGAGATGGTCGCCGCGGTGGCGCGCGAACAACGCGCGCAGAGCCGGCACCCGGCTGTCGGGCGGGCCATGCTTGGCCACCTGAAGGCAGACGTAGCGGTCGACCAAGTCCAGCATCCAGGGCATGGCCAGGCGCTCGTAACCTTCGATCTCGCCCAGGGAGCGTTGGCACAACCGCACCAGCCAGCGGGCGTAGCCGCCATCTTGGCGATGGGGATGGTGTCGGTAGTAGTCGTGGTCCGGCGCGGCCGGTTGCACGGCGTCGAAGAGCGCCTGGTGCAGCTGCCTGAGGTTTTCGGGATCCTTCGAGGGTCCGCGATCGGTGAGGGTGTCCAGGTAGTCGCAGAGGGTCTGGTAGGGGATGAGAAAGTCGAAACTGCGCCCGGAGGCATCGCGACTGGGACCGGCCAGGACCGCGCCTCCTTCGCAGTGAAACCGCTTGCTGTCGATCGAGCTCAAGGCGGCCTGGCGCAGGGCGGCGTCGGGAATCGATTCGGCGGCGGCGCGAATGGGGATTAAGGCTTGGGTGACCCGCGGGCGCACCCCGGTGAGGTACTCCAACGCAAGTTGCCACCAACGGCGCTCCATCTGCTTCCCTCCGCCTTCGAGCCTATGTGACTTGGCTAGAGTTTAACCATCTGACGCCCACCGCACTGATATCCAGTGCCCGGCGGGTTGGGGGGAGATGCAGCCCTATTGCGACTTCGTTTCGGAGTCGAGCCATCTCTGCTATAATTGACAGGTAAATTACCCAAGGGAGGGACAGTCATGCCCCACGTGATCACCGCACGATGCATTGACGTCAAGGACCAAAGTTGCGTCCAGGTGTGCCCGGTCGACTGCATTCATCCTGTAGAAAACGTGGACGGGCCCGCCTTCGACGAAGCTCCTCAGCTCTACATCGATCCCAACACCTGCATCGACTGCGGCGCCTGCGTCCCCGAGTGCCCGGTGGAGGCCATCTTCGAGGAGAGCGAGCTGCCCGAGGAGTTCAAGGACTACGCTCGCATCAACGCCGAATACTACCAGACCCACTCGTTCTAAGCGGCCGAGTCTTCGTCCTCCAAGGTTCCTTCAGCCGGCGGCGCCTTCGACTGGCCATCGCACACGGCCGACCGACAGAAGGCGTGCCGCGCAGGAACCGCGATAGGGTTTTGCCTCGGCACCTGGGTCCGTCAGCGGGCAGTTTCTCCTGGTGCTGGGCCCAGCTTCAGGCCAAGGTGGCGGTGAACAGCACGCGGCGACTCGCCCCAAGGTGCGCAGGTGGGGTGCTGCTCCCCCCGGTTTAGGGGAGTTGGGAGGCGGTTCATCGGTGGCACTGTGGTTTCGGGAAGAGGCATCGCCGGGCCATCGCCTGGAGTGGAAGGTAAGGCGGGTCCTCCACAGCGGGCGGTCGGCATATCAAGAGATCACCGTGGTGGAAACGGAAGATTTTGGCCCCACGTTGGCGCTGGACGGCATCGTGCAGACCACGGCCAAGGATGAGTTCATCTATCACGAGATGATGGCCCTGGTTCCGCTGACCGCCCACCCGGCGCCGGAACGGGTGTTGATCATCGGCGGAGGCGACGGCGGGTTGGCCCGCGAGGTCCTGCGCTGTCCCTGGGTCCGGGAAGTGACGCTGGTGGAGATCGACCCCGAGGTGGTGGAGGTTTCCAAGCGCTTTCTGCCCGGCCACGCGGTTTCCTTTGCCGATCCGCGCCTGACCGTGCGTTTTCAGGACGGGGCGAGATACCTGGAGGAGCTGCCGGCGGGGGAGGCCTTCGACGTGATTTTGGTCGATTCCACCGATCCAGAGGGGGAGGGGCCCGGCCGGACCTTGTACGCGCCGCCATTCCGGCGCCAGGTGCTGCGGGCGCTGCGCGAGGGCGGGTTGTTCGTGCAGCAGACCGGTACCCCGTTCTACAACCCGGACACGGTGCGGGAGGTCAGCCAAGACAGCTTGGCCGTCTTTCCGGTGGTTCGGGTCTATTGGTGCGTGGTGCCCACCTACCCGGGCGGCCTGTTCACCTTTCTCGCTGCCGGACGCGGAACCGACCCCAGTCAACCCCGACGCCCGGTGACCTGGGAGACCCGTTGGTACAGCGAAGCCGTCCACCGAGCCAGCTTTGTGCTGCCCCCCCTGTTAGCCGACCTGGTTCCCCGGGTGGTTCAGGTGGCCCAACAGCGGTAAGGCCCCGGCGTCACGACGTCCGGGGCCTCAGTGCACTGGGGAGCCGGCGACTGGGGACGGGGCCGAAGTCGGGCAGCCGCGGCGGGTTGGCCTCCAAGAGGGCCAGCGCTTCGGCCACCGCCCGCTCGAGCTGGGCGTCTTGACCTTGCCGGTAGTCTTGCGGTCGGTTCTCCACCCAGAGGTCTGGTTCCGCCCCCCAGTTTTCGATCCCGTAGCCCACGTCGTAAAACCAGAAGGAGAACTCGGGCTGGGTGGTGACGGTGCCGTCCACCAGGGGATGGCGAGCCCAGATCCCGATCACGCCCCCCCACGTCCGCACCCCGATCAACGGACCCAATCCCAGCCGCTTGAAGGCGTGGCTGAAGATGTCGCCGTCCGAACCGGCGTGCTCGTTGGTCAAGGCCACCATCGGCCCGAGGATGCTGTCTTGGGGATAGGGCTCGGGCACTCCGTGGCGAGGCACGTCGAAGCCGAGCGGCTTTCGCCGCAGAGTCTCCAACAGCAGTTGCGAGACGTGGCCACCGCCGTTGAAACGCACGTCGATGATCAGTCCCTCGCGGGTCGATTCGGCGAGGTAACTGCGGTAAAACTCGGCGTAGCCGCGCGGCCCCATGTCGGGGACGTGCACGTAGCCCAGGCGGCCGCCGCTGGAGGCGTGCACGTAGGCGCGGTTTCGCTCCACCCAATCGCGGTAGCGGAGGTTGAGCTCGCTCTCCAAGGCCTTGACCACCACCGCCTCGGGCGCCGCCGAGGGATCCTGAGCGGCGCGGCGTACCGTCAAACGCACGCTCTTGCCCCCCTTGTTGACCAGGGCTCGCCCAGGGGGAAGGGTGGAGGCCAGGGGCTGTCCGTCGATCGCCAAAAGCAGGTCTCCCGGGCGCAGCCCGACTCCGGGGGCGGCCAGCGGGGAGCCGTGGCCATCTTGCCAGCCGTCGCCTTGGAGGATGCGGTCGATCCGCCAGCCGCGCTCGGCTTCGACCCAATGCCCTTCCACCCCCAGAAACCCGATGCGGAAGTTGGGTTCGGGGCGGTATTCGCCGCCCATCTCGTAGGCGTGGGAGGTCCCCAGTTCTCCCTGCATCTCCCACAACAGGTCGGAAAACTCGCTCCGACAGCCGACTCGCGGCAGCAGCACCTGGTAGCGGCGGTAGACCTCCTCCCAGTCCACGTCCGACATCCCGGCGTTCCAGAAGTTGTCGCGCATCAGGCGCCAGGCTTCGCGCTGCATCTGAGCCCACTCGGCCGGGGGATCCACCTCCAGGGAAATCCGGTCGAGGTCGACCACCCCGGACTCGCGGCCCGGGGCGGTTCGCTTTTCATCCACCTTGTCGCCCGCCTTGACCACCCGCAGGCGGTTGCGGGAGCGAATGACCATGGTGGTGCGGTTGCGGCTCAACCGAAAACTGGTGACTTCCGAGGCCAGGGTCTCCTCCTTCTGGGACTTGAGGTCGTACATTTTCAGACTGGCCCGAGCCCGCGGCGCGCCGGGGAAGAACGAGTTGTCCAGGCTGCCGTGGAGCGGCTCGACGGTGTAGAAGATCTTGCCGGAACCCGCCTCGATCTGAAGATAGCGGCCTTCCGGCACCGGCACCGCCACCACTCGCTCGTGGATTCCCTCGATGTCGATCCGGACCTCCGGGGTTTTGGACTCTCCCCCTTTGTCTTCGCCCTCCTCCGGCGTGGGCAGGGGGTCAAAGGGGGAGCGGGCGTCGGCGGTCAAGACCAAGGCGTAGGGCCGCACCCCGTAGGGGAAGCCGAGGTCGAAGCGAAGGTTGTCATAGACCGGGTCGAAGTGGCGATAGCCGAGAAAATAGAGGTACTTGCCGGAGGGGTCAAAGACGGGGGAGACGTCCCGCAACACCGGGACGGTGGCCCGCAGCGGCGGTTTGGGCTCCTCTCCTTCCGGGGGGCGCTGCCAGAGGTAGATGGCCGCCGTCTTGGCGGTGTCGGGCCGGCTGTAGGCGAGCCATCGGCTGTCCGGCGACCAAGCCAGCCCCTCCAGCAGGCCGTAAGGCGACTGGTCGATCCACTGCCAGCGCCCCGCTTTGAGGTCGACCAGCCCCAGCTGAAAGCGGTGGTTGGCAAAGGCCGCCAGTTGGCCGTCCGGGGAGACGGAGAGGGCGGTGATCCGGCCCAGCCCGTCGGCGATCCGCCGCCGGTGCTCCCAGGCGTCCACGGCGAGGAGCTCGAGCCCTTCCTCTCCGCCTTCGTCGGTGACGGCCAGGATCGACTCGCCGTCCCCGCCGACCCACTGCGGAAGGCGATAGCGGACCCCTTGCGGCACTCCCAACGGCAGGGCCGGCCCTTCGAACGGCCCCATGGTGAACAGTTTGCCGCGCGATGCGACCAGGAGCAGGTGACCTTGGGGGTGGGGGGCATACTCTCCCAGGTAGCGTTCGGCCGGGACGTAGCGGCGCTCGCGCTGGGTCCGCTGGCTGTGATAGCGGACCGGAACCGGTTGGCCCTGCCCGGTGGCGGTGTCGTAGCAGTACAGGTCGGCCCCGGCATGGTAGACGATGTAGCGGCCGTCGGTGGTGGCGTTGCGCGCGTAGTAGGTGAGGTGGTCGGTGTGGCGAACCAGGTCCGTCCCATCCGGGCGGATCGAGTAGAGATTGCCCACCCCTTCGTGGTCGCTCAAGAAATAAATGCGCTCGCCGACCCACATCGGGGAGGCCAGGTTGCCGTCATCCCGGGCGTAGCGGTAAAACTCTCCCCCTCCGTCGGGGTCGATCCAGAGCACGCCGCGGGTTCCGCCGCGGTAGCGCTTCCACCGGGCCGGGTCCAGGGTGTTGCGCCCGATGGCCAGTGCCTTGCCGGGGCCAAAGGCGATTTGGTGGGCCAGGCCTAATTGGAGCGACACCGGTTCTCCGCCCTCGAGGGAGATCCGGTAGAGCTCAAACCAATTGCGAAACGGCCGAGCGTGATTGCTGGCAAAGACCACCTCTCCCTCAGGGGTCCAGCCCGCCACCTGCACCGCCGCTCCCAGATAGGTGAGCCGCCGGACCTCTCCCCCCTCGGCAGGCATGACGTAGACTTCGGTGTCACCTTCCTCTTTCCCAGTGAAGGCCAACCAGCGGCCGTCGGGGGAGAACAGGGGGCGGGTGACCGCACCCAGCCCGGTGGTCAGCCGGCGCGCCACTCCGCCTTGGCGGGGCACCGCCCACAGGTCGTCTTCGCTGACGAAGACGATGACGTCGTTGCAGATGGTCGGAAACCGATAGTAGCCTTGCACGTCTGATGCGGGGAGGTGAATGGTGTCGATGTCTGCCACCTTCCTCTTGCTTCTTGCTGGTGGAGCTTCAGGCCGTATGCTGGCTCAGCGAACGGCCACCAGTTTGACCACGGTCATGGCGGTCGGGCGCTCGTGGTTGGGGGGCCAAACCGCCAAGACCCAATATGTAGTGCCCGCGGGCGGGACCACCACCGCGCCGGGGATGAATTGGGCCATCGCCAAGGCCGAGGAACCGGTCTGGGCCACCGCCTGGGCTGCTTCCTCGGTGGCAAAGGGCCCCACCACCTGCCACCATTGGTGCACCAACGCGCCCTGGGGCACAAAGGCCACCGGTCCGTCGGCCATCACTTCCTTGGGGAGCGGGCTCAAGAGCACCGGTTGCCCGTTGCGCAGGCCCCAAGGGATCTGGATCGCCTGGGCGGGGATGGTGGCCTGCAGGCCCAAGGTGACCAGGTGCCATCCGGCGGCCTTGGTCCAGAGAAACGAATAGGCGTCGCGGGCACCGGCCTCGCGAAACAGGTCGGGACCGATGCGGGTCAGCGAGGGAGCGACCACGGACAGCCAGCCGTCGATCGGTTGCAGGCCTTGGGCGGTGGCCATCCAGTTGCGAAAGGCCCCCACGCCGTCGGAACCTCCGCTGACCCATTCGCTGGCTATCCCCATCGAGCCGTCCGGGGCTGGCGCGCAGAGCACGCGGATGAGGTAGTTGCTGTTGGTGGTCGAGGTCACCCCCACCAAGTGCCATTGGCCTTGCTCCCAGCGCCAAAGGGCCCAGCGGGCGGCGGGAACACCCGGCTTGGCGATCGCGGTCAGCCGCAGTCCGGTCCAGGCCAGGGCCAAAGGCGGCTCATGACGCAAGGAGAGGCAGAGCTGGGCCGGGGTCTGGTCGGTGGTCAGCGCCCCCAAGGCGGCGGTGATGGCCGAGGCATCCGGCCCGCGACTGGGCCACGGGGCCAGCGGCTTGGGAACCGCCGTCGGGTAAAGCGGCGAGGTCGGCGCAAATGAAGGGGCCGACGGGGAGGCGCCGGCCGGCTGGGGCGTCTTCCCCGCGGTGGGGCCGCAGGCGGCAAGCCAGGGCAGGGCCAGCCATACCAAGCTCCAGCGCCATGCGCGCCGCATTCGACCACCTCCACCTCGCCGGGCTTTCTCGCCAGAATCTCTTTTTCAATTTACCCTAAGTCTGGAGCCATCGAAAGGGCGTCCCTACCCCTGTGCTATAATGGGCGGGACAACGAGGAGGGGCACCTTTGAACGACCGTTTTCTCCGGGCCTGCCGGGGGCAGGCCACCGAGGTGACCCCGGTCTGGTTCATGCGCCAGGCCGGTCGTTATCAGCCAGAGTATCGCCGCCTGCGCGAGCAAAAGAGTCTGATCGCGATTGCCCAAGACCCCATTTTATGTGCCGAGGTCACCTGCCATGCCGTGGAAAGCCTGGGGGTGGACGCGGCCATCCTGTTCTCCGACATCATGATTCCCCTGGGCCCGATGGGGGTGGGGTTTGAAATCCGGGAGAAGGTGGGACCGGTGGTGGAGTCCCCCATCCGCGACTTGGCCGCCGTCGAGCGGCTCCGCGGACTGGAGCCCGGCCGGGACCTGCCGTTTGTGGGGGAGGCGATTGCCCGGATCGTCGACCGCCTCGAGGTGCCCCTGATCGGTTTTGCCGGGGGCCCCTTTACCTTGGCCAGCTACCTGATCGAAGGCAGCCCCTCCCGCCAATACGTTCACACCAAGCGCATGATGTGGGAGCAGCCGGCCGCCTGGGAGCGGCTGATGGAGCGCCTGGCCGACGCCACCGCCGCCTATCTGGCGTACCAAATCGCGTGCGGGGCGAGCGCGGTGCAGATCTTCGACTCCTGGGTGGGGGCGCTTGCCCCGGAGGACTACGAGAGCTTTGTGGTGCCGTATTTGCGGCGTTTGCTCCGGCAGGTCAAGGGGCGTGCCCCGGTGATCTACTTCGGGGTGGTCACGGCCACCCTGTTGGCGCAGATCCGGGCCCTGCAGGTCGAGGTGGTGGGGCTCGACTGGCGGATCCCGCTGGCCCAGGCCCGAGAACAGCTGGGATGGGACCAGCCGGTGCAAGGCAACTTGGACCCGGTGGCGGTCCTGGCCCCCTGGCCGGTGGTGGCCGCCAAGGCCCGGGCGATCCTGGACGCCAACGCCGGGCGACCCGGCTTCATCTTCAACCTGGGCCACGGGGTGCTGCCCGAGACCTCCCCCGAGACCCTGCGCCGCTTGGTGGAATGGGTTCACGCCTGGCCCAGCCAGGCGCCTGCGTCGCTTTCAGGGGAGTAGCGCCATGGAGAGGCCGCGTCGCGCCGTGTTGCTGATGGCCTACGGCAGTCCGCAGGGGCTGGAGGACGTAGAACGGTACTACACCCACATCCTGGGAGGGCGCAGGCCTTCCCCCGAGGCGGTGGCCTCCTTGACCCGCCGCTACGCCGCGATCGGAGGCTCTCCGCTTCGCGAGGTGAGCGAGCGCCAACGCCGTGCCCTGCAAGAGCGCTTGGCCGCGGAA
Organism: Bacillota bacterium; assembly: GCA_023512105.1. GTDB lineage: Bacteria > Bacillota > Sulfobacillia > Sulfobacillales > Sulfobacillaceae > JAIMAE01. The sequence goes on along the minus strand of JAIMAE010000073.1, from coordinate 2,504 downwards.
GGGTGGGAAGTTTTGCTTGGATTCAAGCATGCGCCGCCCTACATCGCCGAGATGGTGGAGCAGGCTTGGCGGAGCGGGGTGGAGGAACTGGTGGCGATTGCCCTCGCCCCGCATTACGCGCCCCAGAGCGTGGGCAGTTATCTGAAGCTGGTCTCCGACGCCGTCGCCGCCTGCGGGGGCCCGCCCTGGCGGGCGGTGCGCGCCTGGCACCTGCACCCGAGCCTCATCCGGTTCTGGGTGGACCAGATTGCCGCCCTGCGCCGCACCTTGCCTCAGGCGGCCAATTCGGTGGTCTGGCTGTTTTCCGCCCACAGCCTTCCCGCCACCGCCCAGGATTACGCCCAGGCGGTGGAGGCCACCGCTCGCCGGGTGGCCCAGGAGGCTGGACTTTCTCGCTGGGAGGTGGTGTATCAGAGCCGCCCCCAGGCGCCCGGGGAATGGCTGGGGCCAGAGCTGGAAGGGCGGCTTTTGGCCTGGGCGCAACCAGGGGTCGCGGTGGCGGTGGTGCCGATCGGGTTTATTTCCGACCATCTGGAGACGCTGTACGACCTTGATGTCCAGGCCCGGGCCACCGCGGAACGGGCCGGGGTCACCTTCTTCCGCCTACCCTGTCCCAACGACCAGCCGGCCCTGATCGAGGTCCTGGCCGACTTGGCGCGGCATCCGGAGGCGGCGTCGTGAAGGGGGCACCCCGCGTGATCATCGTCGGTGGCGGGATCACCGGCTTGGCGGCGGCCTGGCGCCTGGAGCGGTGGGCGCGGTCGGGGGCGATCCAGGTCGAGCTGTGGGAGGCGTCGGAGCGTTTAGGGGGGGCGATTCGCACCCATCGCCAGGGCGGATGGGTGGTGGAGGGAGGGCCAGACTCGCTGCTCCGCCGCAAGCCGCAGGCCGAACGCTTGTGTCAAGAGGTGGGCCTAGGGGATGCGCTGATCGGAATCCATCCCGCCCACCGCGGCTCTTACATCTACCATCGCAACCGGCTCTATCCGATTCCCGCCGGGCTGGAGGTGGGCATCCCAACCCGGCTGGGCCCTCTTTTGCGAAATCCGCTGCTCAGCCCCTGGGGCAAGGTGAGGGCGGCGGCGGACCTGATTCGCCCGGGGCTTAAGCCCGGTGAGGACATCGCCTTGGGGGCGCTGCTCAGCCATCGCTTCGGGCGCCAGGTGGTGGAGCGGCTGGCCGAGCCCCTGCTCTCGGGGATTTACGCCGGCGACCTTTGGAATATGAGTACCGCCGCCACCTTCCCCCAGTTTTTGAACTGGGCGCGCCAATCCCGCAGCCTGCTCCGGGCGGCCGGCAAGGCCCGGGGCCGGCGCCCGACTGCTCCCGGGGCGGAAAGCCCATTTGTGACCGTGGCCAGCGGCCTGCAGACGCTGGTCGAACGGGTGGCGGAGCAGCTTTCGGCCACGCGGGTGGTGCGGGGGCGTCCGGCGACCGAGGTCATCGATGCCTCGGGCCGCTTTCGCCTGAAGGGCAGCGACGGCAGCGAGGCGGAGGCGGAGGCGGTGATCCTGGCTACTCCGTCCTGGGCATCGGCCCCGATTTTGGCCAAGGCCTACCCGCAAGCCTCCCAGGCGCTCCAGGGGATTCCCTACACCAATTTGGCGGTGGTGGGCCTGGTCTTCGACCACGCCGCGGTGCCGAGGCCCCTGGACCGAACCGGGTTTCTGGTACCCAGGGGCGAGGGGCTGGAGATCACCGCCTGCACCTGGGTCAGCGCCAAGTGGGCCTATGCCAACCCGCCGTCAGAGGCGGTGTTTCGGGTGTTCTTGGGCCGGGCCCACACCGATGTCTTGGCTCACCCAGACGGCCGGTTGTTGGAACGGGCCCTCTCGGACCTCGAGGTGGTGATGGGGCGTTTTGCCGCACCCCCCCTCTGGTCCAAGGTGTTTCGGGTGGAGCGCGGGTTGCCCCAATACCTGGTGGGACACCGCGCGCGAGTCCAGGCGGCCCGCCAGGCGGTGAGCCGGACCCCGGGACTCTTTTTGGCCGGTGCCGCCTTGGACGGGGTGGGCATCCCGGACTGCATTCGGCAGGGCGAGGAGGCGGCAGCCGCCGTGCTGGCCTACTTAGGGATGGGCGGAGAGCCGCTGGAGCAGCCGAAGGTTTAACTCCACTACATTGACCCGGGGCCGGCCAAAGATGCCCAAGGCGGGAGGGCGGGTGGCCTGTTGGATTAGTTTCCGCAAGGTCTGGGGCGAGAGGCCGGTGGCCCGGCTCACCCGCGGCACCTGGATCAGGGCGGCCTGAGGAGAGATGTCAGGGTCTAGTCCCGACCCGGAGCTTTCCACCAAGCTCGGGGGAATTTGCGAGACGGTCAGGCCGGGCGTGCTCTTCAGGTAGGTGGCGATGCGGGCCCGCACGTGGTCCAGCAGGGCTTGGCTGTCCGGGCCGAGGTTGGAGGGGCCGGAGTTCATCGGGTTGTCCGGCTCCGGCCGGCCGGTGGTCTGGGAGGTGGTGGCAGAGGGACGCCCCCAAAACAGCTTCGGGTTGCCCTCAAACGC
>JAIMAE010000303.1 GCA_023512105.1 Bacillota bacterium | reverse complement strand
ACCGTTGCCGAGAACATAGCAATTTATTCCCGGTATCCGTCCGTTACCAGACGGAGGTGCTGGTCTTCCGGAGGGTCTCCCGCCAGCTTCCCGCTTCCTCCGGGACTGCCCGCCGCGTCGCAGGTCTTACGTCCCGTCCGCGGGCGTTTTACGTCTCCGGGCCACTCCCGGCGACAGCAGCGGCCAGAGCCGCCAGGTTGCCCGCGGCGTTTTCGTCGCGGTCGAGGATGAGGCTACAGACCTCGCACCCAAATGTGCGCGCCCATAGGGGCAGGGTGTCCTTCACCGCGCCACAGCGTGAGCACCGCTTGCTGCTCGGGTAAAACGGGTCAGCCTCCACCACTCGCGAACCGGACCACGGACATTTGTACCGGAGTTGTCTACGGAGGTTCCCCAGTGCCGCATCCGCAATCGCCCGGGCTAGACGACGGTTACGCTTCAGGCCCTCGACATTCAAGGTCTCCACGACGACCGTTCCAAAGGTTTTTGCTAGCCGTGTCGTGAGTTTGTGCCACGCATCCCGCCGAATGTTTGCGACACGGGCATGAGCCCGGGCCAGTCGTCGCCGGGTCTCTTCCCACCCACGACTGCCGGGTTGTCGTCGAGCGAGTTCTCGGTTCAGCCGGGCAATCTGATTGAGAGCGTTTTGAAGCGGTCGAGGGTTTTCGATCATTTCCCCCGTAGACAAGACGGCCAAATGCTGGATTCCCGCATCCACCCCGACAACGGCATGCGGACGCCGGGGCGTTTGGGGTACGCGCTCCACCTCGCAGGTGAAGCTGACGTACCAGCGGCCGCCTTCCCGACTCACCGTGGCGCGCAGAATGCGGGCCGTGCCCGCCTCGATCCGGGAACGCAGCGCCGTCGTCGGCTCGTGCGTGCGCACCCGCCCAATCCGAGGCAGGACGACGTGGCTTGGGTCGTCCACCCGGATCGCGCCGGTGGTAAAGCTCACCGATTCCCGCCCGCGCCCCTTTTTGCGGAAGCGGGGGAAGCCCATCCGGCGGCCTCGGCGTCGGCCCTTCCGGCTGTCGGACCAGTTCTGGAGAGCCTCGGCCAAGCCCGCCAGCCCCGAGGAGTACGCCTCCTTGGAGTTCTCGCGCCACCACGGGGCAACGGCCTCCTTGGCCCGGTTCCACTCCCGCCGGAGCGCGGGAAGGGTCCAGGGCACCTCCACATCCTCGCCCCGCCTGCGAGCCTCCAACCGCTCCTGGACCAGCGCCAGCCCCCAGTTGAAAGCGAAGCGCCGTGCCCCCACGTGGGAGGCCAGCGCCCGCTCGACGCGGGGGGAGGGATCCAAGGCGAACCGGAAGGCTTGGAGCGTCTTCACGACGACTCCGCCTCAGCGGCGCACGCGAGCGCCCGTTCCGCCCGGCGCCGGGCCGAGCGGCGGCCATAGAGCCGGGCGCAGCAGCGCGTGAGGACCTCGATCAGGTCTTGCACGAGATCGTCCTTCCTCTCGTCCGGCTCCATGACGATCAGCCGCCGGCCCGACGCGGCGAGGGCCGCCTCGATGTACTCCGATCCGAACCGGGCCAAGCGGTCCCGGTGCTCCACCACGAGGATCCCGTATTCTGGCGCGCGGAGCGCCGCCAGGAGTCCCTTCCGATGGCCGTTCAACCCACTCCCCACTTCCGCCACGACCTTCGCCACGCGAATTCCCCGGTCCGCTGCGAATGCGGCAAGCCGAGCGACCTGGCGATCCAGATCCGCTTTTTGATCTGCCGAAGACACGCGAGCGTATAACACCGCTCCCTGATCTTGCGACTCAGGCATCTCCACCAAGATCGTCCCCGTCGGCGTCTGACGGGCGGGCACGGGGAGCTTCCCCTGCTTCCACCACAGCCACGCAGTCTTATAAGAGATGCCATTGGCACGCGCCCAATCGGATAACTTCATGGGAATAGACTACCATATTCTAGGTCATCCGTCGATAAAACTATCAGCAGTTGCGAACCC
>JAIMAE010000302.1 GCA_023512105.1 Bacillota bacterium | reverse complement strand
CGCGGGGCCCTTCTTCTTCTCCCCACCCCCAATTTTGGGCTGCTTCCCCTGAACCAATCGCGCCGCGACCGTTGGGCTAGCTCGCTCGACTGGGGTATCCGGTCCCAATGAACGAGCCCTGCAGGGCCCTTGGCCTTGGTTCGGTCAGGTCTTACGCGCTTTCGAAAACGGCGGTATCCTCAGCTCAGCAAGGTCCGCCCGGACGGTTTGGCGAAGACCGTGAATACCTTAGAAAGAAGGGCTGGCAGTGAGAAAAATCGCGGTCAATCAGTCGAGGCTGGAGCGCTTGGTGAGGGTTTTGGCAGGGCTTCTCTTCGGATACGTTGGGGTGGTCGGGCACACCGTGCTGGCCGACTTCTTTGACGTCTTGGGGCTTACCATGGTGTTGACCGGCATCAGCGGCTACTGTCTGATTTACGATATCTTAGGGGTACGCACCAATCATTCCCACGCGTAAGATCCCGCTTCGGCATGGAGGGCACCTGCTCTCCATGTCTTTGCCTGGTCTTAGCGGGGCTCTGGATCGGCGAGGATCAGCACGCCGTCGTGCGCCGCACTCCCCGACGGCCGCTGGCAAACCGGGCACGCGGTGGCCTCCTGAGGCAACGGACGGCCACACACCAGGCAATGCTTTGGCCACTCCGCGGCTCCAGGCCGCCATGCCGCTAAGCTTTTAAACCCGTGATGGGCCAGCAGCCTTCTCCATCCCTCTCCCCACATCTGAAAACCCTCCGTTGTTGCGGCGAACTGAAGTTGGTCAGGGTTCTCTTGTTATTCTGAACCCTCGGAGAGGGATTAACCCAGGATCGAACGGCTCATTTTTCCCGGTTCGACTGGGTCGGCGGCTGGGTTTCGGGAAGTCGCACCAAAATCCGGCGGGCCACCTGGGGTTCCACCAGGAAGGTTTCCTTCTCTTCGCCGTTGCCATCTAAGCTGGCGATCTCCCGCGGCCCCCCCGCTGGCCCGGACTTCACTCGAATCAAGGAGCCCGGCAACAGCCCCGCCTTTTGCACCCACAGCAGGACCGCCTCCACGTTTTCCAACTGTTCGAAGATGCGGTCGACCACGTACACCCCGGGGGCCACCACCGACAGGGGCTCGGCCGGCACGTGGACGCCGACCCCGGGGATGGGATTGCCATGCGGGCAGGTGGTCGGTCGCCCCAGCTCCTCCCACAAGGCGTCGGCCACCCGATCCGACAAGGCATGGGCGATGCGTTCGGCTTCCAGGTGGGCCTCCACCAGGGACAGCCCCAGGCGGTCCTCCAACCAACGCTCGGCCAGGTGATGGCGGCGCAGGATGCTAGCCGCCCGTCGCCAGCCCTGCTCAGTGAGGCGAATGGTGGGGGTGCGGGCTGCCACGTCTCCCTGCCGCTCCAGGCGGGTTAGGGCGCGAGAGACGCTGACCGGGGTGACGCCCAGGTACTCCGCCACCCGAGCCGCCACCACCCGTTCCGGCGGCTCTTCTTGGTACAAGACGTAAATGGCTTCCAAATAGGATTCCGCCGCCAATTCCCCGGGATGACCCGATTTTTGCGAACCATGAGGCGTTGGCCGCTTTTTAGCCATATTGTCTCCCGCCTTTCAACCTGCTATGATTCCACTTAACCTTGGCTAACAATTGAATACTATATAGCAAGGTCATCCCCCGGGAGGCGAGCCACATGTTGCCAGTATTGGTCATCTTCTTCCGCGAGTCCCTGGAAGCCAGCCTAATCGTCGGCATCATTCTCGCCTATCTTTACCGGATTGGGCGCCCAGACCGGGTGCGCCCGGTATGGCTCGGGGTGACCGCGGCGGTGGCTGTAGACCTCGGCGTGGCCTTGGCCTCCTACCACGTCATTCGGCAGTACGACGGATCGCGTTTACAGACGGGGCTGGAAGGCACTACCTATTTTATCGCCACTATCATGCTCACCGCCATGTCTTTTTGGATGCAGCAACAAAGTCACGACCTCAAGG
>JAIMAE010000072.1 GCA_023512105.1 Bacillota bacterium | reverse complement strand
GGAACGTCCAGGTCAAGAACCGAGGTCAGCGCCTGAAGGAGCGCATCGGTCGCGATCATCGACCTGCCTCCTCATCCAGCCACCCCGCCGGCTGCAAGTAGGCCGCCCACTGCGGGCGCCAGGCGCCGCTTGTCCGCAAGGGCAGCACGATCACGAAGCCTTCCGGGTCCCACGCGGGACGGCCAAAGATTGCCCCCTGCTGGCCGAAGCGCCCGAGCCGCAGGTCGGCGCCGCCGGCCAGGAACTGCCAATACGTCTCCGCAATGGCTACATACTGCTGGCAGTTCGGCACCCACAGCACCCGCGCCGGGGCCAACCCCTCCTGCTTGCCGCACAAGCCAGTGTCCTCTACCGGCGTCGTCGGCCAGAGGCCATCCCAAAAGCGGTCGAGCGCTTCGCCCTCGCCAGCCTGCCACGTTCCGAATTGCCACCGCCCATCGCCTACGACGCCGAGACACCGCGCCTGGACCCGGTTCAGCAGCTCGGCCCGACCGCCCCAGAGGCAGGCGTAATCGGTTCCCCACCGCCGGCCATCGGGCAACGTGCCCCAGGCAGACCGGGAGCCAGGCCGCAACAGAGGGCGCACCAGCGCCTCAAGCGACGGAGCCGTCCGCGCCATGGCCCATCACCGCCTTTCGCGCCAGCCGGACCCGCGCCTCGGCGGCTTGTAGGTCCGCAATCGCCGCGTCCACGGCATCCGGGTCGACGGCATCCTGAAACTGTTCCCAGGCCCGCTCCACCTCACGGTAGGCGGCTAGAAGCGCTTGCCGAGCATCCATCCGACCAACCCTCCCATCACAAACCACCAGGCGAACACCAAGCCGACCTCCAGAGCTACCCGCAGCCGCTCCCGCCGTTGCCGCCGGAGCCAGGCCCGCTCGGCGGCGCTGGCTTGGGCGAACCACTCGCCAGCATCCCACTCAGGCTTGCGCGACCGCATGCCGCTGCCCTCCTTTCGCGGGAGGCCGGACGACGGCCAGCACCCGGTACCGGCCTTGCGGCTTCCGGCCGGGGTGCATCAGCGCGGTGTGGACCGTCACCAGCACGTCGAATGCCTCCTCGGGATAGAGCGCCCACGAATCGCCGCAGTAGCCGCACCGCCAGCCCCGCACCGTCACGGCCTCGGAGCCGGGGAGCAGGCAGCGCTCCCCGGTCATGCGGGGTCCTCCCCCGTCGCGGCGTCCGCAGGGGACTCTGAGGACTGGCTGGCCGTCGCCAACATCGCGACGAATGCCTCCACCTGCTCGGCGGTTGCGGGGCCTTGGTCGGCATACGCCGCGAGCCACTCGGCCATCTCCGGGCCTGGTAGCCCGGCTTGCAGCGCCGTCTGGAGGGCCTTGAAGACCGTCCGATACAGCTCCTTTTCCCGGCTTGTCCATTGATTGCCCGGCTTGTTGGCGGCGATCCACTGCCAGAGGTGCTTCAGCGCCTCGCGGGGCAGCCCCGCCGCTTCCAAGGGATGCTGGGCGGGCGCCTTCCCGGCGCCGGTCGCCGCTGGTGGCGCGGCGTCGCGGCCGACAATCTCGCCGGTTTCGAGATCCACCTGCACCCGTTGCGCCCCGGGAATGGTGTCCACCTCGGTTTCGTCCAGCCAGCCGAGTCCGACCATCGACAGCGTGAGGCGGCGCTTGGCCTTGGTTTCGGCCTTCATATAGGCGTTGGCTCGCGCCTCGCCCTTCAGGCCCGCGATGGCGACCGCCCCGGTGGCCTCGTCCGTGCGCCCGTCCGGGGTGGTGCCGCTGGCGGTGACGACATACACGTCATCGATGACCTCGCGGCTGACGATGCGGATGGAAATGCGCTGATTGGCCCGCAACTGGTCGGTGCAGGTCCGGTTGGCATACAACACCAGCTTGCCGTTGAGTCGGAGGTAATCGAAGGGTTTGGTGAGCGGATTCAACCCGAGGCTCTGGCACACGGCCCGGTAGTATTGCACCCGTTGGGCCGGGCTGAGCTTTTCCAGATCGCCTTGCACGACCACCTGTTCAATGAGCGCCGCCTGTTGCTCGGCGGTCATGATCGCCGGTTCGTTCGCCATCGCGTCACGCCTCCTTCACGTCAAAGGTCCGATACGTCTGCACCTGCTCAAACTGCGCCGCGAGGTCGGGGTATTGCGCCTTGAGGGCCTTGGTGTCGAGCGTCCGCCGGTCCCGCTCCGGCCACAGCACCCGGTAGCCCGCCACCCGGCCCTCGGCGGCTTCGCCCAGGATTGCCTTCAGCCGGTTCTCGGCGGCGGTCATCCGCGCTTCGGCTTGCTTCCGTGCCTGTTTGGCGGCCAGCCATTCGGCCGCCCATTGCGCCGCCTCGGCCGGCAGGTCCACGGCTTGCCCGTTGCTGTGCGGGAATTGGAGCGTGAGGGCCTTGGCGGCAGCGACCGAGCCGTCGATCACCGGCGGCGTCCGCGTCTCGACGCAGAGCCAGAACGCGGCGGCGGCCTCCTCGATCTGCTTGGCCCAGTCGGCCAGGAAGGGAACGGTGCGGATGACCAGCTCCTGGCCGCCGATGAGGCAGGCGACGTAGGCTTTCCGGTAGCCCGTCACCAGCAAATAGTGCTGTACCTGCGGAAAGTAATAAGCTGGCACTTGGTCGTTGGCCCAATCGCCCGCGTGCCGGGCGCCGGTGGTCTTCACCTCCAGCAAGGCGGGACCGTCCGGGTCGCCTCGCACGATCCGATCCACATTGGCCAACAAGTAGGGGATCGTCGGGTGTTGGAGGATCGCTTGGCGGCGCTGGACCTTGAGGCCGGTGCGCCGGGCGAATTCCTTGGCGACCACATCCTCCAGGAGTTGGCCCCAGTAGGCGGCCTCCGAGGGGGGTTCCGTTGCGGACGGCTCCTCCGACACCTTTTCGGCCCAGACATCGAGGGGCGAGCGCCACGGATTGAGCCCCAAGATGGCGGCGATGTCGCTGCCCCCGAGTCCGTGGCGGCGGGCCTGGAGCCACGCCGCGCGGTCCAGGCCCTTGGTGGAGGTCAAGACAGTCGCCATCACTTCCCCACCTCCTCGGGGTCTTCCGGGTCGAGCCAGGCCGGTTCCGTGGGGTCGACCAACTCGTAGGCCACCAGCAGGGTGTACCAAGGGTTGCCATCCACCAAGTTCTCGGTGGCCTGCACGTGGATGGCCAAGCCGTTGGGAAGCGTGCCCAGGAAGGTATTTGCGGCCTCGGCGGCTTCCTGGGGAGACCGCTCCGAGAACACCTGGACCCGCGCCGGCGTCGTCAGCGCCATCATGCCTCCTCCTTTCCGAAACCCTCCGGCAGGCAGTCGCCGAGGCCAGCCACCCGCAGGAACCAGTCCAAGTCCTCGACCGCTCGTGTCCGCCCATCCGCTAGGCCGGTGTAGTAGCCCTGCGTCCAGTGCGCTTGGGCACGAGCCTGGTTCCGGCCGTAGTCGGCGCAAAAGTGCGTCGTGAGCCGGTGCAGGTCTGCTAACGCCGCCCGCAACGCGGATTTCACGGACGCCGCCGCGTCGTCGGCAGGCAGCTCCGTGACCGTGTACCCAGCGTCTCCCGCACGCGCCACCACCACTCGCCGGAAGGCGACGGGGGACACCGTGTCGGGGTCGTCGGCCTCCGTCACGGCGGTTTGATAGGCTTCCAGGGCGCAGTAGAGCGAACAGTAGAGGGCGTCGCCCTGCGGGGCGGCGTAGGCCCGCACCGGGGCGGGCGCGTCGGCGGCCAGAATCGGCCGGTAGCAGTAGGCGCATTCCACCATCGGGTCTTGCTCCTCGTATCGCAGCGAGGTACAATAGGTCTGAGCCATTGAACACACGCTCCTTTCGATCCCCGGTGGGGCGCCGGGGATTTTGCTTTTGGCTCACCGCGCCACGCGCGCGGCGGGCGAATCTGGTAAACTGACTCCATGAAACGCATTGAGCAAGACGTCGGGATGCAGCCCCAGCGCCTTGCTCAAGCGAATGCAAACAGCGATGCGAGGCGTCTTGATGCCCCGCTCATATTGCGAGATGGCGTTGTCAGTCACGCCCGCAGCCTTTGCCAGTTGCGCCTGCGTGAGGCCGCGGTCCAACCGCCACTTGCGTAAGAGTTCGGAGCCGTTCATCGGAGATTCCTCGCTTTCGCTGAACCCTGTGTTCAGGTTCATCTTCATCATAGACTGAACTACATGTTCAGTCAAGTGGGTAGACGATGGAACTCGAAAAAGTTTTTGCGGCGCGTTTGGCTGAAGCGCGGAAAGCCCAAGGGCTGACGAAACGCGCATTGGCGGCCCGCGTGGGCCTCAGCGAGCGAGCTATCGGGCGCTTTGAGCAAGGCCACATGCTGCCCTCGGCTGAGAATCTCGTTGCCTTGGCCCAGGCCCTCGACTGCTCGGTGGACTGGTTGCTCGGGCTGTCCAATCCGGGCTTGTCCGACCATCCTGCTTCCCTCACGAAAGGAGACTCGCCGTCATGACGGATGAAGAAATCGCACTGCACCTGCTCACCGTGATGATCCAGACCGACAAGTTACCTGTAGCTGCCGCGAATACGGAACGTGATGAAATCCGCCAACGGGCTTGGGACCTTACCGCCGATTGGCTGGGCAGTGCTTATGACCGCGTCTTACAGCACGTTCGCGCAGCCCGGTTGCGGTCCCTGGCTAAAGAATCGAATTAACTACCGCGGCCACCGTTTGGCAGACGGTCGCCCAGGCTTGCGCTTCGGCGGCCGTCTCTCCGGCGGGCAGTCGGGCGAGGCTCCGCAAGCGGGCCAAAGCCTCGTGCAAGGTCTCTAACCCAGCGGCATACACCGTCTCGCGCGAAACGGGCGCGGGCGTGGTCGTAGTGTCCATGGCGTCCTCCTTCCTTTTGGAGTTGGAGCCCCGCGCCGGACTCGAACCGGCATCGCCGCCTTACGAGGGCGGTGCGCTGCCCTTGCGCCAGCGAGGCGAAGCCTCCGCGCGCCCGCGCTGGACACGCGGGCCGCGAAGGGATACAATCGAGTCAGTACCGCATTGAGTGGTCGTTTGCGCCACCGAAGCCTGCCGCCTGCCTGCGGCGGGCTTTTGTGTTCTGCACCAGCACCTCGCCGGCGTGCTCCGCCAGCCATGCCTCCACCGCCTCGGCCCGCACCCGCCAGCAGTGCGGCGTGATGCGCACCACCGGGAAGTCCGGGCGGCGGCAGAGTTCGTAGGCCGTGGTGCGGCCGACGCGCAGGTGCTTCGCCAGCTCCTCGACGGTCCACCACATCAGACCGCCTCCTGCGGCAGCCGCCGCAGTTCCTCCGCCGCCGCGCGCATGGCCACCGCCAGGATGGCGGGCTCGTCCAGCACGCGCGCGAGCTTGGCGGCGATGCCGATGTCGATGCTCTTCCACCGCCCCCGCTCCAGCTTGGCGAGCCAGGACGCATCGACGCGAATCACCCGAGCGATGGCTTCCACGGTGAGCCGCTGCTGTTTGCGGGTCCGGCGCACCAACTCCGGGAGGTTGCCTGGCACGGGAAATAAGATCACCTGTGTGCGAGTCATTCCGTCCCTCCTTCAGCCGCCCTGCCCCAAGGGGGCGGTGGCTACATTGGCCTTTCGTCATCTGGCCGAACCTCTGCCTAGCTTGCGGAAGGTATGCGATACTAGGCAGGGGGTATCGGCATTGCCGAAGTCCCAGCGCTTGCCGTATCCGGCGTTGGGTCCTCGACGAACAGCTGACTGACCGGGACACCTAAGGCCGCTGCGATGGCTTCCAGCATGGCTTGCGTCGGGTTGGCCTTCCCGGTCTCGATTTCCGAGAGAAAGGACTGCCCGCATCCTGCGGCTTGGGCGAGCTGCTGTTGGGTCCAGCCGCGCGCCCGCCGCAATGCGCGGATGCGATTCATGGCGAGCCCCCTCCTTTCTCGCTAAGGGAGGTATCGTCACCATCAATACCTCGCGTCCCCATCATAGTATGGTTAGTAGCGATAGGTCAATAGGCAAGGACGAATTTTATTCGTTGATGGCCAATCGCCTGCGCTTGGCTCGACAACAATCCGGGATGACGCAGAAAGAGCTCGCACTTCGGTTGGGCATCCATCAAAGCACGTTGTCGGAGTACGAAGCGGAAGGCGGCAAGTCGCGCCCGTCGTTGTGGATGTTGGCACGCTTGGCCCGGACCCTGGGCGTCAGCGCCGACTACTTGTTGGGCCTGGAGTCGGACGAACGGCCTTCCAAGGGGATGGCCGCCACCAACCCGATCGCTCCGACCGTTACGGCCCACGTCCGTCCGGAGACTGCCTCCGTGGCCCTGTTGCAGGAGGAAGTACTGCGGATTCTCGCCGTTCTAAACGTCTTAGTCGCACACCTAGCGGATCATGGGATGCCAGTGCCCTGGGATCGGGTAGGACCGCGATTTCGACAAGCACTTGCCCAAGAGGCGCAGCGGTTGGGGTGGGTGTATGTCCCGGATAGTTCCGTGGCCGACGAGTCGCCGGAAGCGTTTGAGGCGTTTCTGCGATATCGGCTCGGAGTTGGCCACATTGAAGGTGGCACAGGTGCTCCCCGAGAAGGGGCAGGCGAGAAGGAAGAGCCGGAAACAGAGGCATAAGTCTCGCCGCCTTTCCTAATGCGAACATATGTTTGCTCGGTGCTTTCCCTATTCGCCAAGCGGGGGCGGATTCCTGCTCCTAGCGGCAGGAATTTTCCGCAGAACCGCGAACCGTATCGTTGTCACCGATCCGTCGAATCCGTATCTTCCAAAGGAGGCATTGCCCATGCGCGTCTCTTGGTTGGCAGCCGCTCTGGCGGCGAGCGGTCTGATGGCGACGGCGAGCCCCCCCACTGCGGCTGCTCCGCTGGCCACCACGACCAGCGGCGGCCTGACCTTGACCGTCACGCGCTTGACGGAAACCCCCTGGGACACGGTGCTGGACCTGACCGTCACCAACGCCAGCGGGCAACCGATGGATGTGTACGACGCCGGCAACGCGCGGCTCACGCAGGGCACCGCGACCCTGCCCATGATGGCCTATGACCCCGGCGTGCCGGTGACCTTCTTCCCGGAGACCGGGATCGCCGCCGGCGCCGCCGCGAGCGACCAACTCGCCTTTGCGCCCGCCAACCCCACCGGCGGCCCGCTCACCTTGACGCTGCCCTACGCCTCCGCCGATTTTGCCACCAACGGCACCCTGACCGTGCAGATCCCGACCGGGCCGACCCCGACGTATCCGACGCCGGTTCCCACGGTGACGGCGGTCAACCAAAGCGGCACGGTGGTACAGCTCCCGGACGGCCCCAGCCCCGATGCCACGACGGTCGGCATCGCCCAGGCTGCCTTCCCCCTGGGTGTTCCCAGCCGGACGGCCGTCTTGGCCTCCGGGGACCCTGCGCACCTCATTGACGCCCTCACGGCCGGGCCGCTGGCGTACCATCTCCAGGCGCCGCTGTTGCTCACGGCCTCCAGCACCAGCGTCGGCGCGGACCTGCTGGCCTATCTCCAGGCGAACGCCATCCACACCGTCTACCTGATCGGGGTGTTGGGCGGGGCGGACCAAGCGGCCCTCGCCCCCGCCTTGCAAGCGGCGCTGCCCGGGGTCCAGCTCGTGGCCGTGACGGGGGCCGACCGCTTCCAGACCGCCGACGCCATCGCCCAACAGCTCCCGCCCGCGGCGACGGTCTTTGTCGCCTCCGGGGCAAACGGCCATCTCGTCGACGCGGTGGCCGCCACCCCGGCGGCGGCCTTGGCCGGAGCGCCCATGCTCCTGGAAAGTCCCACGGAAGGCGTCCCGACCAACCTCCTGGCGGCGGCGCATACGGTCTATGTGATCGGGGCGGCGGCGGGCGACGCCTATGCGGCGGTCAACGCCGCCCTGCCGAATGCCACCGCCGTGGCGGGCACCGACCGGAACCAGACGGCGGCCCTGATCGCGCAGCAGTTCTTCCCCCAGGCGGCGCGGGCCATCGTCGCGCCCGGCGCCGATGCGGATTTGCAGTGGACCCTGGCGGCCGGGCCGCTCGCGGCCCAACTGGACGCCCCGATCCTCTTGGCGGAGCCGGGGCAGGCCGCCGAGACCGTGGCCCTGCTCCACGGCGGCTCCCTGCTGATTCGGCAGCTGCTCGTAGGCGGGGCGGTGACGACCGACCCGCTGACGGTCAATCAACTGGAAGGAGCTTTGTAAGGCCCAGGTCGGACGCCACGGTAGCCGACCCCTGGGCTGGCCAGCTAGGCGGAAGGGCTCTCACGGGCTCCTGCGGGCCCTGCGGAATTTCGTTCCAACTTGGAACAAAATGCGCCTTCCCGCTTCTGACGCACTTGCTCTGGAAGGAGAATTTCGCGCAGACTCTGCGCGAAAAAGAACCGGAGGGCATGTGGTTTCGTGGCACGTTGCCACGAAACGTCGAAGCCTCCTCTTCTTGCGCGAGGTGCACGACGGATTCCTTCAGGGCCACGGCGAGCTGGCTGGGATCGCCTCTCGCCGCAAGAGCGCGAGGCCATCGCCGTGGTGCTGGAGCGCTTATTACCGCGCGACGGTGCCTGATGCCCTAGAGTTGAAGGGGCGCATCCCGGCTGTTAAGATAAAATTACCGACACGAATGGGAAGAAATCTATGTATCAATTTCGGCGGAGCCTGCCATACTTTCAGAAGGGGGGGCCTATCATGCCCAGCGAAGGGGCGAACATCTTGGACCACGAGGAACGTCATGTGTCGCTGACGCAATTTCAGCGGCAGTTCAGCCAGTACTTGAAGACGTTAGGCGAGGAGCCATTGGTGCTGACGGCGCACGGAGCTCCAGTGGCCGCCGTCTTGGATTTTGAGGCCTTTCGAGCGCTGATGGAACTGGAAGAGCAAGCGGAAGATCTCTATTGGACGGTGGTGGCCCTGCGCCGAGAACTGGAGTGGCGGCAGACGGGCAAGCCGCTCCTGGATCGGGACGCCGTGGAGCATGCACGCCATGGTGCCGATTAAGTTTCTGCCGCAAGCTGCCCAAGACTTTGGGGATCTCGACGCCAGCGTCCAGGAGGAGGTCCAAAAGGCTCTCGCCAAGCTGGAGCGGGAGCCCAAGGCCTTCGGGAGCCCGCTGGGCGAGCGCGCGGGCATCGATCTGCACGGCCTCTTTAGCATCCGGGCGGGCCGCCGCATCCGGGTCATTTACCGCCTTCAAGACGATCCGCCGGAGGTTATCATTCTCGCGGTCGGCAAGCGCGACCGTTTCTTGGCGCACAAATCCGCCCGTGACCGGCTCCGCGCGATCACCGAGGCGACGCGGGAAGAGCTCCTGCAACTGCAAGCAGTTCTCAAGGCAGCCGATGCGTCATGAAGATCACCCCACGCGGCCCGAAAACCTACCGCCTGACCTGGGAACTCGGCCGCGACCCCGTCACCGGCAAGCGCCGCCAGCGCACCGAGACCTACCACGGCGACCGGAAAAGCGCCGAGGCCCGCTGGCGGGAGGTTCAGCGCGAGATTGACCAGGGCCTGACGGTGGATCCCCGCCGCCGGACGGTCTCAGACCTCTTCGACTACTGCCTGGAGGCCGTCTGGCCCCAAGCCCTGGCCCCGACCAGCCTCCTCGACTACCAGCGCAAGGTGAAGACCTATCTGCGCCCTGCCTTCGGGGCCATCCGGCTCCGGCAGCTCACGCCCGACGTCATCCAGCGCGGCTACGCGGCCTTGGCCCGCCAAGGTGCCCGCGGGAACCGCCCGCTCAGCCCCAAGACGCTGGCGGTGATTCACGCGGTCTTCCGCGCCGCGCTGTCAGAAGCGGAACGGATTGGCTGGATCCCGCGCAACCCGGCACGGCTGGTGCGGGTGCCGACGCCGCCGGAGCGGGAGCCGCAGCTCTGGACGGCCGCCCAGTGGCAGGCCGTCTGGCGGCAGGTGGAGGCCACGCCCTGGGGCCTCGCCGTGTGGCTCGCGGCGACGACCGGGCTGCGGAAAGGCGAGATCCTCGGCCTGCGCTGGCAAGACATCGACTGGGAGGCCGGCACGCTCCGTGTCGCGCAGGCGCAGCACTACCTGCCCGGCGGCGAGATCGCCTTCGGGCCGCCCAAGACGCCGCGGAGTCGCCGTACCCTCGCCTTGGGGCCGGAGACGGTGGCCGTCCTCAAGGCGCACCGCAAGCGGCAGGCCGAGCGCAAGCTGGCCTTGGGCGACGCCTATGACGACTGCGGGCTCGTGGTGCAAGGCCCCGCCGGCGGCCCGGTGCGGCCCCGGACGCTCATTGCGTGGTTCCACCGCGCCTGTGCCGCCGCCGGAGCGCCGCGCATCCACTTCCACGACCTCCGGCATCTCCATGCGACGGTGCTGCTGGCCGCCGGGGTGCCGGTGCGGGTGGTCAGTGAGCGGCTGGGGCACGCCCGGATTCAGACCACGCTGCAAATCTACGGGCACGTCTTGCCCACGCAAGACCAGGACGCGGCGGCGCTGCTCGAACAGCTCTTGGGGACCAAATCGGGGACCAACGGCTCCAGGCAGGACCGCTCCCCCGCGCGGCGCAAGCCGTCCTAGCGTTTCGTGCGCAAGACCATCTACTACTGGCTGGGCAAGGCGCGCTACGGAGGGCTCAACGCGTTCAAGCGGGCCGTGCTCGAGGGTCACTTTCGTCCGGTGTCCGCGGGAGGAGCCGCCGAGGCCAAGGCCAGTTACAGCCGACACATTCCGATTGTCGACGACTTTACGGCCAGCGGCGAACCCGTACACACCTCCGAGCGACTGTTGGTGTGGTATGCCCCACCGGACGTCCTCTTCGCCTGGCGCTACCCCGGCCACGAGGTCGCCCACTTTTTGCCCGGAGACCTCTTGCTGGCGGCCGAGGTCAACCGCGAGCGCTCCGGCCAGTGGGCGATCGCCTTTACCCAGGCCCGGCGGCCGGTCTTGCGTTGGTGTCACGCCTATGAGGGAGGCTTGGTGTTGATCGACCCTTTTACCCATTCCTTGGACGTGCATTCCACCGTAGGCTATCGCCTCTGCCAATTGTTTCGGCGCCTGTAGCCCCGGGCGACCCCGGGGGGGTGGTTTGGCCCCGGCAGGCCCGGTCTTGACCCCGGCTCCAACTCATGGTGCAACTCCAGGCAGAAAATGCCCCCTATGCTACAATAGGGGCAAACCGAATGGGCTTGGGCGTTCAGACCGGGCCTGCTGTCGAAATGGGGTGGAAGCGTGCGGTGTTCCCGCTGCGGGCGGATTAACCAGCGGGGGTCCCGATTCTGCCGATTCTGCGGTGCCGCACTGGCCCCCGAAGGTCCTGCCGCCGGCGCCGCGCCGCGCACCGGCAAAAAGGGCCCGCGCCGCCGGATCCGCTGGGGCCGAGTGGCGCTGTTGACCATCCTGGTGCTGTTCCTGGTGGGGATGGGCACGGCGGGGGTGGTTGCCTATCAGGCCTTGCGCGGGCTGCCTCCGATTCAAAATCTGGTCACCCTGTCCGCGGCCGGCCAGGATTCGGTGGTCTACGACCGCTACGGGCAACCAGTGGCCACCCTACACGGAGCGGTCAACCGCACCGACGTGCCCTTGGACCAGATTGCACCGGTCATGCAACAGGCCATCATTGCCATCGAGGACCACAACTTCTACCAAAACCCGGGCTTCGACTGGAAGTCGATCCTGCGCGCCGCGTTTGTCGACCTCATCGCCCGGCGGCCGGTGCAAGGCGCCAGCACCATCACCGAACAGCTGGCCAAGGACCTCTACCTGAGCAACCAAAAGACCTTGCAGCGAAAGATTCAGGAGTTCGTCATCGGGCTGGAGCTGGCCCGCACCTACACCAAGCCCCAGATCCTGGACATGTACCTCAACGAGGTCTACTTTGGCAACGGGGCCAGTGGCATCGCCGCCGCCAGTCGGGCGTATTTCGACGAGAGCCCCAGCCAACTGACCCTGGCCCAGGCCGCTCTGTTGGCAGGACTTCCGCAGGCGCCCTCCCTGTACAACCCACTGGTCAATTACAACCTGGCCAAGCAGCGGCAACTACAGGTGCTGCAGGCGATGGTGCGCTATCACGACATCACCGAGGCCCAAGCCCAGGCCGCGTATGCCGCCCCGCTGAACCTGCGCCCGACCAACCCCAGCTCGGGTCAACAGATGTACCCCTATCCTTGGTACATCGACGCCGTGATCCAGTATCTGGAGCAGAACCACTTCACCATGAACCAAATCATGAACGGTGGGCTCAAGATCTACACCGCCTTGGACCCCAAGGTCTACAACATCGCCCAGCAGGCGGTCACCTACTGGATGGATTACAACTTTGGGCGCTCGAAGAACGCGGTACCCAATCACCAAGCGGCGGTGATGGTGGAAGACCCGCACACCGGATACGTGCTGGCGGTCATCGGCGGGCGGACCCACGTCGGCGCCTTTCCGGAGAACTTTGCCTTGGACGCCAAACGGTCGAGCGGTTCCGCGATCAAGCCGCTGATTGACTACACCCCGGCCATCGCCAAGGGCTACACCCAGATGTCGGTCATCCAAGACGTTCCCATCTTCCAAAACGTCGATGGCCAGCGCTGGTGGCCGGAGAACGACGACCACATCTACCGGGGCTACATCGACCTCCGCGACGCCTTGGCGATCAGCGACAACGACGTGGCGGTCCATCTCTTAAATGACATCGGGCTCTCCTACGGCTTTAACTTCGCGGTCCAGAAGTTTGGCCTGCCGCTCAGTCCCTCCGACGAACAGCTGGGGGCGGCGATCGGCGGCCTTAAGCAAGGGGTCACGGTCTACGACATGACCCAGGCCTACGCCACTTTGGCGAACGGCGGCGTGCGAATGCAGCCGATTTGGGTGACCAAAGTGGTCAACCAGTACGGCGCGGTGATCTACCAGGACGTGCCTCACGGCACGCCGGAATTCAGCCCCCAAGTGGCCTACATCGTCACCCAGATGTTGGAGCGGGTGCTGAACCCCACCCCGCTTCCCGGAATCGGGCCCAACGCCTATCCGACCGGCATGAACCTGGGAATCGGCCGGCCGGCGGCCGGCAAGACCGGCACCAGCAACAACGCTGCCGATGCCTGGTTTATCGGCTACACCCCGCAGCTGGTGTGCGGGGTCTGGGAGGGAAACAAAAACGGGCCCATTCCCCAACCCTACACCGCCTCCGGCAAGGGTCCCGCCTATGGCGCAGTCGCGGCAGGCCCGATCTGGCAGCAAATCATGGAACAGACGGACAGCGCCCTGCAGATTCCGCCGAGCGACTTTCCCAGGCCGACCGGGCTCGTCTATGTGCCCAACGTCAGTATCACCTCGGGCAAGATCGCCAGCCAATACACGCCCAAGGAAGACATCCAGGGTGCGTGGTTTATCCAGGGCACCCAGCCCACCGAGGTGGGCAACACCCACTTCCTGGTCAAGGTGGCCGCCAACGAGCCCAATCGCCTGTGGCAGCCCGGCTGCGGCCCGTATGTGGAGTCAGTCTTCCTGCGCCCCGAATCCGATTGGCACCCTGGGGTGCCTATGCCGTGGGACTCCCGCTATTGGCCTCCGACCGAAACCTGTACCGGGGGCACCGGTCCCAGCGGGGGACCACCGCTGCCGCCCGGATTGGGCGGGATCCCTCCCTCGGCCGCGGTGGCGCCGCCGGGCCCCGGCCTGCCGCAACGCCTACAACGCCTGCTGCCCCCTGGCCTCTTGCAGCACCTGGAGGGGCGTCCCCGCTAGGAGGGCGCTGGCCGCCGCCAACGCCGGACTGCCCCCGCCTTCCCCCAAGCAGGCAACCGGATGACGCCGACCTTGGTGCGCTGAAGCTCCGAAACCGCGTTGGGGGGCGGGAATCGCGCGGGCTGGGACAGGATAAACCCGATGGCGCTGCGAAACCAAAGATCCACGCTCCCGCCGACGACCTCGAGGTGGTTCAGTCAGGTCCGCCGCCTAGAGGATATCAGTCTTGGCAAGGCTGTAGGGTGTTGGCCAGGCAGATCGCCACCACCGATGCCGGCCGCCAGGAAGGTTCATACCGGCCTCGGGGACAAGGGGATTTCTGGCCCCCGAGCGCGGCCGGGCGGTGGTCGACGCCCACAGCCGACGCGCCGTTGCACTACGGATCGTTCGCGCCATGGCCGCAGGTTTGGACGCGAAGTCCAAGCCGGCCGAGGCCTTGAACGCGATCACCCCCCGGATGCGCGTAAAATTCTAGGTTTCCCCACCCCGGTTCTGCCGCCCTCGGGGTGCTGGGCGAGGGCCTGGGAGGCGCCGGCGGGTTTCTTTTTGGTCACGCGAGAGCGCCCGCCCGCCGGGTGGCAGCGGCTGTTCACCGCTACCGACCAGGCGCCGGCCACCTCTCTCGCGCGCTCCCGCCGCTGCTTGACTCAAGGCGATGGCGTTTTCGCAAGCCGGGCACGGTTGGCTGGTGGTGGAAGGTCTGTATCAGACCTGCAACGGAGAAGCTGGTTGGCAGGGCATCTGGGTACCTTAACAGCCGGCTGGTAACCCGGCCATGCCGGATTCGCCCTCCCGCCTCCCGGCGTGGCCGTCCTCCGCCAAGGGCGATCCGGCCGTATGCTCTCCTAACAAGCGCGGGGAGACTGGCCCCTGGGTTTGGGACGTCGCCAGGGCCCTCAGGCAGGCGACAAGGAAGGGCTAGAACGAAGGGGAGAGGTGCCGGGGGACGGCCTGTGGGTTCGCCGGAGGGTCTGCGCTGGAGGGAGCCACTCCGGGTCAAACCGGTTTTTCCGCCGCTGGGGCGGGAGGCGCGCCCTCGGATTCTTCCATCAGCCGGCGCAAGGCCAGCCGCGCCGACTGTTGCTCCGCCTCTTTTTTGCTGCG
>JAIMAE010000071.1 GCA_023512105.1 Bacillota bacterium | reverse complement strand
AACACCCAAAGTCCGCTGCGCTCGACCGCCACCCGCACCCGGGCGCCAGATGCCACCACCAGCTCGCGCTCGCCGTCCAGGGCGAGGGTCAGGTCCGCCTCCGCGACCTGCTCGACCCAAGTGCCGAGCGGGATCCGCTCCCGCCGCCGCACCGCAAAGCGCGCCATCAAGCCGGGCGCCAAGATGGCCGCCACCTCGCGCCCCTGCCCGGCTGCCCCCAACTCCAGCCACAGGGCGGCGTCTTCCTCAGCGGATAACGCCTCCAGTTGGCCTCCGATGTTGGACAGGCCGGGCCGGGTGGCGTCGGCGGTGGTCAAAAGCAAGGCGGCTACCGCCTCCGGTTCCCACACCGCCAGCGCCCCGGTGTAGGCCCGGCGGATCCAGGCCAAGTCTATCAACGCCACCTCCTCCACCGCCCCCACCTGCAGGCGAATCCACTTGTGCCGTCGTCCCACGTCCTCCAGCGGCATCCCCTGCTGGGCGTAGCGGGCGGCCGCCAAGCCGGCCGCGGTCTCGTCGCCCAGCCAGCAGGCCACGTTGTTGGTGCCGCCGGCCACTGGGATCAGCGGCACCCGGGGGCGAGCGCTGGCCACCAACCGCTGGGTGCCATCTCCCCCCACCGCCACCAGAACCGAGATTCCCGCCTGCTCCAGCCGGGCCACCCACTCCACCGTCCGGCCTGCACCCTCGGCGTGGCCCTCCTCGATTAAACGCACCGGCAAGGGGGCGTCGGCAGCCAGGTAGGCCCCCAGGCCTTCCCGGTCGTCGACCATCACCACCTCGCTTTCCGGAACCGCGGCCATTCCCGCTAACAGCCGACGTCCGGTGAGGACCTTCTCTTGGCTGGAGCGCAGGCTGGCCACCGCCACCAGCCGCCGGATGTCGCGGCCCGCCATGGGGTTGATCAAAAGTCCAATGCGTCCCGTCTTTGGCCTCCTGCCTTTCCTGCAACCACGCCTAAGCGCGATTTTAGGGCGCTTCTAACGCCAACTGCTTCATGATCCGCACCAAGGCGCTGCGATCTTCTTGAGGCAAGCGCGCCAGGAGCTGCTCGAAGTACTGCACGTGCCCGGCCCGCTCCTGCTCGAGCAGGCGCCGCCCTCGCGAAGAGAGCCGAACCCAGACGATCCGCCGATCTTGGGGATCGCGGTCGCGAATCAACAGCGCTTTTTGCACCAGCGCCTCGATCGTCCGGGTGGCGGTCGGCCCCGCCACTCTCAACAAACCGGCCAACTCCATCAAACTAACGGTGCCCTTCTCGGCGACGAGAGCCAATGCGTGGTATTGGGTAGGCGTGATGTAATGGGGCTCCCGCTCGCGACGGAAGCGGCGCCCGAAGCTGCGGAACAAGACAAAGGTCGACTCGAAGAGTTCCTCCGCCTCGCGTCGTTCCACCGTACGGCCTCCCTTCCCGATATCTCGTACCGAGCCTAGCCCTTAGTCTAACAAACCCGGCGAGTCGAGTTGGCTGGAGAAAAACCAACAGACCGCGTGGAGGGGAACTTTGCGCAGGCTACGCCGCCTTGGCCCGGCGATGCCCGCCGAACCGCGCCCTTCCGCTCCCCGAGGCATGCAGACAGCGGTCGCTTGCCAGTGAAGCGCTGCACCCCGGACGGGATCTGGCGCAGAAAACTGGTATGGTTAAGGGTGAAGGTCTTGGGGAGGGGAGAGCCGATGCCGTCCAGTTCGCCGCTCGGCACCACGTTGTTGAAGGCAGGGCAGTGGACGCTGTTTATGCTGGCCAACTTGGTGGTGATCCCGGTGGTGGTGGGCTACGCCTATCACCTCGGCCCCGCCGGCACCAGCCAGTTCTTGCAGCGCACGCTGGTCCTGACCGGCATCCTCTCCGCCTTCCAAGTGCTGTTGGGTCACCGACTGCCCTTGATCGAAGGCCCGTCTGGCCTGTGGCTGAGCGTCTTTTTGGCCCTGGCCAGCGAATCTCCCACCCCCGAGGCCGCCCACGCCACTTTGGGGGCGCTGCGGGTGGGCCTCTTGGCGGCCGGTGGCCTTTTGACCGTCTTCTCCCTTCTGGGGTGGGTGGAGCGGATCGCCGCCATCTTCACTCCCGCAGTCACCGGCGTCTACCTCATCCTTTTAAGCCTGCAACTCGGCAACGAATTTTTGCCCGGCATGCTCTTGCACCAAGGCCACCTCGCGCTGGCGCAGACCGCCTTAGGCCTGGCCTTGATGGGGCTGGTGATGTGGGTGTCCTTGGCCGGCCCGGCGCCGATGCGCCCCTTTGCCCTCCTGGCCGGGCTGGCGGCGGGCTGGCTGGCCTACCTCGCCTTGGGGCTGGGCCCCTCTCCCCATTGGTCGCGGCTTCCCTTGGTGTGGCCGTTTGCCTCAGGGTGGGGATACCAGTGGAACCTCGGGATCCTCATCCTCTGCCTCTTGACCGGGCTGATCAACCTGACCAACACCATCGCCTCGCTCCAGGCGTACCAAGCGGCCTGCGAGTTTCTCGACGCCCCCGCCAAGCCGGCGCCCCACCTGGCCGACCGAGCCAGCCTTGGCACCGCGCTGGGCAACCTGGTGGCCGGAATCGGGTCCGCGGTGGGAATGATCACCTTCTCCATCTCCGCCGGCTACATCCAGATCAGCCGAGACCTCAGCCGCCTGACCTTCTTACTCGCCTCGCTCGCCCTGATTGGGCTGGGGCTTTGGCCAGCGCTCACGCAGGTGATGGCCAGCCTGCCGCTTCCCGTGGGCGACGCCGTGCTGTTGGTGACCTATGTGCAGATGTTGGGGATGGGCCTGGCCGCCCTGGGGCGCGCCCAGCTTACCCCCCGCAATGTGTACCGAGTCGGCCTGCCGTTGGTGGTGGGGGTGGGCCTGATGACCCTACCCGCCTCGGCGTATGGTGCCGTCCCCGAAGCCGTCCGCACCATCGTCTCCAACGGCCTTTTGATCGGCGTCTTGCTGGTCTTGGGGCTAGAGCGGCTGCCCTGGCCAGACCGGGCGGCCCCGGCCTCCCCGCTCGAAACGACCTCGCCGCGATCGAGTATGATAAAGGGCAAGTAGGGGACGGGGAGGATGCCTGTGGCCGACTGGGTGGAAGTGCTGCTGGTGCGTCACGGGGAAAGCCAGGCCAATGCCGAAGGCCGGTTTGCCAGTCGCATCTGGGACCCCCACTTGACCGAGGCCGGCCGGCTCCAGGCCCAAGCCTTGGTCCGTCAACTGGAGGGCCTGGAAATCCGGCACCTGGTCTCCAGTCCCTTGGCCCGAGCCCGGGAAACCCTCGAGCCGCTGGCCCAAGCCCGCCACTTGCCGGTAGAGATTCTCCCCGAGCTGAGCGAAGTCGACCTGGGGGACTGGGACGGTCGACATTGGCGCGAGCTGTGGGACCTCGAGCCGTTTGCGGCCTGGCGCCGAGACCCCGAACGCTATCCCCCACCGGGAGGGGAGTCCATCCTGCAAGTCGGTCGGCGTGTGCTGGGAGCCCTGGCCCGTTTCTTGGACCAGCATCCCCCAGGGCTGACGGTGGCGGCTACCCATGCCGACTGCCTCAAGGCCGCCATCTTGGTGGTGCTGGGGGCCGAAGGGCCGGCCGCGCGGGCCATCTACTCCCCCAACTTGGGACAGCTGTTGCTGCGCTACGGCGGCGGTCAACGCTGGGGCATCGTCCTAGCTCCGCTGTGGCCGGCAGAAGGCGCACTCTGGCGCCAGCGCGGCCATTCCTCCCGAAACCAGTAAACCGCCTCCGCCAGAGCCTGGTCGACCGGGGTCTGCGGCAACCCCAATTCCCTCACCGCTTTGGCGGCCGTGAAATACATCGGATGACGAGCCAGTCGCACCCCCGCCCAAGGCGCCCGCGGCGGCTTGCCCAGGAGGGGAGAGAGCACAAATTCGTCGGTGAGGCTCACCAGCACCGCCAGGAGGTAAGGCATCCGCCAGGGCGGGCGCGAGCGTCCGAGGAGATGGGCGATTCGGGTCAAGATCTCCTGGAGGCTTAAGTTCTCATGACCCAAAATGTAGCGCTCCCCGGGTGTCCCGCGCTCGAAGGCCAAGCGGTGGCCCACCGCCACGTCGCTCACCGCCACCCAGTTGAGCCCGGTCTCCACATAGGCCGGCATCCGCCCCTGGACGGCGTCCAAAATCAGCTGCCCAGTCGGAGTCGGCTTGAGGTCGCCCCAGCCGATGGGGGCGGTGGGGTTGACCACCACCACCGGCAGCCCCCGGCGGGCCTCGGCCAAGGCCACTTGTTCGGCCGCGATCTTCGACCGCTTGTAGGCTCCCGCAGCCGTCCGCAGGTCGGCCCACTCAGACTCGTCGGCCGGACGGCCATCCGGGCGAAGCCCCACCGTGGCCGTGCTGCTGGTGTAGACGATTCGATACACCCCGGCCTTGCGGGCGGCGGCCAACACGTTTTGGGTCCCCTCGACGTTCACCGCCCAGATCTGCTTAGCCTGGCGGGCTTGCAAGGAATAGAGGGCGGCGACGTGAAAGACCGCGTCGACGCCGCGCACCGACTGCTCCAGGCTCCGCGGGTCTAGTACGTCTCCCTGCACCCACTCCACCCCAAGCGGGGAAAGCCGCGCGGCCCCCGCCGGGTCCCGCACCAAGGCCCGCACCGCATGGCCGCACTGGCGGAGGTGCCTCGCCACGTGGTAGCCGATGAATCCGGTGGCGCCGGTCACAAGAGCTTGCACAACACCGCCTCCCCGACCTCCCCAAGCGCCTCAAACCCTTGCCAAGCCCTGCGGACCAAGTCAAGACTAGCGGACCAGCTGCGGAGGTCTCGCCAGGTTGGCAGCCCCTCCTCTGGGCCATCCAGAACCCAGCGCATTAGCGTCAAGGGGACCTGCTCGGCCTGGCAGACGCTGGCCCAGGCATACCCCTCCTGATCCACCCAGTCGGCTTGGTACATGCGATGGGCTTGGGCCTTCTCCGCTGCTGTGGCCAACGGGCGCTCCACGCTCAGCATCCTACCCGCAGACGAAAGCGCAGCCAGGGGGGCCAGGGCGCACGGCGCCCCTCGGGCCGCCACCACCTCCTCGGGGACGGCCAAGCTTCCCGGAGCGGCGAAGGGAGCCAGTCCCCCGCACAGGCCAATCCCCAGCACCCGGCTTGGCCGCACCTGGCGAACCGCCCGGCGTGCCCCGGATGCGGCAGCTTGAGGCCCCATTCCGGTCACCGCCCAGGCCATCGGCCACCCGCGTCGCCCCGCGCGCCGCCGCAACCCGGCCAGTTCCCAGGGCAAGGCGGCCAGGACCAAGATCATGAGGCAAACAGCCAGCGCACCATCCGCCAGGTATCGACCAGGGACATGGCGGAGACGGCCGAGGCCTCATACCCGCTGTGCATCATGCAACTCGCGCAACGAGGGTTCTCACCGTACCCGAACTCCTCCCACTGGGTCTTTTCCATCATCTCGGCAAACGACGGATAATGGCGGTCGGTTAAAAGATAGCAGGGGCCTTTCCAACCCAAGGGGTCCCGGGTGGGGTTGCCCCAGGGGGTGCACCGCAGAGTGCGTTTTCCCATCAAGAAATCCAGGTAGATGGGGGTGTTGTAATAGCGGACTTTGGGCCCGGCGGCCTTGGCCACCCGGCGAAAGAGCTCGATGGCCTCCTTGCGACGCAGAAAGATCTCCCGATTGGCCCCGACCTCCTCATAGGTGAAGGCCGGGGAGACGATGCAGTTGTCCACCCCCATGGCGTTGAGTTCCCGCAGGAGCTGGCCAATCGCCTCCGGGTCGGCTCCCTTGTACAAGGTGGTGTTGGTGGTCACCCGAAAGCCCCGGGCCTTGGCCTCCCGGATGCCCCGCATCACCGTCTCAAACACGCCCCGGCGCTCGACCATCCGGTCGTGGTGCTCCCGCGGCCCGTCGAGGTGGAAGACCAGCGAAAACCGGGGGTCCGGGCGCAGGCGAGGCAAGGCCCGACCCACCAGCAGGCCGTTGGTGCACAACAGCGTCAGCTTGCGTCGGGCCAAGATGCCTTCCACGATCTCGAAGATTTCCGGATGGGTCAGCGGCTCCCCTCCGGCGATGGAGACGGCCGGGGCCCCGCATTCGTCCACCGCCTTGAGGCATTCGTCCACGCTCAGCCGCCGGCGCAGCACCTCTTCGCTTTGGCGAATCTTGCCGCAACCGGTGCAGGTCAGGTTGCACAGTTCCGTCGGCTCTAACATCAGGACCAGGGGAAAGCGGCGCCGGCCTCGCAGTCGCTGCGCGAGCACATAGCGCGCCATGTCCACCGTCACCCCGATCGGCTGTCTCATCGCCTCGCCTCCTCTTCCGAGAACTGAACCATTTGAAAACGATGACGAATTCTGCCTGGCACGCCAGCCGTAATAGAATAATAACAAATAGCGGCGGGGCATCGCGCTCCTCCTCGGCTCCCTTCGCAGGAGGTGTGATGATGGAGACCTTTGCCACCGAGCCGGCCGCCAAGCGGTGTTCCATGCCCTGGGCGCTGTTGGCAATCTGGGGCGCCGTCAACTTCCAGCAAGGCGCCTGGGTGACCATCGTGCTTCCGTTGGCCATCGCCGCCGTGGCCAGGCATCCCTCGGTCCGCCTGCTGGGCCATTTGGCCTCGGTGGCGGAAGCGGTAGGGGTGTTGGCTCCCCCCTTTTTAGGATGGCTATGGGATCGCTCCCGGCGCACGGTCCAAGCGGCCAGAACCCGGTTCATGGTCCTGGCCGGGGGCGTTAATCTGCTGGGAATTGCCTTGGTGGCGATGGCGGCCAGCCCGGCGCCGCTGACCGCCGGACTGCTCTTAGCCGCCTTGGGCTTGGCCGCCCTGGGGACGGCCAGCCAGGCCGAGATCCCGTTTGCCGTGGAGGAGGCCACCTTGGGGCAGGCCTCCGCCTGGGTGGGGGTGGGAAGCCTGGTCGGCAATGCGGCAGGACTGGGCGTAGCCGGCTTTGTGGCCCTCCAAAGCGTCTACGCGGTGATGGCCGGGACGGTGGTGCTGGGGTTGCCAGCTTGGTACGCCTGGTCTCGGGCTCCACGCAAGCACACGCCGGCTCCGGCTCCCTCCCGCCCAGAAGCTTCCCGCTTGCCCTCTTCCGCCTTTTGGTGGCTGTTTTTGGCCCGGATGGCGGTGTTGTTCGGCCAAACCCTCTTGATGACCTTCATCCTCTATTACTTCGCCACCGTCTGGCGCCTGGCCTCCCCTGAACAAGCCGCCGCCCGGCTGGCCCTCTACGCGCTCGGTGCGGCGGCGCTGGCCGCGTTTTGGGTGGGGCGGCGGTCCGAGCGCCGCTCTCGCCTGTGGTTGGTGGCCGTCTCCAGCCTTCCCATGGCCGGGGCCACCCTGGCCTTCCCCTGGGTACCCGGGCCGGGTTGGGCACAGGGCTTAGGCGTCGCCTACGGACTGGGCTACGGCACGTTTTTGGCGGTGGATTGGGCACTGGCCCTGGACCTGCGACCCGCGCGTGGACAAGTGGGCCAGACCCTGGGGGCGTGGAGCGTAGCCGCCGGACTTCCCGCGATCGCCGCCCCGCTGTTTGGATCCATGGTGCTCAAAGCCGGGCCGCCATCCCTGGCCTATCCACTGCTCTTCGCCTGGGCGGGGGGGCTCATGTTGTTGGGGTCGGCCTTGGTGGCGGCGGCGACCGCCCCCTGGCCGCGATGGCTTCGGCGGGGGCTAAAAAGCGCGGTTGCGCTCATCTTGTTGACCTTCGCCCGACTCCAGCTTCGCGTCCACCTGCGCGCCCCGCTGACCCCACCGCCCCGTGGCCTCTTGATCCTGGCCAACCACAGCCACGACTTTGACGGGGTGTTCTTACCCCCCTTCCTCTACCGCCGGCTGGGCCTGCACAACCTGGGGGCGGTGGCCTCCTTGCGCCTCTTCGAGCCCGGGTTCTTGGTGCGGCGGGCCCCTGGCTGGCTCAAGCCGCTGGTCGCCCCGATTCCCCTCGCCCCCATCCTCCGGGCTTTAGACCTCTACCCCATCGAAGACTCTCCGCGAGTAAAACCGTTAGCCGTATGGGCGTGGGAGCTCTTTACCCTGGTCGGAGACCTTCCCCTGGGCGAGGCCTTTCCCACCCTGAGCGTGCCCGAGAAGTGGCGCAGGGCGACCTTGTCGCAAGCGGCCCGAGGGAGGGAGAGGTTTTTGGCCGAGCCGGTCCCCCTGCGCGGGATCGCTCCCCCCTACCGCCAAGTCCTGTGGGAGGCGTCGAAAACGCAGTGGGAGGCCAACGCCGAGGCCATCGCCCAGGCCCTCGCTCAAGGCCAAAGCCTCTACCTGACCCCCGAGGGGCACTTGACCCGCAGCGGCCGGGTGGAGCGGCTGGGTAGCATGGTGCAGCGTTTGCTGCCCCAGGCCCGCGCGGTCTGGCTGGCCGCCATGACCTACGACCCCGCCCCCCGCGGACGGTTGCACCTGTACTGTCGCCTGGTCCCGCTGCCTAGCGGAGAAGAGTTGTCCACCGCCCTGGCCGCCCACCGCCTGCTTTCTCCCACCCATTGGCTGGTGGCCAGCCTGGAGGGAGTGGGACCCTCGGCAGCCCGCAACGCCCTGTGGACCGAGGCCCGGCGGCTTTTGGCCGGCGGTTGGATGCACGACGCCCACGCCGCCTGGGGGCATGCCCCTCGCCAGCAATTTGAACGGACGATTTCCGCCTTGGTTCGACGGGGGTGGCTGCGCCTGCCCCGCCCCGGCTGGCTGGAGGTGGTGCGGCCTTGGAAAGATCGGCGATTTGGCCACGTCGTTGATATGTACGACTGGATCTTGGCCCAGAGTCAGGAGACCTGGGCGGCCCGGGCCAGCCTGGAGGCGGCGCCCGGCGCCCCTTGCCAAGACCGCTAACATTTGCTAGAACGAAAGTGTTTGAAGTTCCGGAGATATTTGCCTAGAGATCAAATATCGCTCTTTTGGCCACGCCGAGACCTTTGAGACACGGAAGGGGTGGAAAGAGAGAATGGGACTTCTCGCTACGGACTCTGCGCTCTCCCAACCGGCGGTCCAATCTGCCGTGTCCCATCTGCTCGGCCGTCAACGCTCCGATGGTAGCTGGTGGGGTCTTCTGGCCTCCAACGTCTGCATGGAGGCCGAGTACGTCCTCTTAAGCCATTGTTTAGACCGGCGCAACCCAACCCGCGAGGCCCAAATCACCCGCCATCTGCTGGCCACCCAGACCCCAGAGGGCGCCTGGGTGCTGTACGCCGGCGGGCCGGAGGATCTTAACGCCACCGTCGAGGCCTACCAGGCCTTGAAGATTTTAGGCCTCTCGGAAAGCGCCGAACCGATGCAGCGAGCGCGGTCTTTTATCTTAAGCCGGGGCGGAATCAACCGCACCCGGGTCTTCACCCGCATCTGGCTGGCCTTGGTCGGCCAGTACCCTTGGGACTTATTGCCGATCCTTCCCCCGGAATTGGTCTTCTTTCCCAACTGGGCGCCGCTCAATCTCTATGACTTCGCCAGCTGGGCCAGACCGACGGTGGTCGCCCTCTCCCTGGTGATGGCCCATCGCCCGGTGTTCGCGCTGCCGCCGGAGCAGGGGGTGATGGAGCTCTACAAAGGACCACCCCAACCGGCCCTGACCAACCAGGAAGTCGGACGGTTTTGGACGGCGCTCGACCGCTTTCTGCACTCCTACCATCACTGGGCTCCGGCCTCCGTACGGCGCCGGGCGGAACAGGCGGCCTTGGACTGGCTGTTGTCGCACCAGGAGGCCGACGGCAGTTGGGGTGGGATCCAACCTCCCTGGTTCTACGCCCTCCTGGCCCTGAAAACCCTCGGCCTCACCCACCTCCCGGCCTTCGAGCGCGGCTGGCAGGGCCTGGAATCCTTTGGGGTGACCACCCACGACGGTCGCTGGTGGCTGCAGGCCTGTGTCTCCCCAACCTGGGATACCGCCTTAAGCGTCCTCGCCCTGCGCGAGGCGGGCCTCCCGCCGGACCATCCGGCGCTGATCCAAGCCGGCCAGTGGCTCTTGGGCCAACAGGTCTTTCGCGGAGGAGATTGGCAGGTCCGCCGCCCCCGGGCGGCGCCGGGCGGATGGCCGTTCGAGTTCGTCAACGCCAACTACCCCGATATCGACGACACCGCGGTGGTCCTGATGGCACTGCAGCAGCTGCAGCTCCCTGACCCCGAGGCGCGCCGCCGCGCCTTGACCGCCGGGTTTCGCTGGATGGTGGCGATGCAGAGCAAAAACGGCGGCTGGGGCGCATTTGATGCCGACAACACCCGTCCCTTTCCCCGCCGCATCCCGTTTAGCGACTTTGGCTGGGTGACCGACCCTCCCACCGAGGACGTGACCGGACACGTCCTGGAATGTCTTGGCGGTTTCGGGTATGATGAAGCATGGCCAGTTGTTGCGCGAGCGATACAGTTCTTACGTGCACATCAGCACCCCGCCGGTCCCTGGTTTGGCCGTTGGGGGGTCAATTACCTGTACGGCACGGGAGCCGTGTTGCCGGGGTTGAAGGCAGTCGGCGTCGACCTGGCTCAGCCGTGGATTCAACGGGCCTTAGACTGGGTCGAAGCGCACCAAAATCCCGATGGCGGGTGGGGCGAAGACCCCCGTTCCTACGTCGATCCGGGATTTGCCGGTCGCGGAGAGAGCACCCCCTCGCAGACGGCCTGGGCGCTGTTGGCGCTGTTAGCCGGCGAGCGGGTCAAGTCCACCGCGGTACGCCGGGGCGTCGCTTACTTGGTGCATACCCAGCGCCCCGATGGAGGATGGGATGAGGCGGCCTATACCGGCACCGGATTTCCGGGGGACTTTTACATTCAATACGAGATGTACCGGCTGGTCTTTCCGCTGTTGGCCTTGGCTCGCTATGAGAAGGCCGTGGGCGGAGCGTGAGGGCTGATGACGAACAAGGCAGTGCGGCGTTGGGAGCACGGTGACCCCAACTGGAGCGCCGCCGGCGCGGTGTCGGTGGACCAGGCCTATCGCTATTGCGCCGAGCTGGCAAGTCGGCATTACGAGAACTTTACCGTGATCTCCTGGTTTGTACCCAGCCGCCTGCGCCCTGCCCTGGCCGCCATCTACGCCTACTGTCGGGGAGTGGACGACCTCGGCGACGAGTGGCAAGGCGACCGGCTGGCCGCGCTGGATTGGTGGGGGGAGGAGCTCGACCGGGCCTACCGGGGCCACCCCACCCACCCGGTGTTCGTGGCCCTAGGCGACGTGCTTCGACAGCATCCCCTGCCCCGGGAGGAATTTGAAAAGCTGGTGGAGGCCAATCGGCGGGATCAGGTGGTCACGCGCTACGAGACCATCGAGGACCTCTACGACTACTGTCGCCACTCGGCCGATCCGGTGGGACGCCTGGTGCTCTCCCTCTTCGGCTACCACGACCCCGAGCGCAAGCGCCTTTCCGACCACATCTGCACCGCCTTGCAACTGGTCAACTTTCTCCAGGACCTAGGCCCCGACCTCGCCCGGGGTCGCCTGTACCTGCCGATGCAGGACTTGCGGCGGTTTGGCGTAGACCCCGATGCGCTCTTGGCCGGGCGACCGATTGACGAGTCGCGGCTCGCCCAGGCGGTGGCGTTTGAGGCCAGCCGGGCCCAGGCGCTGTTTGCGGCCGGCGCTGGCCTGGAGGCTCAGGTCAACTGGCGCCTGGGCCGCCAGCTTCGGCTGTACCGGCTTGGAGGGCTCGGGATTCTGCAAGGGCTTGCCGCGATTGGATACAACTCCCTGCGCCGCCGCCCCACCCTAAGCCGCGCACAAAAGTTTTCCCTGGCCGTTGGGGTGTTGTTTGGGCGGACCGACGCGCCGCCCCCAAGGAGATGAGGTGAGCCATGGTTCAAGCCGCCTATGCCGCCTGTCAGCGCATCGTCCGCCAAGCAGGCACCAACTTTTATTTCGGGATGCGCCTTTTGCCGGACGCCAAGCGGCTAGGGATGTACGCCGTCTACGCCTGGAGTCGCCTGTGCGACGACGCCGTCGACGAGTACCGGGGAGCGGCGGCGGAGGCCCAACTCCAGGAAGCCCAAAGCATCTTGGAGCGGGCATTCGGAGAGCACTGGGAGGCCGATGGCCATCCGGTGGTGGAGGCCTTGGGCGATACCATTCGCCGTTTCCGGCTAAGCCCGGAGCCGTTCTATGGCCTTTTGGAGGGTATGCGCATCGATTTGGGGCGGGTGCGCTTTCAGACCTTCGGAGAGTTGGCTCACTACTGCCGGAAGGTGGCCGGCACCATCGGGCAGCTGTGCGTGGAGATCTTCGGCTATTCCGACCAGCGAGCGCGGGCGCTGGCCGAGGACATGGGCATTGCCCTGCAGATGACCAACATCCTGCGCGACTTGCGGGAGGATGTGGCCCGAGACCGGATCTACCTACCTGAAGAAGACTTAAGCGCCTGCGGCTATCGCGAAGAAGAGTTGCAAGCCGGGATCAACAACGCCGGCTTCCAACGGCTGATGGCCCTGGAGGTGGCCAGAACCCGGCAGTACTACCATCGGGCGGCTCAGCTCTTTCCCTTGGTTCACCGCGATGCCCGCCTGTGCGCCCAGGCCCTGTACTCCATCTACTACGAACTGTTAACCCGCATCGAGTCCAGCGGCTACGACGTGCTGCGCGGGCGCATCCGCGTGCCCACCCGACGCAAGCTGCAGCTGATGGGCGCCCTGTTGTGGCGCCGGGAAAGCGTTTGAGGTCCGCGCGGGCGGTGGTGGTGGGGGGTGGGTGGGCCGGTCTCGCCGCAGCTACCGCCCTGCAGCGCGCCGGGTGGCAGGTCACCGTACTAGAAGCCACTGCTCGCCTGGGGGGACGCGCCTTCTCCTTCTGGGATGCCGAGACCGCGATGTGGTTGGACAACGGCCAGCACGTGTTGTTGGGGGCGTGCGAGCAGGTGGTTCACTGGCTGGACAGCCTGGGGCTGGAGGAGGCGGTCCACTTTCAACCGGTGCTGGATCTGCCGACCTGGGCTGACGGGAAGTGGGCCTCCTTGGCCGGAAGCCGATGGCCAGGAAGCTTGCACCTGCTCCCCGGACTGCTGAGCTACCGCCACCTCACGCTGCCCCAGCGCCTTCGGGCGTTGTCCGCCGCCTCCCGCATCCTCAAGGGCCATCCCTCCCCTGCTTCCACCTTTGCCGAATGGCTGGTCGAGCGCGGTCAGGACGCGGCCACCCGCCGGCGGCTGTGGGAGATGATGGAGGTCGCCATTCTCAACTGCTCCCCCGAGGCGGCAGATGCTGGGCTGGCCTTAAAGGCCCTGAGCTTGGTGCTTGAGCAAGGTTGGAAGGGGGCCCGTTTGGGCTTCTTCCGCCTGCCGCTAGGCCAATTGGCCGACCAGGTGGGGGACTGGCTCAGGGAGCATGGCGTCGCCATTCGCCTGCGAACCCCGGTGCGGGCCTTGGCGGTGGAGGGCGGGCGGGTGGTAGGGGTGCAGCCCGCCGGGCAGCCCCGGATCTCTGCCGACGGCGTGGTCTTGGCCATCCCCTGGGACCGCGCCTTCCCCCTGGTCCCGGAGCCGGTGCGCGACCCCTCCTGGCCCGCCCCTTCCCAGCTTTCCTGGAGCCCGATCTGGAACCTCTACCTATGGTACGACCGACCCGTCCTCGACCAGCCGGTGGTCGCCTTCCCGGACGGGATCAGCCAGTTTGTCTTTGAGCGCGGACAGCTGTTGGGGCTGGACACCTGGAAGGGGCGCCACCTGGCGGTTAGCCTGAGCGCCGCCGACACCGTCGCAGACCGGCCCAGAACCCAGCTCTTGGCCGAGATCCAAGCCGAGCTGGGCGAGGCGTTGCCCCGGCTGGCCGGCGCTCGCCTGCAACGGTGGCGGTGGGTGCTACAGCCTCGAGCCACCTTCCGGGCCACCCCCGAGGCGGTGACCCGGCGCCCGCCCCCTTGGACCGGGGTGGAAGGCTTGGCACGAGCGGGAGACTGGACGGACACCGGGTGGCCGGCTTGCCTGGAGGGGGCAGTTGGCAGCGGATTTTCCGCGGCCCGCGTCTTGTCGGAGGGAAGCGCATGTCCAACAGCGGGAACTTCCTCATCTTGACCGCAGGATACGGCGCCGGCCACAACCAGGCCGGGCATGCGGTGGCCGAGGCGTTGCGGGAGCTAGACCCGCGGCTTCACGTCATCTGCCAAGATTACCTGGAGTGGATCCCGCGGTCGGTCGCCTCTGCCACCGTCGACCTTTATCGGTGGCTTTGCCGCAGCTGGCCTCGCGGCTACGGCTGGGTGTACGACACCACCGGCCGTCTGCAAGCCTATCGCTGGTGGCGCCGGGTGGCCTACCAACTAGGACAACCCCGGTTGCGTCGCTGGCTGGCCCGCCACATGCCGAGCGCCATCGTCTGCACCCATCCCCTGCCGATGGGCGCCATCAGCCTGATCCGCCAAGCCGGGGGCCTGACCCCGGCGGTGGTGGCGGTGGTGACCGACTACGTCCTGCACCCCGAATGGGCCCAGCCTCATCTCGACCATTACTGCGTCCCCACCCCGGAGGTGGCCCAGGCGCTGGTGGCCCAAGGTATCCCGGCTGACCGCATCGAAGTCACCGGGATTCCTGTCCGCCCCGGTTTTGCGCGGCCGGTCAAAGCCCGGGCAGCCGACCCCCTCCCCGGCCTGCAGGTGTTGTTTATGACCAGCGCACTCGGAACCCTGAGCGGAGTGGTCGAGGTGTGCCGCCAGCTGTGGAGCCTCCCGCTGCCCGCCCGCTGGGTGGTGATCGCGGGGCAAGACCGCGCCTTGTACGCCAACTTGACCGACCTCGCCCACCGCCTCCACAAACCCTCCGTCCAGGTCCTGGGATGGGTCGACTCGGTCTGGGAGTGGATGCTCAGCGCTGATTTGCTCATCACCAAGGCCGGGGGCTTGACGGTGGCCGAGGCGCTGGCCTGCGGAAAGCCCTTGTTGCTGCTCCCTCCCTTGCCGGGACAGGAGGCCGGCAACGCCAGCTGGTTGGAGCG
>JAIMAE010000070.1 GCA_023512105.1 Bacillota bacterium | reverse complement strand
CGGGGCGGTAGCTCAGCTGGGAGAGCACCAGATTTGCATTCTGGGGGTCGAGGGTTCGAATCCCTTCCGCTCCACCATCACGCCTATGCCGTTCAAGGTTTTCCGGCCTTGTCGAACCCACGAAATTCCTTCGTATCACTATCATCCCCCCGAAAACCCCCCAACACCTGCTAGACCACCTGATCGGCGGCGACCCGTTGCGCTTCGACCCCGGGATATTGATAGACGCGGGCCGTGAACCGCGGGTCGGCGTGGCCCAGGCACTCCGCCAGCGTCTTGAGCGGCAGGTCCGGGATCAGCCACGTCGCATGGCTATGCCGCAGGTCGTGGATGCGAATGCGGGGGACGCCCGCCGCATACAGTTGGAAGGATCGGGGGTGGGCCACGTGGAAACCATCCCGGGCATGGGGGTCGTCATGGAGGGCACGACCCCGACGATCCAGCGGGTGATCCGGGATGCCCAGGGCAGTCCCGCTTGGGTCCCGGAGGCGCCCTCCCAGGCACAGCCGGTGCGGCCGGATCCGCCGGATCCCCCGATCTGCCACCCCGGGGGGACGAGTCACGCACCATGAAGATGGCATCCCCTGTGGCATCTAGGACGGTCGTGGATTGCTGCTGGGCTTGCTGTTGCTGCTGGATCTGACGCGGGTGTAAGGCTTGGACCGTCTTTTCTTGGACCGTCTTTTGGGGGCCGCCGGCCTTTTACGGTATGGTGCCCGAGTTCCCAGACCAGCTCCCAGCGATTTTGCCCTGGTGGAGCATCACACCGGCTCCTTTCCGCGGATTTTTCATACAATGTGTACCGGCCTGCCGTGCTATAATACGGCTGCCCAAAAACCAGCACGGTTCCCCTGC
Organism: Bacillota bacterium; assembly: GCA_023512105.1. GTDB lineage: Bacteria > Bacillota > Sulfobacillia > Sulfobacillales > Sulfobacillaceae > JAIMAE01. The sequence goes on along the minus strand of JAIMAE010000070.1, from coordinate 14,123 downwards.
AGAAGGAGGAAGGCACGATGGCTGAAAAGTCTACCCCGTCAACCCCGCCATTGGGGGTGCGTTACTTGTGGATCCGCCAGAACCAACCGGGCGCCCCGTGGCAATTGTTGTCCGGGATGGGGGTTATGGAGGAGGGGTTGACTGAGTCGTACCAACGGGTGATCCAGGAGGGGCAGCACCTGCGGGTGGAGGAGTTGCCACCGCCCCGCCCGGCGACCCAGAGGCCGCCGGAGTCGAAACCCAGCCAGGAGGCACATGAAACGTAACCGGAGCGTGAAATTGCTGCACGAGCTGGTGAGCCCCCTGTGATTGCGCCTGGTGCTGACTTTGGCCCTGGCGCATCGATTCCTGGATCTGGGCCACGCTCTGCCTCACTAGGAACGCGGCCACGCTTGTCGCCACAGTTGCCAGCGCCTGAATCCAGGTTGCCAACACGAGTCCATCCGGTCCCGTGGTCCCTCACCCCTGCCCCACCCAAAACCAAAATGGTTGGCTAGGCCCGCCGGGCACCCCTACCTCGATGCGGTGCCATCCGGTAACCTGAAACTGAAACCCATCAAACAGAACAAAACTGATGCCCTCCCCCATTTGCCCGATCCTTATCGGGGCTAACGGGGTGGAGGCGACCATCACGGACCTGGCGTCGTATACCTGAAGTTCCGCCTGCACCTGCTCTCCAGGGTTCCCCCACCAAGCAATGGCTAACATGGCCCGATTAATGATTCCTGGCACTTGCCGCAAGATGACGTGGCGAAAGATCCCGATGAGGCACGGGCGTTGCGCTTCATCCAAAAACCCGTGCTCACACCAAAACATCCAACTGATTTGTGCCATGGTTCCTCCTCGGGGCGTGCGTCACTAAAGGCCCGTGCCAGGGTAGTAGGTCTCCCCGCACTGGTCGCACACCCGTTTCTGGTGCCCAGCGGCGTTGACCATGAGTGTGGCCCACGCGCCGCACTCCGGGCAAGGGACCCGATGGCTGTTGACGACGGGAGCTGCTTGGAAGGCCTCTGCCTTCTCCAGGATTTCTTGGTACCGTCGAGCTCGGCGTCGACGTGCTTGCCGGATAGACCCCCACACCAGCGCCATAAGTACCACGAAAATCACTTCACCGAGGGCTGTTCCGCCTGCCATGGTGCCATCCCTCCTTAGATAAAGCGGGCCACCACCGTGTCCAACTGCGGCAACAGCCGCCGCGGCACATCCAGGGCTCCCCCGTGCATCCGCCCGGTTCAGTTGGCCCCGCACCTGCAGGAGCACCTCGCCCCGTCGGTGCGTGCCGCGGCTAGTCCTCGGTGGCAGCATCATCTTTTGCCACGAGTACAAGTGAGGTGCCCCGCTATCATTTGCAGTCAACTCATTGGGAACATCTGATAGGCAACCGAAATCCGTCTATCCCAAAATATGACATTTGATCCGAAGTTTGTCTATCCCTAATGAGCGGTTTCCGGCCATCTAGGTGGTGGGAGTTTCGTGACACAGGTATGGTCTTTGCCGCGTTCACTCTTTATTCCGTCAGGGGAGGCCCTGGACCTTTGCTAGACCTGCCAAGTGGGGGGTTACCTGTTGCCTATAAGCTCCTTTTGACACCTAAGGCATGGGAATGCTAAATGCATCCAACCATCATCCCAGTGAGCTCTTACCTTCAAAGCTGGACTATGGCAAAAAGCCCGCCGGAGAGGGGCCGGACAATACCTCCTCGGGAATGGCCGGTTGCGCCACAAGGCGATGCGTGACCGCGTTCTCGATTTGATTGCCGGCGATCGTCCAAGAAGGGATGCTGGTGGCGCGGCGGCTAAACAGAGTCCGCCGCTCCGTAACTTCGTTAAATACCGCGGTGTCAGTCAACATCTGCCCGGAAGATGAGGGCGAGCTCAACTGAGTAATCACCAGCCCTGAGACCACCTTGGCCCACGACAATAAGCCGCCGCCCGAGGTGAGACTGGCGATTCCGTCCACGCGATGCTCGGCCAGATTGCAATAGTAGTAGTTCTGAGCGAAACCTTGGTTGGCTCCGAGGAGTTGCGTTCCTACCATTACCACCACTCCGTGATAGGCGGCGTATAACGTGAGAGTGCTCGCCACCGTGCCTCCAGCGGCCTGAGGGCGGTTTGGCAAGGGCGCGGAGGGAGGCATTGTCGTCCATCCCGCCGGCACCCAGCCTGTCCACGCCGAATCGACGGAATTAGACCTTGGATCGCCGGGGTTTCCAGGGAAAGTCACCCAAGAGCCGGTAGGACTCCACACAGCCGGGATGGAAAAGAGCGGCTGGGCTAAAACGGCCAGCGATCCTCCACTCGGACGCCAGGGCGTCATCCACAGGGTGGCAGGGCCATCCCATTGGGTTTGGTGTGAGACGGCTTCTTTCGTTGCTATCGGTTGGGTTGCAGGTAGATGGGCCCACACCACCACGGGCCGTCCGTTTACGGTCGTAGGCACCACCAGATAGCGGGCGGGATTGGAGTCCCCGGCTGGCCAGGTCCAGCGCACGCCGGCGATCGTCGCCCCCTGGTTGGTAAAGCGCTCGGTGTAGAGTCCCGGGATGGCTCCCCGGCCAAAGGGTCTTTGGGCCAGGGAGGACGATTGACCCACAAATGGCCAGCGAACGGTGGCGTAAAGGGCTCCAGGTTGACTGTAAAGTTGAACCGGTGGAGAAGCAGGTTGGGGAGATGCGGGAACAGGAGACGGCTGGGGCCGAGGAGTTGGGGATGCGGAGGAAGTAGGTGTGCCGGGGTAGGCCCTGGGTGTAGATCCACACGCCACAAGGCACGCGCTCATCGTCACCCCTAAAGCCACCGTGGCCATGGTTCGGGGACCCGACCAGGGTTTTTGCGCAGGCGCTGGCAACTCTATCCTCTCCTTTTTTATGTTAGATTCTCCTATTTCTTCCGGCCTCGGCGCCATACATTCCTAACCGTCGTTCCCCCTAATGATTCCAACGCGACCTCATCCCAATCGGTTTCACGACCATGGAGCGCTGGTGGGACTGCTCTAAGGCTGTTGGCCACCCAACGAACCCACAAGGCTGGCCTGAACGACTCCGGTCAGACGGTGGGGATGGTTAGCGAGGTCAGTTGAATCACGATTCAAAATTAAATACATTGATATCCTATGCCAATCTTGCGGTACCATGGGAGTAAAAAGATTGATTACCGTTTAGAGGTTGGGGGACTAAGGTCGTGGATACCGACCAAAATCGGGAGGCCCGGTGGGAAGAAACAGGGCTGCAGCCATTTCGGCCAGACCTGTTTGTCGGTCGCACCGACGAGCGCAATCTGCTGCAGCGGTGGTTGGCCGAGCCGAATCCACCAAGCACGCTCTGCAGCGTCATTGGCATTGGAGGGATTGGCAAGACCGCGCTTTTGACCCAATGGTATCGCGACGCTCGCCGGCACGGGTTGGTGGCGCTTTGGGTGGACGGCCGCGCCGGCGTTAACACCCCCAAGGGCTTTTTGGACCAGTTGGAGGCGGCGGCACGCCTCGGTGGGCTGCCCAGCGAAAACGGGGTTGCTCCCTTGGAGGCGGTTCAGCGCGAGCTGGAACGGCGGCCGGTTGTGTTGTTGATCGATAACTTTGAGGCATTGTCCGCCATTGAAGAGTGGGTGATCAACGCCTTTTGGGGGAGTATGCCGGATGCCAAACTGTGGATGGCGATGGCGGCCCGAACACGGCAACTTGCTTGGCGGCATGCGCCTTCTGCCGCCACCAAACGCCGGCTATCCCTGGAACTTCACCCCTTGGGACTCGAGGAGTCTCGGGTGCTGGTCGACCACGCGGTGCCGTGGGCACCGGAGTCCCTGCGGCAACAGCTGGCTGCGGCCTCCGGAGGTCATCCCTTGGCGCTGTCCTTGGGAATTGAGCTGCTGCGCGGTCGCGGCGAGGCCGTGGGGCCAGAGTTGGGCGTCGACTGGCGCACTCGCCCGGAGCTCAACTACCAGCTCAGCGCCCAGTGGCTGAAGGAGCTGGGTGACGAAAGCCTCCATACCGCGGTCGACGTCCTGGCCTTATTGGACTCCGCCGACCAGGATACCCTGGCCGCCGGACTGGGGAGACCGTTGACCCCAAGCCAATATCGCATTTTGGCCAATTTGTCCTTCGTCCACGTGGTGGACGATGGGTTGGCTCTCCACGACGTGGTTCGCAGCTATCTGGTGCGGGACTTGAACCAGCGTCAACCACGGCACCTTCAGCTGTTAAGACATCGCCTAAGTCAGCACCTCTTGACCACTCTCGGGGAAGGAACCCAACGGCAGCGGGGGGTCAGTGCCCGAAGACTTTTGACGCTCAGCCTGGATGCCTTGCCGCTGCCGACCCAGTACGCCGACTTGGCGGCGCAGTATGGCGCCTATGCGCGAGATTCCTATACCTCCTCGGATCTTCCGGTCCTGCGCGAGATGATCGCCGATTGGGCGATGTCCTATGCCATCCCCAGTCAGCGGGGGGTCTACCAACGGTTTTTGACGGAGTATGCCGAGCGCATGCCACAAGACATCCGGGTTATTCGCGATCCCCAGGGGAGGCTGTTAGGCGCGTCCCTGTTTACCCTGGTCCATCGCAAGAGCGCGGAACTATTGGCGAAGTACTTTCCGGCCGAGATCCGGGAATGTCTTACCGCCGAGGAGATGCGGCGGGAGCCCGAGCAAACCAGCACCTACTACGCCGTGCTGGTCTGTGCTAATCGTCGCCTGCCCGACCTGCCCGCCACGGACGTCATCGGGATTTTAATTCGGGAAGGGCTCGGCCTTCTAGGCAGTGGGACGAGGGTGGTCCTGGTGGCCACCAATCCGCAGTTGAAGCAATTGCTCGCCGTCCTCGGGTTTACCATGCGGCCCACGGTCGGTCGCGAATGCGACGTCGGAGACCTGCGGGCGGAGGTCTGCACCCTCGATCTGACCGGGGGGCGCTTCGGCCCCTGGATTTCGCATCTCCTGCGCAAGGCCCGAGATCGCGAGATCGCCAATGCCGAGTTTATTTTGGCCTCCAGCGGCGTTGCGCTAGAGGTCGGAGAGCTTCGCCGGGCTCTCCAAGCCCTGCAGCATCCCGCCCGATTTCGGAAGGCACCGCTGTGCGAACAGTTGCCATGGACGTCGGAGGAGTTGCGCCTGGTGCTGGTCCGGGCGCTGGAAGGCCGCGACCCGTCGGTGTATCGGTTCGTGAGCCAAGAGCAGCTCACGCTTCTCCGCCGAAGCTATCTCGAGCGACGCAGCGGTACGGAGGTGGCGAGCTCTCTCAACTTCAGTCGCGCCAGTTACTACCGGTACTTGCAGCAGGCGCTGGTCGGTTTCCGCGACTGGCTGGCCGCCGCGGCCTCCCAACTCCCCTCGCCTTGAGCCCATCCGGGAACGCTTGTAGGCCGAAGGTGGTGGTGGTCGCGGGGATCCGGAATGGGACGGGTGGGCGGTCGTCTTCTGGGGGCAGGAGCTGGCGCTTGGGAGGGCAGTACGCAAGGCCTTTAACTCAATTCCTCCAAGGTGCGTCCGGCGGTCTCAGGGCCGAACAGCCAGGTCAAGAGTCCCCCTGCCAGCATGATCCCTCCGGCGATCCCGGCTACGCCGGTCAGCCCGTGCCCCTTGCTGACGGCGGCGAAGAGAAAGGTGGCGGCCACCGCACCCAGGCGGCTCAGCGCGGTGGAGATCCCGGTGGCGGTGCCGCGGCGGTGAGTGGGGAAGAGCTCGGCCGGATAGATGCCGGAGATGGTGCCGGGACCGGCGTTGCTGACGATCTGGGCGGCGGTGAGGAGGACCAGCGTGGCCAAGAAGACAGAGATGTGGAGGTTGAGCGCCTCCGCCAATCCCCAGAGCAGGAAGCTTGCGGCCAGAAAGCCGGCGGTTTGCAAGGAGCGCCGCCCCAAACGGTCCAGCCAGAGCATCGCGATCAGCGCGCCGGGGACACCGCCGACCGTCACCACCCCGGTGATCCAGTCGGCCGCTTTCAGGTCGACCAACCCAGAGCGGCTCAAGACGGTGGGGAGGATCATCCCAATTCCGTAGCTGGCCATGGTTAGACAGATCCAAGGCCCGACCGCGGTCATCCAGCGGGCAAACGCGGATGCTGCAAGTTTTCTCGCAGGTTGCAGTTCCACCGGTTCCAAGTCGTAGCGGCGGATCAGGGCGTGGCCGCTTTGATGGTCGCCGGCCACCCCCAGCAGCCAGCGCGGCGATTCCGGGATGCCCCGCCGCAGGATCAACCCCATCAACGCCGGAATGGCCGCCAAGGCCAACAGCACCCGCCATCCCGTCGCGGGGGGCGCGGCCGGCAGGAGCAAGGCCGCGATAAAGTCGCTGAGGGCAGCGCCCAGGGGCCACATCAGCCAGACAAAGGACAGGTCGCGGCCGCGTTGGCGGGAGGGAGCGAACTCCGCCAAATAGGTCGGGGAGATGACGTAGTCGGCACCGATGGCCACCCCGAGCAGGATGCGGGTGGCGAGCAGCAGGACAAACGAGGGGGCCAGGGCGGAGAGCAGGGCCAGCGCGGCGAACAGCCACAGATCGTAGCGGAAGATCAGTTGACGGCCCCAGCGGTCGACCAACCACCCCCCAACCATGCCCCCGATCAAAGAGCCGAAGAGGGTTCCCGCGGCCAACTCGGTTCCCGCCAACCCGGAGAGGTGAAATTGGCGAAGCAAGATGGGGAGGCAAGCCGGGACGACGGTCAGGTTGTACCCATCGGCAAAGGTGGTCAGGCCAGTGGCCCAGCTCAACCGTTCGATCAACGCGCCTTGACGTTTCATCGGCATCCTCCCAAGCTAGGGCCCGATTGGCAGCCGGTTATGGTTGCAGATGTGGCCGCTGCCTCGGAAGGTGATGCCGTTCCTGCCCCCGGCCGTGCTCCGTCGCCGCCTTAACGCGTAGGTGGCTACCATTACCATAGTAGCGAATATCCAGGAGCAGAAGCTAGTGGTTGGTCGCGAAATTCCGCCCTATGGGCAGGCTTGGCCTTTGCATGGAGTTCAGAAAGCTTATAATAATTGTGCCAACAAGACGGAGGGATGGCGAGGGAGGCGATGATGTGCGGATCTTGGTTACGGGAGGGACCGGGGTCATCGGGTCGTGGGTGACCCGTCGACTGGTGCAGATGGGGGAGAAGCCGGTGGTGCTGACCAGCCGCGGCGACACCTCGCTGATCGCGGACGTGGCCTCCGCGGTGACGGTGGAGAGCGGGGATGTGCGCGACCTGGGGCGGTTGATGCGGATCGTCCATACGCACCGTATTGATTGTATCGTCCATTTTGCCGCGTTGATGCCGCCCCAATGCCAGGCCGACCCGGTGGCGGCCTTCGAAGTCAACTGCCGGGGGACCTTGCACGTCCTGGAGGCGGCTCGCAGCCTGGGCGTGCGCCGGGTGGTGTATGCCAGTGCCAAGGGCGTCTACGGGGTGGTTCCGCCGCCGTGGGGCCACCCGGACTTTCAGCCCATCGATGAGGAGTTTCCGAAAAACCCCGTCTCGGTCTACGACGGAACCAAGTTGTTCGGGGAGCATCTGGGGGAGAATTACCGGCGCAACTACGGCCTGGAGTTTGTCAGCCTGCGCTTTGCCACCACCTACGGACCGGGGAAGTTGGCTCGCCACGGGCCGCTTTCCATCCACAGCAAACTGATCGAAAACGCCATGCTCGGCCGTCCCTCCCGCGGGGTTCGGGGGGCGGACCAACGCGACGACATGATCTACATGGCCGACGTGGCCCAAGGGGTGGTGCAGGCGACTTTGGCCACCACGCTGCCGCATTCAGTCTACCACCTGGGCTCGGGGCGCCTCTCCACCCTTCGCGAGGTGGCGGCGGCGATTTGGCGGCTGTATCCGGAGGCGGAGATTGAGCTTGAGCCGGGGTTGGATTACCTCGGCCTGGGACTCGGCTACAGCCTGTACGACTGCAGTCGGGCGATGAACGAACTCGGCTATCGGCCGGAATACGACGTCGAGCGAGGCGTGGCCGACTACGTGGAGACGATGCAGCACTTGGGGATCGCCCCCACCTACACCCCCTGAGGGCCGTCGGATCCGGGGGCGCCGGGGTTTAGGGCGGTTCCAGGTTGGCGAGCGGGGACAAAGGAGGGGACCGGGGATGTTGGCATTGCCGCGACTGTCGTTGGCAGAGCGCGACCGGCGGTGGCAATTGGTTCGGGAAAAGATGGCAGAGCAGGGGATCGACTGCCTGTTGGTCTGGGGAGCCCCTGTGCACTGGGACATGAAGGTTTCGAGCGCCCGTTATCTGACGCAGATCGGGGGCAATGGGGAGTTTGAGTTCGTGGTCTTTCCGCGAGCGGAGGAGCCCACCGTGTTCATCTGGGCCAACACCTTTCTCTCCTGGTGGCAAGAGGCGCAGGACTGGATCCAAGACATTCGCGTCCGGCGCCCCGGGTGGGCGGAGGCGGTGGCGGGCCGGGTGCGCGAACTGGGTCTCGAGCGCGGACGACTGGGCGTGGTGGGGCTGTCCGGTCTCTTTGACCGCGACGGCTACCTTCCCTACGAGACCTACCTCCGCCTGCAGCAACTCCTGCCGGACGCCCAGTTCCTCAACGCGACCGCACTGCTCGAGGAGTGCCGCATGGTCAAGAGCGCTGAGGAGGTGGCGATGCTGGAGCGGGCGGCAGCAATTGGCGATGCGATGATGGAGGCCTACGTGTCGCGGGCTCGTCCGGGGGTTCGCGAGTGCGAAGTCTATGCGGCGGTGTTTGAAGCCTTGATCGCCCACGGGGGAGAGGTGCCGACCCTGGTCTTGATGGGCTCAGGCCCGGCTCCTCATCCCCATCCTTTCTACCACCCTACCCAACGCCACTTAGAGCACGGCGACACCTTGATCGCCGAGATGCACCCCAAGTACGGCGGCTACGTGGCGCACATGGAGCGCACGGTCTCCCTGGGGCCGCCTCACCCCCATCGCCGCTACCTCTACGAGGTCACCATGCAATGTTATCAGGCGGCTTTGGAGGCGCTGCGGCCCGGGCAGTTTTTATCCGAGATCCAATCCGCCATCCGCCGCCCGATCGCCGAAGCCCGGCTGGCCTTTACCGAGTGCGGGATTCACGGCCATGGGCTGGAGTCGCTGGAATACCCGACCTTTCTCTTTCCACCGGAGGCCGCGGCCACCGAGCTGGTGGAGCCGCAGGCGATCGTGGGCGACGGGCGCCTCAAGGAGGGGATGGTGGTCGGGCTGATCGTCGATCTGGTCGACCCCAACTGGGAGGGGGGCCGCACGGGCACGGTGTTCGGCGACACCCTGGTCATCGAGGCCACCGGCGCCCGTCGGCTGAGCCGCTTTCCCCTGGGTTTGGCGGTGGTGTGAGGCTATTCCGGCAGTACCGGATCCAACTGGCCTAGCAAGGCCGGGGTCTCGGCTTCGGGAATCGCCTCGACTTGGCGCAGCCGACGCTCGATTTGCCGCGACCGGGAGGCGGCGGTGTCGATGGTGTTGCTGGCCTCTTGCAGCTTCTTTTGGGTCTTCTCTAAGATCTCGCCGAACTTGTGGAACTCGGTCTTGATCGCGCCCAGAAGCTTCCAGACTTCGCTGGACCGCTTTTGGATGGCCAGGGTGCGAAAGCCCATCTGCAGGCTGTTCAGGAGGGCGGTGATGGTGGTGGGCCCGGTCACCACCACCCGGTATTCGCGCTGTAGGAAGTCCCACAGTCCTGGCCGCCGCAGCACTTCGGCAAACAGGCCCTCGATGGGGAGAAAGAGGATGGCAAAGTCGGTACTCCAAGGGGGATTGAGGTACTTTTCGCGAATGCTCTTGGCCTCGGTCTTGATCCGGCCCTCCAAGAGGCGGGCGGCTTCGCTAGCCGCCTCGCTGTTGCCGGCCTCCTCGGCTTCCACCAACCGCTGGTAGTCTTCAAGGGGGAATTTGGCGTCGATGGGGAGCCAGACCGGATGGGCGCCGTCCTCCTTGCCGGGGAGGAGAATGGCGAAGTCCACTCGTTCCCCCGATCCGGGTCGAATCTCCACCTTTTGCCGATACTGTTCGGGGCTTAGGGTTTGCTCGAGCAGGTTTTCCAGCTGGATCTCCCCCAAGGTGCCGCGGGCCTTGACGTTGCTGAGCACCCGCTTGAGGTCGCCCACTCCGGAGGCCAGGGACTGCATCTCCCCAAGCCCCTTGTGCACCAGTTCCAACCGTTCGCTGACCAACTTAAACGACTCCCCCAGGCGCTGTTCGAGGGTCTGGTGCAGTTTTTCGTCTACGGTGGCCCGCATCTGCTCCAGTTTGCGGGCGTTGTCCTCCTGGAGGGCGAACAGCCGCTGCTCGACCGTCTCCCGGAGCTTTTCTAGGCGCTGCTCATTGACTTGGGTCAAGGTGGCCAGCTGCTGGGAAAATCCCTCCAGCACCGCCTTGTGTTGCGAGGACATCTCGCTGATCGCGCTGATGGTGCGATGATCGTGGGCGGTGAGGAGAGCCGAGGTCTCCTGGATGAAAGACTCGATGCGCTCGCGCTGGTATTGCGAGAGGTCGCGCACCGCCGAGAGCACCGCCTGCTGAAATGCCTCAAAGCGCTGCTGGGCTTGCAGCGACTCGCGGTCCAGACTGCTGGCCACCACTTCCCGGACTTCGCGAAAGCGCGAGCTGATCTCGTCCCGACCCACTTGGGCCTGGGCCAATGCCTCCTCCCGGGATTGGGCGAACTCATCCCGAAGCGCCTTTTCCACCCGCTCCTGTCCTTTTTCCAGCAGCGAGAATTGTTGGGTGAGCAGGGGTTGCAGCCGGTCGACCAGGCTTCGGGTGAGCAAAAGGACTAAGACCACGCAGTTCAAGAGGATCGAGATGGCCACTAAAATCTCGGTAACCGTCATAAGGCGCCTCCTCGCCAGCGCCGGGAGGGTGGGTCCCGGTCGGTACTTCGCCCGCAAATTTCGCGGTCTGGGCCATCGATTCCTGCCAAGATTTGGGGGGATCAGGCCACGTAATGGGGAAGGCCGGTAAACGCCGCCATGGCTTGTTCCAAGGCGGCCAAAAAGTGCTCTTCACTGCGGGAGGGCCGCCGCTCGCGGTTCCAGATCGCATACAGGTCGCGGTGCAGGGCCACCCCGGGGACGTTGAGGGCCACCAGTTGACCCCGCTCCAGCTCCTCGTGGGCGGCGGGGTAACTTAACACGGTCACCCCGGCCCCCGCCCGCACCAAGGACTTGACCGCGTCGACCGAAGGCAGGTCGAAGGTCTCCGGACCCAAGAGGTGCTGGGCGATCAGGTGCTGTTTGACCGGGGAAAGCCAGCCTTGTCCGAACTGAAAGAGATACAACGGCACCTTTTGGAATTGTTCCGGGTCGACCTGGGATTTCTCCGCCAGCGGGTGCGACGGCGCAGCCAACGGGTAGAACCAGCAGCTTCCTACTTTCTTGGCTCCAAACTGGGTCTCGATGCCGTTTCCCCAGACCAAGCACAACTTGACGATGCCCTCCCGGGTCCTTTGGATCAACTCTTCCGGAGTCTCCCCCAAGACCTGCACCGAAAGATCGGGGTAGCGGGGGCGAAAGGCCTTGAGGGCCTCCGCCGCGATCTCCAGCGCTCCGCCGGGGCTGGCGCCGATGGAGAGGGGGAAGTGTCCGTCGCGCAAGGCCGCCAGCTCCACCTGGGCGCGGGATCGGTGGTTTAAGATCGCCAAGGCGTGCCCGTAGAGCACGCTGCCGGCCTCCGTCAACTCCCAGCGCCCCTGTCGCCGTTCTAATAAGGGCAGCCCGACGTCGGCTTCCAGGCGGTGGATCTGGGTGGACACGGCGGGGCGGGAGACGTGAAGCGCCTCTGCGGCGGCGGAGAAGCTACCGGTGCGCACGACTTCGCAGAACAACTCCAGGAAGTGTAAGTTCATCAGCCATTCACCTCGGCTAACGTAAACGGGAGATTACGGTAGTGTCAATAATATTGTAATTGACGCATTCGAACGTCAAGCAATAAGATCGAGCCAAACTCAACGGCTTTGGCGCCTTCGCGCCCAGGACAAGGAGGCGACAGCGTGGCCTACCCCGACTTGCGAGCCTATCTCTCCGCGTTGGAAGAGCGCGGGCTGTTAAGTCGCGTCAGCCGTCCGGTGGACAAAGACTGGGAGATCTCTGCGGTTTGTCGGGTAAATTTTCGAGATATTCCGTCGAGAGAGCGGACCGCGCTGTTCTTTGAGCAGGTGAAAGGGTATGGGATTCCGGTGGTGGCGGGCATCCTCGGTGGGTCGGACGCCATCTACGCCACTGCCTTGGAGACCTCCCCCGACAAGGTGCTGGACAAGTGGGCGGAAGGGGTGAAGGTGCCCAAAGCACCGGTGATGGTCTCCCAAGCCCCCTGCCAAGAGGTGGTGTGGGAGGGAGAGGAGGCCGACCTGGAACGGCTTCCCCATCCCACCTGGACGGTGGGGCAAGACCCCGGGCCTTACGTGACCGCCGGAGCCGTGATCTCCAAGGATCCCGAGAACGGGATTGGCAATGTCGGCACCTACCGGTTGCAGATCAAGGGACCGCGCAAGGCCGGCCTGATGGCCAGCGCCCGCCAAGGCATCGCCCAGCACATCCGCAAGAACGAAGCGGCCGGGCGGCCGACGGAGATCGCGGTGGTGATTGGGGCGGATCCGGTGATCGGCTTGGTGTCGGTGACCGGTTTTCCGCAGAACCACGATGAGCTGGCGATCGCCGGAGGCATTCGCGGAGAGCCGGTGGCGGTTACCCGCGGGCGCACCGTCGACCTGCTGATCCCCGCCACCGCCGAGATCGTCATCGAGGGACGCATCCTTCCCGGGGTGCGGGAGCCCGAGGGGCCGTTCGGGGAGTATCTGGGCTACATGGGCGAGGCGGGGAACCATTACGTGGTGGAGGTCACCGCCATCACCCACCGCAAGGACCCCATCTACCAGGCATTCGTAAGCCAAATGCCTCCGAGCGAGTCGAGTCTAATCCGCCGGGTGGGGCGATCGCTCACCCTCTTGCGCCACCTGCGCGACACCCTGGGACTGCCGGTGACCAACGTGCTCTTTCCCGAGCCCCAAGGGGCGGGGCCGGTGCTGTTCATCGCCATGAAGAAAGGCTACGAGGGCCATCCGGTTCAGGCCATGCACGGCGCCTGGGCGCTGATGCCCAGCACCGGCAAGGTGACGGTGGTGGTGGACGAGGACATCGACGTGTGGGACCCCGACGCCGTCTTGTGGGCGATCGCCACCCGCGTGCATCCCGACCGCGACCTCTACATCCAGGGAGGCACCGTGCCCTTGGGGTTGGACCCGGCCCAGCCGCGGGAAGGGGTGGGATATCCGCCGCGGCAGACCGGCTTCAAGATCGGGATCGACGCCACCAAAAAGGGGACCTATCCGGCTCCGTCGGTGCCTCCTGACGAACATCTGGCCAAGGTGCGAAGCGCCTGGGAACTTTACGGCGTCCAGCGCGCCCAAGACGGCAGGGGAAAGCAAGGATAAAGGGGGGAAGGGCGGTGGAGCGCCCAGAATGGTGCAAGCCGAGCAGCCTGTCCGAGGCCTTGGCCCAACTGGCGGAGGCGCCGGACGAGAGCAAGATCCTGGCCGGGGGGCAGTCGCTGGCGGTGATGCTGCGCAGTCGCCTTTTGCGGCCGCGGCGCCTGATCTACCTCGGGGCCTTGCAGGAATTGCAGGAAATCCGCGAGGGGGATGGCCGGCTGACCATCGGGGCGATGGTCACCGACCGGCGCCTGGAAACCGACCCGCAGGTGGGTCGAGCGGTGCCGCTCTTGGCCGAGGCGGCCGGCCGGATCGCCTCCGTACACATCCGAAACCTGGGCACGATTGGCGGAAACCTCTGCCACACCTTGATCGGCGCCGACTTGCCGCCGGCCCTGTTGGCGCTCGACGCCCGGTTGCAGGTGGCCCGGAGAGGGGGACGGCGGACCATCCCGGTCGACCAATTCTTTCGCGGGGTGATGGAGACCGCCCTGGAGCCGGAAGAGGTGCTGACTCACATTGAGCTTGCCCCTGCCGCGCCGCCCCAGTGGGGCACCGCCTACGAGAAGTTGGCGGTGCGGACGGTCGACCCGGCCATCGTGGGGGTGGCGGTGGCCCTGCAATTAGATGAGCGGGGGAGGGTGCGGCAGGTGCGGATCGGGATCGGCGGGGCGGGGGAGGTTCCGGTGCGCTCGCGCCACCTCGAGGCGGCGCTGCTCGGCGCCACACGAACGGAAGTGGGGGAGCGGG
>JAIMAE010000069.1 GCA_023512105.1 Bacillota bacterium | reverse complement strand
CGATCTCATCCCGGCCCCAAGAGCGCCGGGCCTGGTAGCCGCGAGTGCGTTGAATGTAAACCACCGCGGGCCGCCCTGCCGGCCAGCTTCCCCAGGGCAAAAACCGAACCGTGACGCCCCGGCGGCGCAACCCAGCCGGGTGCTCGGGGTCCTTTAGCAATTTCGCCAAGGTGTTGTAGACATCCTCGGAGGCCACCCACAGTTCGTCGCCAGGAAGCAGTAGGGCATATAAGGTCTGAGCCAGGGCGTGGGTGCCGGAGACCCATTGCGGGCGCACCAGGGCCGACTCCGCCCCAAACACCTCGGCGTAGATCGCCTCCAGCTTCTCGCGCCCCGAGTCGCCGTAGCCGTAGCCGGTGCTCCCCCCCAGCTCGGCCGCCGACAAGCCGTGAGCGGAAAAGGCCCGCAGCACCCGCTGGCTGTTTTGCCACACCACCTCTTCAATCGATTCCCACCAAGGGCGGACTGTTGCCAAAGCCTGCTTGTCCGTCGCCAAACCCTCCCCTGCTCCGGCATGTCCAAACCGCCGGCAAAGGCGGCAGTCCCCTCGGATCATAGCCTTACCCCCCAGGAAAGGCAATGACGACGAGGCTCGCGCTTAGGGAGGCTCGAGGGCCAACTGCTCGACCAGCCAGTGCTTGACGTCGCGAAACCCGAGGCGGGTCAGCGCCGAAACCGGCAAAACCGAGGTCGGGCCATACAACTCCTTCAAGCGGCGAACCCTGCTCCCGCCCAGATCGGCCTCGGCCTTGTTGGCCAGAATCAAGCTGGGGGCGATTTGCTGGGCCAGCAGGTGGAGTTCGCGGTCGACCGCCTCCTCGGCCGGGGTGGGGACGGCATGCGGTGAGACGTCGATCAGGTGAAAAATGAAGGTGGCCTGTAGCAGCTGGGCCAGCCCCTGGGCGACGGCGCGGCGGATTTCCCCCTCCGGCACCCCATGGGCGGGGATGCCGACGGTATCGCGCAACACCAAGGAGATCCCGCCTGCCGGCCCGGCGCTCAGGCTCACGGTGGCCGCCAAGGGCTCGCGGACCCGATTGGGAACTGGAGAGACAAATTTGCGCCGCAACTCGGACAAGCCGCCCCCGCGGGGGCGACGGTGGCCAGCAGCGCCTCCCTCCAGGCCCCGCAATCCTAGGTAGTCGGCAAAGTTGATGAGGAACAAGGACTTCCCCGCGTTGGGTCGGCCCACTAGGACGGCCTCCATAATCCCCCTCCCTGAGGGTCGAGGTCGTTCCAGGTTAGCGTCATCAGCGCCTCCCGGCTGAAGGGCCCGCCGTGTTGACTGAGGCGAACCGCTTGGCGCCGGATCGCCCGCTCGAGCAGGTTGCGAACCCATCGGGCGTTGCCGGAGTGGATGGGCAGGCGGTCCCGCTGTTGCTCCAAAAACCGTGCCAGCTCTAGCTCCGCCTCCCGCGACAGCGCGTATTCGCGCTCGCGCACCATGTGGCGGGCAATGGCCACCAACTCCTGGGGGGTGTAATCCGGGAAATGCACATGCAACGCGATTCGGGATCGCAGGCCGGGATTGGTAGCCAAAAACCACTGCATCTCCACCGGGTACCCCGCCAAGATGATGACCAGCTGTCCACGCAGGTCTTCCATGGCTTTGACCAAGCCGTCGATTGCCTCGCGTCCAAAGTCCTTCTCTCCCCCCCGTGCCAGCGAGTACGCCTCATCGATGAACAAGACTCCGCCCAAGGCGCGACGAATCAACTCCCGGGTTTTTTGGGCGGTGTGTCCGATGTACTCGCCGACCAAGTCGGCCCGCTCGGCCTCCACCAGGTGGCCCCGAGCCAGCACCCCAAGGCCCTGCAGCAGGCGGGCCACGATCCGGGCCACCGTGGTTTTGCCCGTACCCGGACTGCCGGTAAAGACCATGTGTAAGGCGTGCTGGTCGCTCTTTAACCCGGCTTCCTGTCGCCGGGCTTGAATGTCCACGAAGGCCTTCAGTTCTCGAACCAGCGCCTTGACGGGTTGCAAGCCGATGAGGTCATCCAGCTCGGCAAGGGCGGATGCCACCAAGTCGCCCGCCGTCGAGCGGGTCGTGGCCTTGGTCAAAGCGGCCTCGCTCTTCAGACGCCGGAGGTGGCCCAAGGCTTCCACGGGGGGAAGGCGCCCGCTTTCGACCCACTGTAACACCTCTTTGGACGAGGCCGGCTGAAGAAGACCCGGATCCGGCGACCAGGCCGGATGGGAGGTGCTGGACACGTCTCTCCCCCTCCTCCACATCTTGGTGTCATTATACGGACGCCAAAGAAAAGTCTGCACGTCCCCTCAAAACTGGGTCTTCTCGGGGCGCGGCCCAGATCCCGCCGCAGGGAGGGACACGGCACTGTTGGCGCCCCGGGGAAGCGCCCCCAGAAGTGCCGTCTCCTCCGACAGGAATTTGTCCGGCCGCTCGCGAAAAGGCAGTGAAGAGCGGTTAGGGCCCCCAGGGCGCAGAAGCCCCCTAAGGGTTTTAACATTTGGAAAGGAGAATCGAGACGATGGCCTTTTCCCTCCGCTATCGCTTTCGTCCGCCGCTGTTTGACCCCGCGACCCGCGGCGCCACCCCGCCCAATCCCTCCACCCACACCGAGGGCGCACTGTTGATTGAACGCGATGTGGCGGTTTCTCTACGGGACGGCACCCGAATCTACGTCGACGTCTTTCGGCCGGCGGCTGCAGACTTGCCGGTGCCGGTGTTGATCGGATGGAGCCCCTACGGAAAACACGAGTCGACCAGCACCTATCTAGGTCGGGCCTTTCAAAACGCCGGAGTCGGTCCCGACCAAGTCTCAGATTACACCGTGTTCGAAGCCCCTGACCCGGCCTGGTGGGTTCCTCGGGGTTACGCCATCATCACCGTCAATCCGCGGGGCATGTGGTACTCGGAGGGCCAAGCCACCTTCTGCTCTCCGGAAGAGGCCCAAGACTGCTACGACCTGATCGAATGGGCGGGCACTCAGCCGTGGAGCAACGGCAAGGTGGGTCTCTCCGGGGTGTCCTATCTGACCGTGATCCAGTGGCGGGTGGCCGCCCTCCACCCACCCCATCTGGCCGCCATCAATCCCTGGGAGGGCTGGACTGATACCTACCGAGAGGTGGTCCGCCACGGGGGAATTCCCGATACCTTCTTCTGGCCGTACTTGATCCGTCGCTGGGGATACTCCATTCACGAAATGGAGGACATGGCCCAGGAGACGGAAGAACACCCCTTTTTCGACGAATTTTGGCGTTCCAAAGCGGCGGAACCCGAGCAGATCACCGTGCCGGCCTATGTGGTGGCCAGCTGGTCGGACCAGGGCCTGCACACCCGCGGCACCATCGAAGGCTTCGAACGGCTAGGCTCCGCCCAGAAGTGGCTCGAGGTGCACGGGCAGAAGAAATGGGCCTATTATTACCGCCCGGAGAGCTTGGAGCGGCAAAAGGCCTTCTTCGACCACTTTTTGCGCGGCGTGGACAACGACGTCCCGCGTTGGCCGAAAGTCCGCTACGAGGTGCGGTCGGCGATCGGGCAGGCGACGATTCGCACCGCCGAGGCCTTCCCGGACCCGGCCACCCAGTACCGGCAGTTGTACCTCGACGCCGGCCACCGCGCCCTGAGCTGGCAGCCGCCGGCGCAGGTGAGCACTCTGCGCTACGACCCCACCGCAGGCGACGGCAGCGACCACGCCGCGTTTGAGTGCTATTTTGCCGAACCGACCGAGGTGGTCGGTCACATCAAGCTCAAGCTGTGGGTGGCGACCGAGGCCGGAGACGACCTCGACCTCTTCGTGGCCTTACAAAAGTTAGACGCCCAGGGACAGGTGGTGCCGTTTATTTTCTACGCCCAGCTCGAAGACGGGCCGGTCGCCCTGGGTTGGCTGCGCGCCTCCCACCGGGAGCTCGACCCCGTGCGCTCCCGCCCCGACCGCCCCTACCTCGCCCACCAGCGCGCGCTTCCCGTCTCCCCGGGGCAACCGGTGGCGGTCGAGGTGGAAGTCTGGCCTTCCGGCACCCGCTTTGAAGCCGGCGAAGGCCTGCGGCTGATCGTGCAAGGAACGGACATCTACCGGTACCCGCCGGCAGTGGTCTTTCCTCGCCATGAGGCGCTGGTCAATCGCGGGGCCCACCTCCTGTATACCGGCGGCCCCTACGACGCCCACCTGCTGTTGCCCGTCCTGGCGCGCTGACCAGCCGCCCGGCCACCTCTCTCCTCCCCGCGGCCGCCCGTCGGGTCCACCCGACGGGCGGTCTGCCTAACCCGGCCCCCCAGGCCGCCCTCACCCCACGCGTTTTTCTGATCCCCCCGCCGCCCCTTGCCACATCGCCGAGAGCCGGACCGGAAGGGCTGCTGGGCCCAGATGCCCGCGCAACTGGGGTGAGCAGAATCTTTCCCCGGGGAGTACAAGCCGCTGCCCCTCCCGCATATACATCGGACAACCGTAGCGACCAGCCCGGTGTAGGTGGGAGAGGAGCGTGAACCCGCGATGGGCGTGTTGAGATGGCGTCTGGCCGGGGCAGGCTCGCGCTGGCTGTTGGCCTTTCTGGCCGTGGTCACGGTGCTCTCGGGCGTGCTGATCCCGACCCGTCCCACCTCCTCGACCCCGGTCCTGACGGCACTGGCGGTCCGGATCAACCGTCCGCAGCCGGCCGCGGATGCTCCCCCTGCGCCCCCGGCGGCCAAGGCCCCGGCCCATCCCACCCCGGCGGCAACCGCCCCCAACCCCTCCCCCGCCCGGCCGGCCCCTGCTCCGCCCGCCACATTCGGCTATCAAATCCAACCCGGCGACACCCTGTGGAGTTTAGCCCAGCAGTTCCACACCACCGTCAGCGCCCTGATGCAAATCAATCATTTGACCGGCTCGCTGATCGTGGCGGGAGAGCAGTTGCAGATCCCGATCGCCTTGAACCCGGCCCCCACTCTGCCCTCGCGCGGCCTTCCGGTCGCCGCCAACCCGCAGCGCATCTTGCTGCTCGCCCATCTGGTGCAGGCTGAGGCCGGCAACCAGCCCTTTTTAGGCAGGGTCGCGGTGGCCGCGGTGGCGCTCAACCGCCTGAAGCATCCGGGCTTTCCCAAGACCTTGCGGGGGGTCATCTTCCAACCGGGACAATTTGACTCGGTCAGCAACGGCAGCTTCTACCAGATGCCTGACCCGAGGTCCTTGGCCGCGGCCGAAATGGCCTTGGCAGGATGGGATCCCACGGGGGGAGCGCTCTACTTCTACAACCCGTCGCTGACCGACGACCCGTGGATCCGCACCCGGCCGGTGGTGGTGCAAATCGGGGATCAGCGGTTTTGCCGCTGAAAGGAGGCTTGCTGCCGCAATCCCTCGGCCGCCGCCACCACCCGACTGACCGCCTCCTCCCAGGGCCAAGCCGAGAGGTCGATCCACCGCGCCTGCGGTTCCCGGCGCAGCCAAGTCAGTTGCCGTTTGGCGTATTGCTGGGTCTTGCGGACGATCAGCGGTTCGATTTCCGCATCGGCCAGGCGCCCGAAGTACCAATGCACCACCTCCCGATACCCGATGGCGGAAAGACTCTGCGCCTGCGGCGGCACCCCGCGCCGCAACAGGCCGACCACCTCGTCCACCAAGCCGGCGGCCAGCATGGCCCGAGTCCGTTCCCGCACCCGCTGCTTCAACTCGGCGGCCGGTCGGGTCAGCACCCAATAGGAGGCCTGATACGGCGAGGGCCCGGCCATCCGGGGTAGCCGCCAGCCCTGTTCCCAGACCTCCAGGGCGCGGATTAAGCGGCGGTGGTCCTCTCGGGCAATCCGTCTCCAACTCTCTGGGTCTACGATCCGAAGCCGCCGCCGCAACCCTTCCCAGCCGTCCCGCTCCCCCAGGGCCTGGAGTTGGGCGCGAATGGCCGGCGACTCCGGGCTTTGCGGGGGGAAGGGAAAGTTTTGCAACAGCGCCCGGATCCACAACCCGGTGCCGCCGACCACAATCGGCAAGTGGCCGCGCGACCACACCTCCTCCAGGGCCGCTGCCGCCATCTGTTGGAAGTCGGCCACCGAAAACGGCTGAGTGGGGTCGACAACGTCGATCAAGTGGTGCGGAATGCCGCGGCGCGCCGCCATCGGCAGTTTGGCGGTGCCGATGTCAAGCCCTCGGTAGACTTGGGCGGAGTCGGCGGAGACGATCTCCCCCGCCACCCGTTGGGCCACCTCCAGGCTAAAGGCGGTCTTTCCCACCGCCGTTGGCCCGGCGATCACCAGTACCGGAATCGGCTTACGAGCTGCGTCCAAAGCGGCGGTCCACCTCCTCCAGCCCCAGGCGCAAGACGGTGGGCCGCCCGTGCGGGCAGCTGCGGGGGTCTTCACAGCCCGCCAGCTGGCGCAGCAGGGCCTCCATCTCCACCGCCGCCAACGGGCGGTAGGCCTTGATCGCCGCTTTACACGCGGCCAGGGCGATCGCCCCATCGTCACGCCAGCTGGTGCGATGCCCTTCCCGAAACCCGCCCTCCGGGTCGAGCCCCTCGATCACCCGAAAGACCACCTCCGCCCGCACCGTCTCTTCGGCCAGGGCGGCGGGGAGGGCCCGCACCATCACCGTCGTGCCGCCCATCTCCTCCCATTCAAACCCTTGGTCCTCCAACGTCCGGCGGTGGCGTTGCCAGGCGGCAAAGAGCTCCGCGGGGAGGTCAACTGCCAGCGGGATCAACAGCGGTTGGCGGCGCTGAGAGTGCTCGCGCTGCTGCACAAACCGCTCGTAGTAGACGCGTTCGTGAGCGGCGTGTTGGTCGATCAGGTAAAGTCCCCGCGGCCCCTGGGCCACGATGTACTTGTTGGCCCACTGGCCAAGCGGGGCGACTTCCAGCAACTCCTGACCCAAGGCGGTCGGCGCCGCGGGGCCGACCGGAAAAGACGCCTCGGTGGGCCCGGTCTCGCGGGCCACGTGCCCCGTCCACTGCCACTCTCCTTGGCCGACCCCTCCCGGCGCGGCGGAGGCGGGAGGGTATAGGGAGACCGCCGGCCCGCCCCGGCGCAGGTTCTCTCGCACCACTTCGTACAGGCGCGCGCCTAACAGCCGCTCCCGCGCGATCCGCACCTCGAGTTTTGCGGGATGGGCGTTGGGGTCCACCTCCGCCCGCGGCAGCTCGATGGCCAGCCAAAAGGCGGCGTAGCGCCCTTCGGGCAACTGGGGGCGAAACGCTTCCTCGATCGCTTGCCGCAACACCCAGTTGTGCACCCAGCGGCGGTTGAGGAAGAGCACCTGACTCTGCCGGTTGGAACGGCCGTGGGGTGGAGGCAACAGGTAGCCACGCACCTTCCAACCCAGCGCCTGGTCCTCCCACTCGACGGCTACTGCCGCCTCGGCCACGCTGGAACCCAGCACCTGATCCAAAGCGTCCCGCCCGTCGCCCTGTCCGTTGGTGGTCAAGGCGGCGCGTCCATCGTGGCTGAGATGCCAAGCCACCTCGGGATAGCCGATGGCCATGGCCGCCACCACCCGGTAAATGCGCTGGAACTCGGTGCCTGCTCCGGCCAACGCCTTGCGTCGGGCCGGGACGTCGGCGAACAGCCCCTCCACCTCCACCAGCGTCCCCACTCCCATGGCGCAGGGCTCGGGGGCGCCGACCCGTCCGTGGTCGACCCGAAGGCGCATCCCAAAGGCCGCCTCCGGCGGGCGGGAGGCCAGGGTCAGGCGGCTTACCGCGGCGATGGCGGCCAGCGCCTCCCCGCGAAAGCCGAGCCATTGGATGTCGCCCAGCTCTTCCACCGAGTGCAATTTGGAGGTGGCATGGCGCTCTACGGCCAGGGGGAGGTCCTCGGCGGTAATCCCGCTGCCGTTGTCGCGCACCCGGATCTGCTCGCGTCCCCCATTCCAGACCTCGACCTCGATCCGGCGAGCGCCGGCGTCGAGGCTGTTCTCCACCAGCTCCTTGACCACCGAGGCGGGACGTTCGACGATCTCCCCGGCCGCGATCTGGTCCCGCACCTCCGGAGGCAGGCGGCGGATGCGCGCGGTCACGAGGCGTCCTCCGAAGAAACCTCGGATTTGGCGGTAAGACGGTCGTGCCACTGGCCAATCCACCGCCACGCCTCGCGCGGCGAAAGCTCGTCGGGGTCGAGGTGCTTCAAGGCTTCCAAGATCTCCTCGCACAGGGGACTGGGAGCAAACAAGGTCAGCTGTTGGGGCGAAGGCTCGGCCGGGGCCTCCTCGAAGCGGCGCAAGACCGCCCGGGCGCGCTGAAGCACGGTGGGTGGAAAGCCCGCTCGCCGGGCTACTTCAATGCCGTACGAGCGTCCCGCTTTTCCGGGCAGAATCCGGTGCGTGAACAGCACCCCCCCTCCCGGGGACGGCACCACCTCGGCGGTGCGGTTGAACACGGTGGGCAGGCGATCGCCGAGCTCCGTCAACTCGTGGTAGTGGGTGGCAAACAAGGTGGTCGGCCCGTCGCGGGCCGCCAGATGCTCGACCACCGCCCAGGCGATGGCCATCCCATCGTAGGTGGCAGTGCCTCGCCCCAACTCGTCCAACAGCACCAGGCTGCGGGGCCCGGCCTGCCGGAGGATGGCCGCCACCTCTTCCATCTCCACCATGAAGGTGCTCTGCCCGCGCACCAGGTCGTCGTCGGCTCCCATCCGGGTATAGATCCCGTCGAAGCAGGGCAGCTCGGCCTCCTCGCAAGGCACGGCCATCCCAATCTGGGCTAAAATCGCGATCTGGGCAACCGCCCGCATGAAGGTCGACTTACCGCCCATGTTGGGCCCGGTGATGATGGTCACCCGCTCCTCGGGGTCGGGAAGGAAGTCGCTGGCCACGTAGTCGTGCAACACCGTCTCCAACACCGGATGGCGCAACGCCACCAGTCGCAGGGGCCGCTCCCCGGCGTGCAGGGTCGGCCACACGTAGCCATGGCGCACCACCACCTCGGCCAGGGCGGTGACGACGTCCAACTCGGCCAGGGTGTCGGACAGCTGGCCAAACCCGGCGGCGTGTTGGCGAACGGCCTCGACCATCAATCTGGCCAACTCCCCCTCGCGGACCAAGGATTCGGCCTCGGCGCCCACGATTTCACTCTCCAGCGCCAACAGGCGGTCCGAGGTATACCGCTCGGTGTGGGCCATGCTCTGTCGCCGCCGCCAATCCTCCGGCACCTTGTCGGCCTGGCTGCGGCTCACCTCAAGATAATAGCCAAGGGTGCGGTGATAGCCGACTTTGAGGGAGCGGATCTGGGAGCGTTCGCGCTCCTCCGCCTCCAGCTGGGCCAGCGCCGCGCGTTGGTCAGAGAGCAGTTGCCGCAGGTGGTCGAGGCGGGCGTCCACCCCCGGCCGGATCAAGCCGCCCTCGTTCCACCGCAGGGGGGGCAAGTCGACCAAGCCGCCGAGCTGGGCCCGCAGGTCGTCCCATCGGCCTTCCCGCAAGACCTCGGCCGAGGTCTCCACCAGCCCGGCCCCCGAGGCAAGTTCCCGGATCTCTGCCACCGCCTCCAGGGCCTGGCGCACTCCCAACAGGTCGCGGGGGGTGCCGAGCCCCAAGGCCAGCCGCGCCACCCGGCGCTTTAAGTCCCCCACCCGGCGCAGAGCCTCGCGGAGGCGTCGGCGCTCGAGGGAGGCCTCGCTCCAGTGGCGAATGGCCCGGGCTCGCGCGGCGATGCGCGCGGGGTCAACCAGCGGTCGCAACAGCCACTCCTGCAACAACCGCGCCCCCATCCCGGTCACCGTCTGGTTCAGGTGCGCATAGAGGCTAGGGCCGTCGGAGGCAAAGATATCCAGCTGGCGCAGGGTGCGGGCGGGAAGCCGCATCGCCGACTGCCACTCGTACCAATGCAGGGCGGTCAGGTGGGACAACGGTTCCGACTGCCCGCGCTCTAGGCTGCGCACCAAGATGTACAGGGCCAATTGCGCCCGCGGATGATCCTCCAGCCCCCAGGCGGTCAGCGTGTTGGTACCCAGGCGTTCCGCCAAGTACGGTTCGATCGGTTCCGACCGGCGTTGAAACCACTCCGAGCCTGCCCCGCCTTGCCCGGAGAGGGCTGGGCGCAACTCCTCCCAATTCGTCAGAAATTCGTCGGGCTGCCACCGTTCCCACTCCTCCAAGACCGGCCCGGTGGCGTGGCCTTCTCCTTCGGTGAGGTACACCGCCCCGGTGGCCAACTCGGCCACCGCCAGCGCCCAGCCCCGGCGGTCGCGCAAGAGCACGGCAAATCGAGGCACGCCGGTCTGCTCGTCGACCTCGGGGACGTAGGTCCCGGGGGAGAAAGTGCGGACGATCCGCCGTTCTACCAAGCCCTTGGCCTTCTTGGGGTCTTCGACTTGTTCGGCGATGGCCACGGTAAACCCCGCCGCCATCAGCTTGCGCAGGTAATGGTGGAGCGCGTGGTGGGGCACGCCACACATCGGCACCACGCCGTCGCGGGAGGTGAGCTGGACCTCCAGCACCGGTGCCGCCACCACCGCATCTTCCCCGAAGAGCTCGTAAAAATCGCCCAGGCGAAAGAGCAACAGCGCGTGCGGATGCTCGGCCTTCAGTCGGCGGTACTGATCCGCCATCGGAGTGTTGCGCAACTCTTGGCTCACAGCCGCCACCCTCGTCCCAAGCTGGCCGCCAACCACAGTCCTTCGAGCAACCCGCGGCGGCTGAAAGCAACCTCGGGCCAACCCCAAGCCGCCAACGCCGCTCCCAGGATCCGAAACCCACGGCGCAACAAGGGGGCGCGGTCGGCGTCGACGCCGCGCTCCACCCACCCCGGAACCGAAAGCTTCTCTGCCAAGGCCAAGCTTTCCCGGAGCGGGCGGGTTGGCTGAAGGGTCAAGAGGGCCTCGAGCCCCTGGACCAATCCCCCGACCACCACCAATCGGGTCGAGGGCGGCTCCGGCCAGGCCACCGCTTCGGGAGCCGGCTGGTCGGCCTCCATGCCGATCGGGTGCGACCACCAACCGCGGCTCGATACCACCTCCGTGCTGCCTCCGCCGATATCCAAGACGGTGACGGGCTCCGTCTCGGCCGCCTGCACGGCGGCCCAGGTCAACTGAGCCTCCTCGGAGGGAGTCATCGCCCAGATCGCGGGGGCCCACGGGTTGAGGTTCTCAAGCAGGCGGGGGCGTTGACGCAGGAGCTCGCCGGCCCCGATCACCAGGCGTCGCACCCCCAAGGAGGCCAGGGTCTGACGGTAGTGCTCTAACTGGCGGGTCAACACGGCCCGCGCCTCCTCGTCGGAGGCGCCGAGCAAGCGGGCCACCGTGTGTTCGCGCCAACGCGGGCGGGACAGCGAATCCCCGGCCAAGGCAGAGAGGGTGGTGGACCCGATCTTCATCGCCGCCACCAGTGCCATCGCGCTCCTCCTTGCCCTTCGGCGCTCTCTTGTCATTCCTGGGAGGTTGTGTCGTAATTATAACAGACTCTTGGGGGACGACGAGAGGAGCGCGGGATGACCGGCGCAGAGCGACGTCAGCAAATTGTATCCCTGCTCAAACACAAAGAGGGCGTCACCGGCCAACAGCTGGCCCAGTACTTCGGAGTCAGCCGTCAGGTGATCGTCCAGGACATGGCCATCCTGCGCGCCGAGGGCGCTCCCATCGTGTCGACGCCCCGCGGTTACGTCTATTGGGTGCCGGCCAGCGACCTCTCGCGGGTCGTGGTGGCGGTGCGACACGGCAGCGCCCACCAAGTGGTGGCCTCCGAACTGTACGCGCTGGTGGCGGCCGGGGTGACCGTGGTCAATGTCATGGTGGAACATCCGCTCTACGGCGAACTGGTGGGCAACTTGAATCTGCGCAGCTCCGAGGATGTCCGCCAATTCATGGCCGACTTGGCCCTTCAGGGGGCTCAGCTCCTTTCCAGCCTGACCGACGGCATCCATCTGCACACCCTAGAAGGCACCCGCCAGCAGATCGACGCCGCCCGCTTGGCTCTGCAGCAATTGGGGTTCTTGTTGGGAGAGCCCCTGCCCAACCCCTCCCGCTGATCACCGCCAAGGCGAGAAGCCCATCGCCTGCCATACCAAGGCCACCGACAGGGTGCCCACGGCGGCCCCGGCGATGACCTGGCCCAAGGTATGGCGGTGGAGGCGCAGGCGCGCCCACCCCACCAACCACGGCACCCAAACCAACAGTGCCCCCCCGACCGCGCCAAAGGCGATGGTGGTCAACCATAAAATGCCCACCGCCCCCCCCACGTGGAGCGAAATCTTCCAATAGCGTCCAATCAGCGTGGAGAGGGCCAGCCAGACAAAGATGGCGCCGCTAGACAGACGCAACAGGGCCGGGAACCCGCCAGCCCACGTGACCACCAAAGCCGCCGCACTGGCCACCACCACCCAGGGCATAAAGTGGCGGCGCTCGTTCAATACCGAGACGTCCAGGTCAGACCACCACCCGCGCCGCACCCCGGCCAGCAACAGCAGGCCCGGGACCCAGGCCAGCCAAAACCACAGTTGCAAAGTGGCCGGCCACCACCCCGGATGCGCCACCGTCATCGCGGCCAGATAGGCCGTGCAGTAAAAGATGGGGTTAAACACCCAGGAGACGAGATGAGCCATCAACTCCCCCCGCCATGGCCTGACCGGTCCAGGCGGTGTTCGAAAGCGACTCACGGTCCGCCTCCACTCCCTTCCGCGCGAATCCTTGCCGAACCTCAGGGGGCTGGCAGATTGCGCCAACCTGCTTGGCTACAAGGTATTCGCCTTCGTCCCCGGGGTTTCCTCTGCCCAGGCCGGCAACTCGGGGAGCGGCCCATTTCCCCCAGCCCGGCGCCCGTGGTACAATGGCACTGCTTTGACCAAGGACAGTGGCCAGAGGAGGATTTTTCCCATTTTCCGCCACCGCTTATTCGCTTGGGCGTCTACCCTCATCCTGGCAAGCGGGGCCGCACCATCGCCGACGCCCGCGCCTGCCCCTCCTCCGCTGTCGGCCCAGGGGGCGATTCTGGTCGACGGCAACACAGGCCAGATCCTCTATGGCAAGGCCATCGACCAACCGTTTTACCCCGCCTCCATCACCAAGATCATGACTGCCTACCTGGCGATTCGGGATGGATGGAACCGCACCGTCCAGGTCAGCGTGGCCGCCCAAAACCAGCCCGGCTCTAGCTGTTATTTGCGGGCTGGAGAAGTCGAGCCGATGTCCAGCGTGGTCACCTGCATGATGCTGGTCTCCGGCAACGACGCCGCCTGGGCGGTGGCCGAGACGGTCTCCGGGTCGGTCTCCCGGTTTGTCCAGTTGATGAACCGCACCGCCCAACAGTGGGGCGCCTCGGGCGTCCACTTTACCAATCCCAGCGGGCTGCCCGATCCTCACCACGTGGTCACTGCTCGGGGCATGGCGATCATCGCCGAGCACGCGATGCAAAATCCCATCTTCCAGCAGGTGGTGGCCACCAAGCAATCGACGTTGCCCCCCGATCCTCGGCCGCGCCAATACTACAACCAAAATCGCCTGTTGTACGACTACCCGGGCGCGGTGGGGATCAAAATTGGATACACCGTCGAGGCCGACGAGACCATCGTGGCGGCCGCGCGCCGCAACGGAGTCCTCTTGATCGCGGTGCTCCTGCACGACACGCCGGCCGGCCTGTGGCCGGACGCCCGAAATCTCGTGACCTGGGGCTTTACCAACTTCCATCCGGTGGCCATCGCCCAGCGCGGCCAATCTGAAGGCACGGTCGAACTCGATGGCCGGACGTTGGCCGTGCGGGCCGGAGAGGACTTGCGCTACCTGGCACCGACCGGGGTCACGCCGGCGATCGCGATCCGCCGGGAGCTGATCGCGCCCGGGTCTGCAGCGATTCGGGCCGGGGAGAGGGTGGGATACCTGACGGTGACGGTCCAAGGAGCGCCGTTTGCAAAGATCCCCTTGGAGGCCGCTGAGTCGCTGCCGCCACCCCCGGCTCGGCCAAGACCCCAGTGGTGGTCCTGGGCTCTCGGCCTAGGCGCCTTGGTCGGAGCGGCCGCCTGGGGCCGGGGCCGGCGCCGCCGACCCCGTTATCGCTTGGCTCAAAGCCGCCTTTGGCGGTAGATCATCGGGAGGTATGAATGCACTGGATCACGCAGGTCACGCAGTCGGTGTTGGCCCTAGGGGTCTTAGGCGTCGGGGTGGGCATGTTCTTGGAGAGCGCTTACATTCCCCTGCCCTCAGAGGTCATCCTGCCCTACGCTGGCTACCTAGTGGCCAGCGGCCGCGCCAGCTTTCCCGAGGCGGTGTTGGCCGCCTTACTCGGCGGACTGATGGGGGCGTGGGCGGGCTACGAGCTTGCCCGCTACGGAGGTCGGGCCTTGGTGGAGCACTGGGGGCGATACGTGGGGGTTCGCCGCCATGAACTGGACCGGGCCGAGCGCTGGTTTCGGCGTTATGGAGACGGTGCGGTGTTCTTCGGGCGACTGTTGCCCGGCGTGCGCACCTTCATCTCCTTGCCGGCGGGGTTGGCGGCCATGCCTCGCGGCCGGTTTTTGGTCTTCTCGCTACTGGGTGCGCTGCCCTGGACGGTGCTGTTCACCTATCTGGGCTATTTCTTCGGGCAAGAGCCCAGCCGCCTGGGGCGTTACAGCCATTGGTTTTTGGCTGCGGTCATCCTGCTGGCGGCGATTTGGGCCATCGGCCTCTGGCGCCGACGGCGTGCATGACCTCCGAGCCGAGCAACCAGATCGCCGCGCAGGCGGCTAGGCTTGCGGCGTGTGGGGCCCCGCGGAGCGCGCCCCACACGTCGGCCAAACCGGCCGTCCCCAGCCACAGGGGGCGCCCGAGACTCCAGAGCTGACGATACCAGCCCGCCTCCTCCCCGAACAGGTCCGCGGCCGCCCAGGCCAACCACACCCCGGCCGCGAGGCCCAACGCCAACGCCAAGGGATGGCCAAACCACATCAGCCCGAACAGGCCGGCCGCACCCTCCAGGCCCGCCAACCCATGTGGCCAGCGGGTGGAAGGACACCCGGTCAAGACCGCTCCCTGGATGACCAGCCCTAATCCCAGCCCGGCCATCCACAGGCGCGTCCAAAGACCGCCCTGGGCAAAAGCCAAGCACGAGCCGCCCGCCACCAAGGCGGCGGCCAGGCCGGAGGGCCACCGCGCCCCGCGCACCTCCTCGGCGCTGGTGAAGCCCAGCCAAACCGCCACCAACAACACCATCGCCGCTCCCATCTCGACCGCCTCCCGCATGCGGCCTCCTCCTAC
>JAIMAE010000301.1 GCA_023512105.1 Bacillota bacterium | reverse complement strand
TTGGGGGCGTCTACGCTGTCGGTCCAGTTCAGACAGCGACCGTCGCCGGCGTCTAACAACAGCTTGGGCTGGCCCTCTATCCATCCGGTGGTGATCTTCATCCGTTCGTTCCCCCTTAGTGTAGCTGCGCGCGACTGATTGCTCCGGCCGACTAACTTCGCTACCGAGGAGAAAATCCCTGCCGGCCGATGGCTAGAGCCTCCTCCCAGCGTCTTGGGCGGCCCAAGCGGGCCGAAATTGCACCTCTGAAGAGTTAGATCGCCGATTGCTACGGACCGAGCCCCTCATTGGGGGGCTGGGATGGCCGTGGGAAGAATCGTCAGCCTGCTCCGCCATATTGCAAAGCACCGGGATGGAGGCTTTTTTAAGAGAGGAGAGTCATCCAAAAAATTTCTTTGCCCACAACCAAGAGAAACTGGGTTGAAAAGAGGTAAAATCGGTCCGTAAGATAGCTATAACCAGGACGGGCGATGCATTGTCGTGCAATTGTCTAATCCTGGGCGGTGGTCCCCAAGGGGTTGCAACCCGGCTCTCATCCGTAATCAGAACCGGCGCCCCCGAAGGTTTCGTCGATCGAGGCCCGACAGGGCAGGAGTTAGGGTAAAAGGAGTAATAGTAGTATGAAATCGCAAAACATTTCCTATGGATGGGTCGTCACCATCCTCCTGGCCTTGATGTGGGGAGGCGTTGGGCTGAACCGTCTCGGCATTGCCTACCTGATGCCGAAGATCGTGCCCCAGTTTCACTTCGCCTTGTGGCAGGTAGGCATCATCATCTCGGGGCTGTCGATGACCTGGGCCATCTCCTCTTACGTGGGCGGCTACTACGCCGACCGGATTGGGCGCAAGAAGGTCATGGTCCCCGCCTACCTGGCCACGTCGGTGTTTACCGCGATTACCGGCTTGGCCACCGGCTTTTGGTCGCTGCTCTTTCTCCGCGAGTTGACCGGGCTGGGCGACGGCGTCGGCTGGCAGGCGGGTGAGGCCTTGATCAGCGACAACCTGCCCTACCGGTATTGGGGGGTGGCCCAGACCATCTTCTCTGGGGGATACACCTTGGTGGGGGCCGGAGTGGGAGCCTACGTGATGACCCGCCTGGCGGAGGCCTGGAGTTGGCAGGGGGCCTTCTTGGTGATCGGGCTATACGGCATTGTCATCGGTCTCATTCTCCTCTTCGTGTTGGACCCCAAGAAGGAGAAAGTGGTGCAGCATGCTGGGGGGCGGGAACATCTGCGGGGATATGCTGAGTTGTTCCGATCTGCCAAGTTCTGGTATGCCGCGGCCATTCAGACCTTGGGGGTCGGCTGGCTGACCGGGTTTGCCGGATTTGCTGCGCTGTTTTTAACCAAGGTCCAACACATCCCGTTCGTCGAGGTCGGCTCGATGTTGTCCGTCTGGGGTCTGGTAGGGTTCGCCGGGCAGCTGTTTCTAGGGTGGTTGACCGACCATGTGGGTCGGCGTCCGGTTTTGGCGGGAGCGGGACTGGTCAACGGCGCGGCCCTGCTGCTATTGAGCCACGTCATCCTGCCCCCTGGGATCATCTTTGTGCTGCTTGGGATTTCCGGGGCCTGCGGGTACGCGGTGATTCCTATCTCCGCGGCGACGGTGGTCAACGAGGTCGTCAATCCCCGCGACAAGGCCAAGGCGATGGGTCTTGCCAACGGCACCGCCGTGGTATTGGGTACCTTTGTCTTCCCGATCATCCTGGGGTTTGTGGCCAGCGCCTCCGGATTGGCCAACGCCATCGCCGTGATCGGGGTGATCATCCTCTTGGTGTTCCCGCTGGCCTTGCTGCTAGGCGAAAGCCGCAAGCCGGAGTTGGCCCAGGCTGGAATAGAAGTGGCGGAGTGACGGCACGGCGGCGATGAAGGAAGAACCCAGGCGGTTCCTTCGGGGGTCGCGGACCGGTCGCAGGAGCGGAGGAGAAGAGCGCTACGACCCGGCCATCAGCGTGATCCAGATGCAGTACTTCTGTACCGTGATGCGGATGGGTTCGCTGAGCCG
>JAIMAE010000300.1 GCA_023512105.1 Bacillota bacterium | reverse complement strand
TCTTGCCCAGCCTGGGCAACGTTCCAAGAACCTTCCTACGATTGCGCCGTCTATTGCTATCTTACCATCCTTTCCCGGATGTACCATCAGGCGACGCGAGGCAGATCGCCTCGCCCGAGGAGCCGGAGGACTGGCCCCTCTGGCCTTCGCAGGTCGCATCACGGTAATCCCGGAGTGGCGCGGAATCATCGTCCGCGCGGGGGGTGGTGGTCTGCCTGCCGACCCTCGCCCCCCATCGCTAGCGCCTGGGGCCAAACCGGGAAGGATCTAGCCGCGGCTGAGCGGTTGCCACGGTGTGGGCGGCGCCCACAAGATGCCGGGCCGCCGCAGAAAGCAGGAGAAGACCACGAAGAAGCCGCCCGCCTGTAGAGCCGGCTCAAGCCGAAAAGCCCCGGAACTCGGCGGGAATTTCGAACCACAGGCACATCCTGAGCGCCTTTTGGCTGGCTCGGCGGGTAGCCTCAAGGCCCGGCCCTCGCCGGTCACAGGTCGAAGCGCACCGCAAGGAAGCCCGCTTCTTCCCACTCCCCCCGGCGGGCCCGCAGGGCCTCTTCCCGCAGGGCCTGTTCCGGCGACGAAAACCCCGCTGGCGCAACGAACAGCCCCGCCCGCACCTCCGTGGGCGCTTTGCCCATGGCCAGGATCAATTCCGGCAAGGTCCAAAAACGGGCATGGCGCCACACCGAGTCGGGTTCGCGTCCCGCCCGCTTTCGGTAGTAGGCTGCCCACGGCCCCGAGGCGTGAATCAGGCCAATCACCAGTCGACCCTGGGGACGGATGACTCGGCGGGCTTCCCGCAAGGCCGCCAACGGATCGGCGACAAACTCGAGAACCACCTGCATCACTCCGCCATCAAACCGAGCGTCCGGAAATGGCAATCTTTCGAGGTCCGCCTGCACCAGGGCGATGGGGTCCTGGGCTCCCCGTTTCGCCTGGGCTATTTGTAGCATGGCCGCCGACTCGTCGACGGCCACCACCTCCGCCCCGTGGTGGGCCAGGCTCAGGGCGTAGCTTCCGGTTCCCGTCCCCAAATCTATCCACCGCTCGCCGGGCCGCACCTGCATCAACGCTTCGAGCAAGGACCGCTCTACCTCGTCCACGTAGCGGCCCAGCGGCGTTTCGCAAAACCGATCGTAACGGGCGGCGACCGCGTCAAATCGTGCCATCTTCCATCACCGACCCTGCCGCGACCGGCGAAACCCTCGCCGCCAGACGCCGGGCCAACAGCGATCCGGTCATCCCGCTCAAAGCCGCCACCGCGAGGATGGCGACTTCCGTCCCCTGGCCAGCCGCCAACACCCCGAGGCAAACGGCCCCGATGGCATACCCCCCGTCGCGCCAAAGCCGATACACCCCGAGCACGGCGCCCCGGGAGGCGGGTTCTGCATAGTCGGCGACCGCCGCGTTGAGGTTCGGATAGAGCAAGGCCATCCCCAGTCCAGCCACCCCGGCCACCACCAGCCACCATGCATAGCCGTGGACCTGCGTGAGCCCCCACAGCCCCGTGCCGAGCAGCCAGAACCCTACGGCGATGGGAAGTCGACGGCCGGCGGCGTCGGACAGGGGTCCGGTAAAGAACTGCCCAGCGCCCCAGGCCGCCCCGTAGACTCCGCTGACCCAAGCAATCTGGGATACCGGCAGGCCTCTTTGGGCCAAAAAGAGCGGAAGCAGGCCCCAGGCCACCGTGTCGGCCAGCTTGTTGACCAGCCCCCCGACCGTCATCGCGCTGAGGGCGGGATGGCGCCAACTGGTCTCCGCCCAGATTGCCTTCAGCGGCGGGCGCTGCGGCGCGGGGGAGGCCAGCGGGCCGGAGGTGGGGTGCGCGTGGGGGTTGGTCTCCGGCACGGCCCAGAGCGTCAGCAATAGACCCAGGAGGAGGATGCCGCCGGCGAGCGCGAAGGGATGCACGGCCAGATTGCCGTCGGCCAGCCTTGCCGCGAGCACGGTTGTTGCGGCCACCCCCAGGTAGCCCATCCCCTCGTTGATCCCCATCGCCAAGCCCCGCTCCC
>JAIMAE010000068.1 GCA_023512105.1 Bacillota bacterium | reverse complement strand
TCGGAGATCGGGCGGTCCTGCAGCGAGGAGGCATCCCATCGCTCGAGGTAGGTGGTGTCGGGGAAGACGATGTCGGCGTAGGCCACGGTCTCCGAGTCGTAGGCGTCGATCACCACCACGTGGGGGATGCGGTAGTTCCCATTTTCATCTTTGGCGGTGAGCATCTCCCGGGTGTCCAGGGTGTTCCAGGTCGAATTCCAGGCGATGTTGGCCATGTAGATGATCAAGGTGTCGATCGGGTAGGGGTCGCCGGCGTAGGCGTTGCGCACCACGTTTTGAATGGTGCCGTGGGCGGCCAACGGATATTTCCAGGAATACGACTCGTCGATCCGAATCGGCCGGTCGCCTTCCACCAACAGGTCATCCGGGCTGGTGGGGTAACCCAGCAAGGGAGCGGGCGCGGCCTGGCCGGGCCGGTAGGCCTCCGGACGGGGATCCGGCTTGACCTGGGGGGGAATTGCCTTGGGGTAGGGGCTCTTGTAACGAAACCCGCCCGGCACGTCGATGGTGCCCAGCATCATCATCAGGTCAAACAAGGCCCGGATGGTCTGAAAGCCGTTGGTGTGGGCGGCTAGGCCGCGCATGGCGTGAAATGCCACCGGACGCCCCACCGTCACCGGGTGTTCGGTGCCGTAATAGTCGGTCCAGGGGATGGGGAGGGTGATGGGATGGTACATGGCGGTCATCCCCATCTCCAAGGCCAGGCGGACGATGGTCTTTTTGGGAATGCCGGTGATCGCCTCGGCCCACGCCGGGGTGGTCTCCTGCAGGCGGGCTACAAACCGCTCAAAGGCGGGCTCCACCGTGACCCCGTTGACCTGCCACTGGCCGGTTAACACCCCGCTGCCCTTGGCCTCCAGGTAAGGCAGAACCCGGCCGTCTTCCGCCATCACCAAGATCTGTCCCTCCGGCGAGCGCAAGAACAGGCCGTCGTTGGGGGTTCCGGGCGCCACCTGGACTAGGCCGGCGGCGTTGGTGTATCGGCGCAAGAAGGTCTCGTCGTACAGCCCTTCTTTCCAGAGCACGTGGGCCATGGCCAAGATAAAGGCGCCGTCGGTGCCGGGGCGAATCGGCACCCACTCGTCGGCCAAGGCTCCGTATCCGCTGCGCACCGGGTTGACGACCACGAACCGTCCGCCGCGGTCTTTCAGCGAGGCAATCGAGAGCTTTAAGGGGTTGGAGGGATGGTCTTCGGCGACGCCGAAGAGCATAAACCAGCGGGCCCGCTCCAGGTCCGGCCAACCGAACTCCCAGAAGCTACCCCCGACCGAATACAGGCCGCCGGCTGCCATGTTGACCGAACAAAACCCGCCGTGGGCGGCCCAGTTGGGGGTGCCGAACTGCTTGGCCCAGTAGCCGTTGAAGGCCTGCATCTGGTCGCGCCCGGTAAAGTAGGCCAGGCGCTTGGGGTCGGTCTCCCGGATCTCCTTCAGCCAACCGACCACGGTGTTGAGCGCGGTCTCCCAGTCCACCGGCACCAAGTCGCCCTGTCCGCGTTCCGAACCCGGACGGCGCATCAGGGGGTGGGTCAGCCGAGCCGGACTGTACTGGGTCATGATCCCGGCTCCCCCTTTGGCGCACCAGACGCCTTTGTTGACCGGGCTTTCCGGGGTTCCCGAGATAAAGCGGATGCGTTCGTTCTCCACCGTCACGGTGATCCCGCAGCGGCAGGCGCACATGTAACAGGTGGTGTGAACGGTCTTGATCTGGGGCGTCTCGGCGGCCACCGCCGCCTCTTCGATATCAATCGCCATGCGATGCATCACCTCAGGCATTTCAGTCCGGGCCAGGGGCCCCAAGGGGAGGTCTTTCGAGATAGCGATCACGAAATTGCTATAATAATAGAGATTTGTGTTCGGGGGTAGCGTTTCGAGTTGCTGATAGCCGCTCCGCGAAATCATGATAGCCACGGTGGCCTACCGGGCCGGGAAGGAGGGCAGGGGCCGAAGGCGCCACGGCGGTGAGCACGGCCCGCAGGGATGAACGAGCAGGTCTGGACGAGCTTCAAGGCGGTGGCGGAGATGGGGTCGTTTTCGAAAGCGGCGCGCCACCTCAATCTCTCGCAGTCGGCGGTCAGCCAGCAGATTCAGATGCTGGAGAGCCAATATCGGACGCCGCTTTTCATCCGCACCTCGCACGGCGTCCACCTGACCGAGGCCGGCGAGGTGGTCTACCGGTACGTGACCAACGTGTTGCGCACGCTGGAAGAGTCGCGTCGGCGGGTGTTGGAGCTCTCGCGCCTGCGGGAGCGGACGCTTTTGGTGGGAGCCAGTTTGACCATCGCCGAGTACCTGCTGCCCGACCTGCTGCGAAGCTTCTCCCCCCTCTCCCGGCAGCTTCGGATCACCGTGACCATGGCCAACTCGCGCACCGTGGTCGAGCAGGTGGTCCATCACGAGGTCGACGTGGGGTTGATCGAGGCGCGCTTTGCCGACCCGCGGCTGGTGGTGCGCCCGTTTCAAAGCGACGAGCCGATGGTGGTGGTGCGGCGAGACCACTCTTGGACCAAGAAGCCGGTGCTGAAAGTCGAAGACTTGTTGGCGGAGCCGGTCTTGCTGCGCGAGCCGGGTTCGGGGACGCGCTGGGCCTTGGAGGAGGCGTTGGCCCGTCGGGGCTTGGGAATCCGCGACCTCAACGTGGCGATGGTGCTCGGCACCACCCAGGCGATCAAGGCCATGGTGGCCTCGGGGTTTGGGTACTCGGTGCTCTCTCCGCTGACCGTGGGACCTTACGACCGCCAACAGCTGACCTGCCTCAAGGTCCAGGATTTGTCGGTCTACCGGGAGTTCTCGGTGGTGTACGAGGAGCCCGCCAACCGCCCCGAGGTGGCGCAGTTCGTCGAGTTCATCTTGGCGCGGGGGAGCTTTGCCGCCGCCGGGGAGGGCGGTCTGCCTGGCCTCTCCCCGTCATAAGCTATAGCTCAAATGCCGCCAATGGGGTGGAGCGGCCTGCCGGCAGATCCGGATTTTGTCTAGTCAGGACCCGGGCTTGGTGGTATCGTAGACGATGGTATTCCCTCCGGGCGCGGAGGGAGCAGCAGATTTTCGCACGCAGGGCAGCGGAGGGGGTGGGGCGAAGTGGAGAAGGTGGCCCATTCGGGACCTGAGGCGTCCGGTCCGGAGGGCTGGATCAACTGGGTCCTGGACCACCACCAATTCGCCTTGGCTCAGGACGCCGAGGTGTTGATTTTGGCGGCGCGGTACGGCGACGGCCACCTCCGGGCCGCCAAGGCGATTGCCATGGCGCTGGGGGAACTCGATCCCGAGCGGCGCCCGGCGCTTTTAGACTACTATCGGTTTGTCAATCCGCGGCTGGACAGCACCATCCGCTGGGCCTACCTCTCCAGCGTCCGCTTCGCTCCCTCGCTGTGGCGGTGGTTTTACACCTCGACCCAGCGCATCGACCCCGAATCGCGCACCCAGCAGTGGCTCAATTCGATCGGCCTCAAACGCTTTTATCGCGCCATTCACCGCCATCCTCCGCGGGTGATCGTCTCCACTTACCCCACCGCGGCGGGGGTGGTCTCCAGCCTGAAAAAAGCCGGCAAGCTCGACGTGGCCAACTACGTGGTGATGACCGACTACAGCGTCCACTCGCAGTGGATCCATCCCGCCGTCGACCTCTATTTCGTCGGCAGCGAGGACATGCGCGACGAGCTCGGGGAGCGGGGCATCCCGGCCCACAAGGTGGTGGTCTCGGGGATTCCGGTCGACCAGCGGTTCGCCCAGCCGGTTGACGAGGCGGAAGTGCGGGCCCGCTTCGGGTTGGGACCGGAACCGGTGGTACTCTTCATGGGCGGCTCCTACATGCCGCAGGGCGAATTTTACGAGGTGCTCAAGGCGATCGACCGGGTCGACGCCCCCCACATCACGGTGGTGGTGGCTGGACGCTCGGAGCGGCGGCGGGCGTTGGCCGAAGCCTACCAGGCGCAGGCCACCCATCCGGTGGTGGTGCTCGGCTACGTGGATAACGTCCACGAGTGGATGGGGGTGGCGGCGATGCTGGTCAGCAAAGCCGGAGGGCTGACCACCACCGAGTCGCTCTGTCGGGGGCTTCCCATCGTCATCTACCGACCCATTCCGGGGCAGGAAGATGCCAATGCCGCCTTTTTGGTCCGCCACGGGGCCGGGATCTTGGTGCGGGAGGAGAGCCGGGTCGGGGCGGTGGTCGAACACCTGTTGCGCCATCCCTGGGAGCTTCGGCTGATGGCGCGCCAGTCGCGACAATTAGGGCACCCCGAGGCGGCCCGGACGATTGCCCAATACGTCAAGAAAGCGTTGGTGCAGACAAAGGCCCATGCCCCCGCGTAATCCCCCGGCGCCCCTGACCACCGGACATCTGGTGTTGATGGCCATCCTAGGTCTGGCCGAGTTTGCCCGCGGCGCGCTGTTGATCTCGTTGATTCCGGCGTACATCACCGGGCCTCTGGCGGCCCCATTGATCCTGGTGGGCTGGGCGGTCTCCAGCCACTACTTCCTCGATACCGTCTGTCGGGGCCCGGCCGGCTGGCTGGTCGACCGGGTGGGACCGGCGCGGGTCCTCACTTTGGGCTTGGCCATCGAGGTGATGGCCTTGGTGGCGGCGATGAACACCCGCCATCCTGACCTGGTGGTGATCTTCGTGGCCGTTTTGGGGGTGGGGACGGCCACTCACTGGCCGGCGGTGGTCACCGGGGCCAACCGGCTGACCCCGACCCAACAGCGGGCCTCGGTGATGGGGCTCATCTTCGCCACCTGGTTGACCGGAGCTGGGATCGGGCCGGTGGCGATCAACTTCCTGCTGGGTGGACAAGACCGGGTGGCCTTCTTGATCTTGGTGGTGGCCGACGTGCTGGCTTTTGTGGCCACCATCCTCCTGACCGATCCCCGCTTGGGGGCGCAGATGCACGAAAGCGTCCACCCCGGTCGCTGGCTGAAGGTGCTGTGGCCGTTTCGGACCATCATCCCCGGCATGTTTTTGCAAAACATGACCTTGGGGCTGATGATGCCGATTTTGCAGCCGTTCACCCATCAGGTGCTCAAGCTCTCGCAGTGGCAGTTCGCCGAGCTGTTGCTGGGCTCCGGGGCCTTTACGGTGTTGCTGCTGGTGCCGATGGGGCGGATCACCGACCGGTTTGGCCTCAAGGTGCCCCTGGTGGGGGGATTCTTCTTGGCGGGACTCTCCTTGATCGGGCTGGGGTTGATTCGGCAATTTTTGTTGATTGTGCTGAT
This sequence comes from Bacillota bacterium, assembly GCA_023512105.1. Lineage (GTDB taxonomy): Bacteria > Bacillota > Sulfobacillia > Sulfobacillales > Sulfobacillaceae > JAIMAE01. The sequence continues at coordinate 9,973 of JAIMAE010000068.1, read as the reverse complement.
CGGGGGATTGGCCGGCCTGGCGTACGCCATGATCCTGCCGGCCTGGAACGCCTTTTTGGCCAACCAGATTCCCAAGGAGATCGAGGGCTGGCTGTGGGGGGTGTTTATGACCGTGGAAGGACTGGGGATGGCGGTGGGCCCGGTGGTGGGGGCGCGCCTGTTCGAGATGGCCAGCTGGGCGCCGTTTCTGGCTTCCGCCGGAGTGCTGTTGATCATGGGCAGCTACTACCTCTCTTTTCCGATCGCCCCGGCCCGCACCGGGTAGGGGAGTGGGGCGAGCAAACCATCTCAGGCAGGGCGGAGGCGAGGGCCAAGGGTGTGGATGGTCGGGCTGGTGGCGTTGGGACTGTGGGTGGCGATCTACCTTCTCCCCGATCTGTGGTGGCACCATCTACAGTGGGGGGCATACGCGGGGTCGCGGGAGAGCGGCCAAGTGGCGCTCACCTTCGACGACGGTCCGGGGGCGGAGACGGCGGCGATCTTAGACGTGCTGCGCGAGCACGCCACCCCGGCCACCTTTTTTGTGGTGGTGGAGCGGGCAGAACACCACCCCGAGCTGATCCAACGGATGTTGGCCGAGGGGCATGCGGTGGCCCTGCACGGGCTGTCCCACCGCTCGGCCTACCTGGACTGGCCGGGGCAGCCGTGGCGGGAGCTCAGACAGGCGGTCAGGCGGCTTGAGCGGTTGACCGGAAAGCGCCCTCGATTTTATCGACCTCCTTGGGGCCATCACAACCTGTTCACCGGCTTAGCGGCCAAGCGGCTTGGCTTGCGGCGGGTGTTGTGGACGGTGGCCCCGGACGATTGGCGGGCAGAGCTGTCTTCGCAGGCGATCGCGCAGCGGGTGGTGCAGTGGGCCTTGCCGGGGGCGGTGGTGGTCTTGCACGACGGAGGCGGCGACCGCCGGCGCACGGTGGAGGCCCTGGCCCCGATGATCGCGGGCCTGCGGGCGATGGGGCTGCGTCCGGTGACCTTGGACGACCTTCCGGAGGAGCATTCCCTGCTGCGGCGGCTTTGGACCTGGTGGGAGACCCGGTTCACCCGCGACTGGGACGTGGACTCGGTGCCCGACCCGGACGGCGACCAGCCGGTGCTGCGGGTCGGCCGCATCCGCTATCAAGGGCCGAAGGTGCGGCTAGGCGATGGCACCGAACTGGCCCGCGGGGCGCCGTTCGCCGAGATTCACTTTGGCAACCCGGCCCTCTCCCGGTTCAGCGGGGAGCCTACGGCCGCGCTGCGCGCGCTGTCCGCGGTGCGAAAGAGCCTGCCGGAGCTCAGTCGCTATCTCGCCGCCCATCCCAAGTACCAGGAGGTGGTGGCGGTGGGGGGGATTACCGTGCTCGACGTGGGTCCGGCCATCGAGCGGATGGGCTTTCGCCGGATTCCCGTCAAGGGATGGCCGCGGATCTGGATGTGGGTCTATTTGGTGTTGTTGATGGCGGTCTACCATCGAGCCGGTTGGAAGACTCTTAAGCGGTTTTTTCGCCTGCGCCCGGTGCTGGTGGTGATCAGCCGGGCGGAATTGGACCGGCGTTACGGCAGGGAGCAGAGCGCGCAGCCTAGGAAGGTATAGCAACAATTTTTTGGCGAAGAAAACGATGGGAGGGGATGCGGAGGTTCTATATAATGAGGGGCGAGGATGCAGGATTTCTCAGGATTCTTTCCCCAGGCGGTTTATCTGCGAGGGAGCCTGGGGAGGCAGGAGGTTGAAGGAGGCGGGTATGGATCTCAACGGCGAGAAGGTGATCAAGGCAGCTCCGGAACGGGTGTACCAACTCTTAACCGACCCCGCGGTCTTGACCGAGGTGATGCCGGGGCTGAAGCGGCTGACTGAGACCGCCCCAGGCGTCTACCAGGCGGAGATGGAGATGGGGGTGGCGGCCATTCGCGGCCGCTATCAAGGGGAGATGCAGATCGTAGACCCCGAGCCGCCCCATCGCTATCGACTCAAGATGAAGGGGCAGGGACCCGGAGGCTTTGTCGACGTCGACCTGACCACCGAGCTGGAGAGCGTGCCGGAGGGTACCCGGGTGGTCTACCGAGGGGTGGCGCAGGTGGGCGGCAAGGTGGCCGGGGTGGGCCAGCGGCTGATCGGCGGCGTCGCCTCCATGATCTTGGGCCAGTTCTTCGGCGGGATTGAGAAGCGGGCGACGGCTGCCTCATGATCCCCGACCGCCCTGCGGTGGTGGCGATTTTGCTGGCCGCGGGCTTGTCCCGCCGGATGGGGCGCCCCAAGCAGACCCTGGCTTGGGGAGAGAGCACGCTGGTGATGGCGGTGGGGGCGCAAATCGCCGCCATGGGCCTTCCGGTGGTGGCGGTGGTCCCGGAATGGCTGAAAGAGCCGGTGCCGCTCTGGGCCCGGGCCTGGATTGTCAACCCCCAACCCGAGCAGGGTTTGAGCGGTTCGATTCGCCTGGGCGTCCAGGCCGCCGAGGCGCTCGGCCGCTGGGAGGCGATGGCCTTTTTCCTGGCCGACCAGCCGTTTGTCACCGAAGCCGACACGGCGGTGGTGCTGGAGGCCTTCTGGCGCCGCCAGCCAACCGTTCACGCCGTGCGCCCGCTGTATAACGGTCACCCGGGCCATCCGGTGGTGGTCGACCGCGTAGTCTGGTCTGCCGCCGACCAGCTTGACGGCGACGCCGGGTTTGGGCGGTGGCTGAAGGAGGGCCTGGAGCTGGTGCCGGTGGCCGTCGAGGGGCGCCCGGATCCGGCGACCGACCTCGATACTTGGGAGGACTACCAGCGGTACCGAAATGCCGCCAAGGATTAGCCGGCGCTCTGCGGTGCCGTATACCATAGAGGCAAATCGCCAAGAGGGAAGGGGCGCGGATGCGAACCGCTCACGGCATCCAGTTTCACGTCTTAGGACGGGGAGACGAGGCGATTTTGCTGCACCCAAGCCTCGGAGTGGGGCGGTTTTTGTTTCATCGCCTGATTCCGGTCTGGGCCCGCGAGTACACGGTGGTGAGCTGGGACCCTCGGGGGGTGGGAGACCATCGCCACCGCGAGCCTTCGATGGAGGCCTTTGTGGGCGACACCGAGGAGATTCTCGAGGCGGTGGACCGCCCCTGCCACCTGGTGGGGGTCTCCCTGGGAGCGTTGGTGATGGCGCGGGTGGCGGTCACCGACGACCCTCGCATCTTAAGCCTGACCCTGGCCGGGGCCACATTGGGGTTTGCCCACGGGCGGGAGATTTTGGCCGAACGGGCGCGGACGCTGCCGGAGCTGGGGATGGCCGCCTTTGCCGCCCAGTACGTGGAGGAGACGCTCACCCCGTGGGCCCAGGCCGAGGTCCGAGAGAACCTTCGCCTGGAGATGGCCGACCAGACGGTGGGCCATTACCTGGCGGCGGCCCGGGCGGTCTACCTGCTAGACCACCGGTCGGTGATCTCCCGGATCCGGCGCCCGACCTTGGTGGTGGTGGGCACGGAGGATCGGCGCACCCCGCCGCGGGAGGCCGAACAGGTGGTGCGGGCGATTCCCCACAGTCGGCTCGAGGTCATCCTCCGGGCCGGCCACCTCTCGCCGCTGGACCAGCCGGGCCGTTTTGACGAGGCGGTGCGGCCCTTTTGGCGCGAGGTGAGCGCCAAGCACGGATAGGCAGGGCGGAGCGGGAGGAGGGGAGACCACGGCTACCGAAGGCCAAGACCGCGAGCTGGCAGATGAGAGGAGACGGTACGGCCGACTCAAATGGCTGACCACGGTGGGGCCAACCGCGTTTGTGACGGTGGCCGAGCTGGTCCGCTTCGTCTATTTGCGCCGGGTGCTGCCGCCGGCCGAGGTCTCCTTGGTCGCCATCCTGGTCACCCTGGTGGGCGCGGCCGTCTTCTCCTCCTTCGTCTTCGGGATTGTGGAGCGGATGGAAAAGGAGCGCACCGCCTACAAGGACGCCATGTTGGCGCTGAAGGAACGGGAGCGCTTGGCCCGGGAGATGCACGACGGGTTGGCTCAGAACCTGGCCGCGATCAACTTAAAGGTGCACCGGCTCAACAAGTTGCTCCACGACCAGGACTACGCCGCTATCGCCGACGAGCTGGTGGCCATTCAGGCCGCCGTCAACCTCTCCTACACCGAGGTGCGCCAGTCCCTCTACGACCTCAAGGCCGGCCAACGCTTGGCCGAAGGCTTTTGGACCGCCTTGGAAAAGCAGGCCGAGGAGTTTTCCCGCCAGACCGGAATCGCCGTCCGTGTGGAGCCGCTCCCCGACCGGCAAGAGCCGTGGAACGAGTTGGCAGCGGTGCAGATGCTGCGGATCGTCCAGGAGTCGCTGGCCAACGTGCGCCGGCACAGCGAGGCCCACCAGGTGCGGATCTATGGGAGGCTGGAGGGGGGCGAGTTTCGCCTCTCGGTGGTGGACGACGGCAAGGGGTTTGACCCAACCCAGGGGCTTGATCGCGGACACCACTACGGGCTGAGCATCATGCAAGAACGGGCGGAGTCGGTCGGTGGGCGGGTGGTGGTACAATCACAGGTAGGAAAGGGTACCGAGGTGACGGTGGCGATTCCCATCCGCTAGGAGAAGGAGGGGGTTCCCATGGAGAAGGCCAAGATCTTGCTGGTGGACGACCACGCCTTGTTTCGCTCGGGGTTAAAGGCGATCTTGGAACAAGACCCGGAGTTGGAAGTGGTGGCGGAGGCCAAGGACGGGGAAGAGGCGATCCGGCTGGCCGAGGAGTGGATGCCCGACTTGATCCTGATGGACATCCACATGCCGGGGATGAGCGGGCTGGAGGCGACCCGGCAGATTAAAGAGATCATGCCTTACGTCAAGATCGTCATCTTGACCGCCAGCGATGACGACGACGAGCTGTTGTTCGAAGCGGTCAAGGCAGGGGCGCAGGGGTATCTGATCAAGCACCTGAACCCGGAGTCGTTCCTGCGCGAAGTCAAGGCCCACGTGCACGGCGAGGCCTCGATTTCCGGCGACGTGGCGATCAAGATCATCCGCGCCTTCTCGGCCCACGACCAGCAGCCCAAGCAGTCGAGCCTGACCGCGCGCGAGGTGGAGGTGTTGAAGCTGGTGGGGGAGGGCGCATCCAACCGGGAAATCGCCAGTCGGCTCTACATCTCCGAGAACACGGTCAAGAACCACCTGCGCAACATCTTGCAGAAGCTGCACTTCGAAAACCGGGTGCAGGCGGCGGCTTACGCCATCCGTCACGGACTTGTGGATAAATCGTAAAGGCTTTTCGGGTATGAACGAAGACCGCGAGATGACCATCGCCGAACATCTAGAAGAGCTTCGACGGCGGCTGGCGGTGATCTTGATTGCGGTGGCGGTGGCCTTCGTCGCGGGCTTTTTCGTCTCCAAACCAGTGGTCGACTGGCTGATCGCCCGCTCGCCCTTGGGCCGGGTGGTGGTCACCGGCGTCACCGAGGCCTTCTACGGCCTGCTCCGGGTCGACTTGGTGATGGCCTTGGTCGCGAGCTCCCCGGTCATCCTCTACGAGGTGGCGGCGTTTGTCTTCCCTGGGCTCACCGCCGAGGAGAAGCGGGTGGTGCGGGTGGTGGCCGTGCCAGGGTTGTTGCTGTTTCTGCTCGGCATGACCTTGGGCTTCTTCGGTTTTGTCCCGGTGGTGCTCAAGGTGATGCTCTCCTTCACCGGAAGCCACATCCTGCCCCTGTGGACCTTGGGCAACTACCTGTCCTTTTTGATCTTCCTCACCGTGCCCTTCGGGGTGGTCTTGGAGCTTCCGCTGGTCTCGGGGGCCTTGGCCTGGCTCGGCATCTTAGAGCCTGCGGTGTTTGCCCGCTATCGCCGTTGGGCGATTTTGGTGGCCTTTCTGGTCGCCGCCATCTTGGCGCCGCCGGATGGCTTGTCGATGATCTTAATGGCGCTTCCGCTCTACGCCGTCTACGAACTCAGCTACCTAGTGGCCAAACTCAGCTTTCGGCCCTCGGAGGCGCCGCAATGGCTTGAAGATTAGGCCAACGGCACTGTCGTTGTTCGCCAAAAATCCCTACGGTATAATGAGCCGGGGGGATGGGGGGTGCGACTGGAATCGGGGCGCATCGCGGTGGCCGTGGCCGCCCTGTTGGTGGGCATGATGGTGGCGATACAGTTTCGGCTGCAACAGGTGGTTCCGCCTCCTACCGCCACAGATCGGTTGCTCTCCCTGCTCAAGCAGTCGGATCAAAAGCGAGCGGCCCTAGACCAAGAGGTGGCGCAGCTCAAGGCCCAGCTGCATCAAAAGCTATCCGAGACGGCGGCGGCCCAGCAGATTGCCAACGAGCTGACCCGCGATGAAATTTTAGCCGGCACCATTCCGGTCAAAGGGCCCGGGATCGTGGTCACCTGGAGCAATGGGTCGGCGGCCCCAGGCTACCAGCTCACCGATATCGATCTTTTGTTGTTAGTGAACGAACTGCGCGCTTCGGGCGCCGAGGCGATCGCCATCAACGGCCAGCGCATCACCGCCCAGACCGAAATCCGCTCAGCCAACAACTACATCCTCATCAACGACAGCCAGCAAGATCCTCCGTTCACCATCGAGGCCATCGGCAACCCCAGCACCTTGGCCGATGGTCTGAAGCTTCCAGGGGGAATCTATGACCAAAGTCTGCAGGAGGGGCGCAGCATGACCATCCGCCAAGTCCAGTCGCTGACCATTCCGGCCGCGCCTCCGATGCAAAGTCACTACGCTTCTCCGGCGGTTAAGCCCTGAGCCGTGGGCGAGAAAGGAGTTACCGTGCAACCAGAAGGCGAACGCATTACATATCAAGGCGGAGTGCTCAAGGTCCCCGACCACCCGATTATCCCCTTCATCGAAGGGGACGGAATCGGCCCAGACATCTGGCGGGCCACCCAGAAGACGGTAGACGCGGCGGTGGAGCGGGCCTACCGAGGGGCGCGCAAGATCGCGTGGTTCGAGGTGTTGGCGGGGGAAAAGGCCTACCACGCCACCGGCGAGTGGTTGCCTCGGGCCACCTTGGACGCCTTTCAGGAGTATAAGGTCGGGATCAAGGGACCCCTGACCACCCCGGTGGGCGGCGGCATCCGCAGCCTCAACGTGGCCATCCGCCAGGAACTGGACCTCTACGCCTGCGTGCGTCCGGTCCGCTACATTCCCGGCGTGCCCTCTCCGCTGAAGGAACCCGAGAAGATCGACATGGTGATCTTCCGCGAGAACACCGAGGACGTCTACGCCGGCATCGAATGGAAGGCCGGCAGCGAGGAGGCCCAGAAGGTCATCCGCTTTTTGAACCAGGAGCTGGGATGCGAGATCTCGTTGGAGGCCGGGATCGGGATTAAGCCGATGACCCGCTTCGGCAGCGAGCGCCTGATTCGGGCCGCCATCCGCTACGCCATCGACCGCGGCCGCCGCTCGGTGACCTTGATGCACAAGGGGAACATCATGAAGTTCACCGAAGGGGCGTTCCGGGACTGGGGATACGCCTTGGCCGAGCGGGAGTTCAAGGACCGGGTGGTCACCGAAGAGGCCTTGTGGAAGGAGTACAACGGCAAGCTGCCGCCGGGCAAGATCCTGCTGAGAGACCGGATCGCCGACATCACCTTCCAGCAGGTGCTGCTCAGGCCCGACGAGTTTGACGTCGTCGCCACCCCCAACCTCAACGGCGACTACCTCTCGGACGGGGTGGCGGCCGAGGTGGGGGGCGTGGGGATGGCCCCCGGGTCCAACATCTCCGACGAGGTGGCGGTGTTCGAGGCCACTCACGGGACCGCCCCCAAGTACGCCAATCTGGACAAGGTCAACCCGGGCTCGCTCATCCTCTCCGCGGTGATGATGCTGGAGCACATGGGGTGGGACGAGGCGGCCTTGTTGCTCCGCACCAGCCTTGAGCGGACCATTCAAGAGAAGATCGTGACCTACGATTTGGCCCGGCAGATGGAGGGGGCCACCGAAGTCAAGACTTCCGAGTTTGCCGAGGCGATGATCGCCCGCATGGTCTGAGAATCGATTCCAACCCGCCAAAGGCGCGAAGCTACTACCAAGCGAGAGAGGGGATGCTATGTTTCGTCGGCACAAAATCACCGTGATTGGAGCGGGAGCCACCGGGGCCACCACCGCTCACCTGTTGGCCTTGAAAGAATTGGGCGACGTGGTGCTGGTCGATGTGATCGAGGGCGTACCCCAAGGGAAGGCCTTGGACATGTGGGAGTCGGGCCCGGTCGAGGGCTTCTCGCTCAAGGTGCTGGGCACCAACAACTACGAGGATACCGCCAATTCCGACGTGATCGTGGTCACCGCCGGGATGGCGCGCAAGCCGGGGATGAGCCGGGACGATTTGTTGAAGACCAACGCCGAGATCGTGCGCTCGGTGGTGGAACAGGCGGCTTCCCGCTCGCCCAACGCGATCATCGTGGTCTTGACCAACCCGGCCGACGTGATGAGCTACGTGGCCCAAAAGGCCAGCGGCTTTCCGCACCATCGGGTGATGGGCCAGGCTGGGGTGCTGGACTCGGCTCGGTTCCGCACCTTCTTGGCCGACGCCTTAAACGTCTCGGTCAAGGACATCACCGCGTTTGTGATGGGCGGCCACGGGGACGACATGGTGCCCTTGGTCCGCTACTCCTACGCCGGCGGGATCCCGGTGGAAAAGCTCCTGCCCAAGGAGACGTTGGACGCCATCGTGCAGCGGACCCGCAACGGTGGGGGCGAGGTGTTGGGCTTGCTGAAGACCTCCTCGGCCTACTACGCGCCGGCCTCCTCGCTGGCCGAGATGGTCAAGGCGATCTTGTACGACGAGCGCCGCATCCTGCCGGTGATCAGCTACCTCAACGGAGAGTACGGCGAGACCGACATCTACGTAGGGGTTCCCGCGATCATCGGCGGAAACGGGGTGGAGAAGGTCTTGGAGGTCGAATTCACCGAGGAGGAGCGGGCCAACTTCAAGCGCTCGGTGCAGTCGGTGCGCGGCCCGCTCTCCTTATTGCAGTTCTAGGCATCCGGCACTTAGGGGGGCGAGACCGCGCCCCCCTCGATAGCGATTGGCCAGCGTGCGCGACGTGGGGCGATGCGGCTGAGGAACTGGGGGGAGAAGGGTTGAAGCAATACGAGTACATGGCCAAGCAGACCTTGGCCGCCTACGGCATTCCCATTCCGCCGGGACGGGTGGTGGACACGCCCGAGGAGGCGCGTTGGGCCGTGGCCGACATCGGGCCGGCCGCGTTGAAGGCCCAGGTGCTGGTGGGAGGACGGGGCAAGGCCGGGGGGATCCGGTTTGCCGCCACCCCCAACGAGGCCGAGGAAGTGGCCCGGGCCATGCTGGGAATGAATTTGAAGGGCTACACGGTGGAGCGGCTGTGGGCCGAGGGCAAGCTCAGCATCGAACGGGAGCTCTACGTGGCGGTGACCACCGACCGCAACGCCAAAAGACCCTTGGTCTTGGCCTCCACCAAGGGAGGGATGGAGATCGAGGAGGTGGCCGACGAGTACATCGTCCGGCGCCACGTTGACCCTCGGATCGGGGTGTTGCCCTACTTCGGTCGGGAGATGGCTCGCGAGCTGGGGCTGGAGAGCCCGTTGGCCGGAGAGTTTGCCCAGATCCTGACCACCCTCTACAAGATCTACCGGGAGAAGGACGCCGAGTTGGTGGAGATCAACCCCTTGGCGGTGGTCGGGGGCCACTTGGTGGCGGCCGACGCCCGGCTCAACATCGACGACAGCGCGCTCTTCCGCCATCCCGACATCCCGCGGGTGGACGAAGGCTCTGAGCTGGAGCGCAAGGTGCACGCCATCGGGTTGGCCTACGTGGAGCTCGATGGCGACATCGCGATCATGGCCAACGGGGCCGGGATGGCCATGGCCACGCTAGATGCCATCCAGTACTACGGCGGGCGGCCGGCCAACTTCCTCGACGCCGGCGGCGGGGCGGCGGTCGAACCCACCGCCCAGGCCTTGGGAGTCCTGGTGGAGATGCGCCCCAAGGTCATCTTCGTCAACATCTTCGGCGGCATCACCCGCTGCGACGACGTGGCCAAGGCCATCTTGACCGTGAAGGAACGGCAGGG
>JAIMAE010000067.1 GCA_023512105.1 Bacillota bacterium | reverse complement strand
ACCGTCTCCTGGACCACCGCCACCCCCTCGGCCACCGACAACAGCGCCACCATCTGCGGCTGCAGGTCGGTGGGAAAGCCGGGATAGGGCAGGGTCTGGATGTCCACCGCCCGTGGGCGAGCGGGCATGGAAAGGCGCACCCGGTCGAGGTCCTCCTCGACTTCGGCGCCCGCCTGCGCCAGCTTCAACAGGACGGTGCGCAGGTGCTCGGGAATGACCTCGGTCACCGTGACCGATCCCCCGGTGATCGCGCCGGCCAGCAGGTAGGTCCCGGCCTCCAGCCGATCCGGGATGATCTCGTGGTGCGCTCCGTGCAACGCCTTGACCCCGTCGATGCGAATCAATCCGGTGCCGGCGCCGCGCACCCGGGCTCCCATGGCATTGAGGAAGTTGGCCAGATCCACGATCTCCGGCTCCATCGCCGCGTTTTCCAACACCGTCGTTCCCTCGGCCAGGGAGGCCGAGATCATCAGGTTGACGGTGGTGCCAAACGACGCCCGTTCGACGTAGATGCGGGCCCCGCGCAGGCGGCCGGCGACTTCCCCGTAAATGGTCCCGTGCTCGAGCCACACCCGGGCCCCCAACTCTTCGAACCCGCGGAGGTGGAAGTCGATCGGGCGCGACCCGATTTGACATCCCCCCGGGAAGGCCACCTCGGCCCTCCCCAGTCGGGATAACAACAGCCCCAGAAGGTAGGTCGAGCCCCGGAGCTTGCGCGCCAGCTCATACGGTGCTCGCACCGAGCGCAGGGAAGAGGCGTCGATCACCAGCCGACTGCGATGCTGCCACTCCACCACCGCGCCCAGCTCGCGCAAGATTTGACAGAGGTCTTGGATATCGGTGTAGCGAGGGACGTTCTCCAAAACGGTGGCGCCCTCCGCGGCCAGGGCGGCCGCCACAATGATGGCCAGGGCGCTGTTTTTTGACCCGGCCACCGCCACCGTCCCGCTCAGGCGGTGCCCCCCTTCGATCACCAGCTTGCCCAAAGAACGCCTCCCCCTTGCCCGACTGCTTGTCCATCCGCGGCCTTCGCCGGTTCCAAAGGCCGGCTTACAGGCTATAGTTCGGCGATTCCTTGGTAATCTGCACGTCGTGGGGATGGCTTTCAATCAATCCGGCGTTGGTGATGCGAATAAACCGTCCCTTCCGCCGCAATTCCTCGAGGTTGGCGGCCCCACAGTACCCCATGCCGGCCCTCAGTCCTCCCAACAGCTGATAGACGGTGTCGGCCAAGGCCCCGCGGTAGGGGACCCGCCCTTCGATCCCTTCGGGCACTAACTTCTCCACGTCGAGTTCGTCTTGAAAGTAGCGGTCGCTCGACCCGGCCTTCATGGCGCCCAACGAGCCCATCCCGCGGTAGACCTTGAAGGATCGGCCCTTGTAGATCTCCATCTCCCCGGGGCTCTCTTCGGTACCGGCAAACAAGGATCCCACCATCACGCTGGAGGCCCCGGCCGCCAGCGCCTTGACGATGTCGCCAGACCAACGGATGCCCCCGTCGGCGATCACCGGGATCTCGTGCGGCTCGGCCGCTTGCCAGGCGGAAAACACGGCCGTGATTTGCGGGACGCCAATTCCTGCCACCACGCGAGTGGTGCAGATCGAGCCCGGACCCACCCCGACTTTGACGGCATCCGCCCCCGCCTCGATCAGGGCTTGGGCGCCTTCGCGAGTGGCCACGTTGCCTCCGATGACGTCAAGATGAGGAAATGCCGCTTTGATCCGGGACACGGTCTCCAGCACTCCGCGACTGTGACCGTGGGCGGTATCCACCACGATCACATCCACTCGAGCCGCCACCAAGGCCTCCACCCGCTCCATGGTCTCGGCCGAGACCCCCACCGCAGCGGCCACCAGCAGGCGGCCATTGGAGTCTTTGGCGGCATTGGGAAACTTCTTGGCCTTTTCGATGTCTTTGATGGTAATCAGCCCGCGCAACCGCCCCTGCCGGTCCACCAAGGGGAGCTTTTCGATGCGGTGGGCGGCCATGATCGCCTTGGCTTCTTCCAGCGTGGTCCCCTCGGGAGCAGTGACCAGCCGGTCCTTGGTCATCACCTCGCGAATCGGACGGTCGTAGTTCTCCTCAAAGCGCAGGTCGCGATTGGTCAGGATCCCCACCAGGTAGCCGCCGTCGCGCACGATCGGGACCCCGGAGATGCGGTAGCGACTCATCATCTCCAAGGCCTCGCGCACCGAGTTGTCGGGGCCTAAAAAAAACGGATCGATGATGACGCCGTGCTCAGAGCGCTTGACCTTGTCGACCTCCTGGGTCTGCCGCTCGATCGACATGTTTTTATGAATGACCCCGATGCCCCCCTCGCGAGCGATGGCGATGGCCATCCGGGCCTCGGTCACGGTATCCATCCCGGCCGACACCAAGGGGACGTTGAGTCGGATGTTGCGGGTCAGGCGGGTGTGGATGTCCACGTCTCTCGGCAAGACCTCGGAGGCCTGCGGGACCAAGAGGACGTCGTCAAAGGTCAAGGCCTCCGGCCCAAACTTCTCCTCCCACTTCACCGCCGCTCTCCCTCCTCTCTGGATTTCCACACAGTCTACCATATGGCCGGATCCGGCCGCAATCAGGAGGCCCGCCCGCGCCGCAGCCCGTCGCTTAACGCCTCGGCGACGCGAAAAATGTTGCCCGCACCCATCGTCAGCACGGTGTCCTTGGGCCTAAGGCGCGCCATCACCGCCGGCACCAGCTCCATCATGTCCGGCACAAAGTGCACCGGGCCCGGATGCACCGACCGCACCGCCTCAGCCAGGCGCTCTCCGCTGATCCCGGGAATGGCCCGCTCTCCGGCGGGTGCGTAGATCTCGGTCAAAAACACCTCGTCGGCGTCGTCAAAGGCGTGCATAAACTCTGTCCACAGGTTTTGGGTGCGGGTATAACGCTGGGGTTGAAAGATGGCCAACACCTTCCCGGCAGTGACCTGGCGAGCGGCGCGAATGGTGGCCCGGATCTCGGTGGGATGGTGGGCGTAATCGTCCACCACCAACACCTCGCCTTGGTACAGGCGCTGGAACCGGCGTTTGACGTTCTCAAAGCGAGCCAACACCCCGGCCGCCTCCTGCCAGCCCACGCCCAGGTGCTGGGCTGCCGCCATCGCCGCCAACGCGTTGAGCACGTTGTGCAGGCCCGGAACCTTGAGCTCCACCTGGGCCACCGGTTGGCCGTCCACCTCGACCGTAAACCGGGTGCCGCCACCATCCAAGGCCACGTCGACCCCTCGCACCTCCGCTGCCGGGGAAAGCCCGTATCCGCGATGAGGTCCCCGCAGACCGGCCGCCAGTGTCCCAAGCACCGGGTCGTCGGCACAGTAGACGGCCAAGCCGTGGGGAGGGACCGCGTTCAGGTAGCGCTGGAAGGCCTCGACCACCCGGTCGAAGCGCTGTTGATAGTGCTCGAGGTGTTCCGCCTCCACGTTGGTGGCCACCGCCACCTCGGGGGCGTAGCGCAAGAAACTGCCGTCGCTTTCGTCGGCCTCGGCCACCGCCCAGGCTCCCCGCCCCAGGCGCACATTGCCATCCAGGTACGCCGATTCCCCTCCGATCAGGATCAAAGGGTCGTACCCGGTCTCGGCCAGGATCATGCCGATCATGGTGGTGGTGGTGGTCTTGCCGTGGGTTCCGCTGACCGTCACCGTGCGATAGGGTTTGAGCACGGCCGCCAGGAGCTGGGAGCGGTGCAACAGCGCCACGCCCCGCCGCACCGCCTCCTGGCGCTCGGGATTATCTTCCCGGACATCGGTGTTGTAGACCACGGTGTCGGCATCGCCCAAGTTGGTCGGGTCGTGGGTGTAGAACACCGCAATCCCCTCCCGCACCAGGCGTTCGGTCCGCGAAGAGGGGTTAAGGTCGGAGCCGGTGACCACCACCCCCCGCCGATGCAGGACCAAGGCCAGCCCACTCATGCTGTAGCCGCCGATCCCGATGAAATGCACGTGCCGCACGCGTACCTCCCGCTTCCCGGCTTAGCGAAACTGCCAGCCGACGTCCTGCCAGAGCCTGCGGTAGTGTTCGGTGGACCGCCGAATCCACGCAATCTCGGCTTCCGTGATCGCTCGTACCACGCGCCCCGGAGAACCCATCACCACGCTGCCTTCCGGGATCTCGGTGCCTTCGGTCAGCAGCGTCCCGGCCCCGATGATACAGCGAGGGCCGATCTTCACGCGGTTCATCAAGATCGCTCCCATCCCCACCAGCACTTCGTCTCCGATGGTGGCTCCGTGGACCAGACTGCGGTGGCCGACCGTCACCCCGCGTCCGATCTCCACCGGAACTCCCAGGTCAACGTGAATGACTACCCCGTCTTGGACGTTGGTGGCCTCTCCGATGCGAATGGAATCGGTGTCCGCCCGGAGTACGGCATTGAACCAGATCGACACTTCGCGGGCCAAATAGACCTGCCCCACCACGAAGGCCCCCGGCGCGATGAACACCGGATCTTCTACCTGTGGTACCCGGTCGCCAAAATCCAGCAGCATGGGCTCTACTCCTTATCAGATTAAATTATTCACGTCCGACGGCCGATCATGCATGGGCGGCGGGGCTCAACTCAGCCGCCAACTGGGGTCGGCGTTCAAGCGCCACTGCTCGCCGGGATCGCAAGGGGCGCGAAAGTATCCTAAAGCGGCCACCATGGCCGCGTTGTCGGTGCACCACACCAGCTCGGGAAAGTGCACCGCCACGCCCCGCCGGCGGGCTTCCTCGGCAAGGCGGCGGCGGAAATACTGGTTGGCCGTCACCCCTCCCGCCGCGTACAGCCGCTCGAAGCCTAGGTCCGACGCCGCCCGCAGGCTTTTCTCGACCAAGGCCTCGACCACCGCCTCCTGCAGGGCCCAGGCGATTTCTTGCCGGTCCTCGGGATGCTGGCGATACAGCTCTTGGGTCGCGGTCTTGACGCCGCTGAAACTAAAGTCGTAGGGCCCACCTTCCACCTTGGCCCGAGGCAGTCGGAACCGCCCCCCCTGAGCCTGCGCCGCTAACGCCTCAATCGCCGGACCGCCGGGATACCCCAGTCCCAACAGCCTGGCTGTCTTGTCGAACGCCTCCCCCGCGGCGTCGTCGCGGGTGGTTCCCACCCGGCGAAGCTGCCCGTGGTCCATCCAGGCAAACAACCCGGTATGTCCTCCCGAGACCAGAAGGGCCAGCGCCGGCAGTTCAATCGTCCCGGAGAGGGCATGGGCATACAGATGGGCCTCGTGGTGATGCACTCCTACCAGCGGCTTGCCCCAGGCCAAGGCCAGGCTCTTGGCGGCGGTGACTCCCACCAACAGCGCTCCCAACAGGCCCGGGCCCCGGGTCACCGCGATCCGGCCGATCTCCTCCGGCCGGGTTGCAGCCTCGGCCAGGGCCGTGGAGACCGCCGGCAAGATGGCCGCCACGTGTTCGCGGGCCGCGACTTCCGGCACCACTCCGCCGTAGCGCCGCATCACTGCCGCGGAGGAGAGGACGACCGAGGAGAGCACCCGCCGTCCGTCTTCCACCACCGCCGCCGCCGTCTCGTCGCAGGAGGTTTCAATCCCGAGAACCCGCATGGCGCCTCCTTTGCTCATTGCATCGCCGACAGCTCGACTACTCATACTACTCGTTGGTCAATCCGGACAAAAGGGGGGATGCGAGATGTTTCGGCTGTGGGCGGTGCTGGCCGCCGCCTTGCTGGCAGCTCCCAACCTCCTGACCCTGCAGGCCGCCACCTACCCTTGGGTGCGCCCCGCTCAGTGGCTGGCGGTCATCGGCGCCCTGATCGCCATGGGCTATTTCGGGCGTGCCAGCCGACGCCTGCGCGCCGCCTTCTGGTGGGGCGCGATGGCCTCGATCGCGGCCACCCTGGCCGGCGCCGCCATCCTTCGCCTGCCGGCCGCGCGAGCGGCTTTGGCCGCCAACTTGCCGGGAGTGCCGGCTCCCGCCGTCGACACCATGTTGGCCATCCACTGGCAGGTGTCCGCTGCCCTCTCCGCCCTCTTAAACGGCCTGCTCTTTGGTTTGGCCGGCCTGTACGTGGCCTGGTGGGGGCGCCGCATCCGACGCTCGCCGCCGCTCTGACCACCCTGGCTGGGTGGAGCTACAACGGGTCCTTCCACATGATGAAGGCGTCTTCATGGGTGTCGGTGTAATATCCCCGGCGCACGCCGAGCTGGACAAACCCTAATTTTTGATACAACCGCTGGGCCACCAGGTTGGAACGGCGCACCTCCAAGGTCATGCGCCTGGCCCCGCTTTGTCGCGCTCGCTCCATCAGCCCGCGCATGACCCGTTCCCCCAGGTAGTGCCCGCGGAAATCCGGGTGGACGGCCACGTTGGTAATGTGCGCCTCGTCCAGGATCAGCCACATCCCTCCGTAGGCCACCACCCTCCCGTGCAACTCCAGCACCAAGTAGGTGGCAAAGGTGTTTTCCAACAGTTCGCTGTGGTAGGCGCTGCGCGACCACGGAGTAGGAAACGATAGCGCCTCGATGTCGAGGACGGCGTCGATGTCGGTCAGGTACATGTCGCGAATGGTCACGTCGTCGTTGGCGGTCTCGGGACCTTCCGGTAGTGCCACCGCACTCACGCTCCTCTCGAACCCTGCCCTTGGATCGCCGGGGGCCGCAAATACCGGGGAAACAGCTGCTCGACCGGGTCCGACTGGCCACCAACCAGGCGGCGACGCGCCAGTCGAGCCACGTTAGACCCGTATAAGGGAAGTGGGTGTGGCGTCACCAGGGGGCCAAACCGACCTCGCCACTCCGCATCGCCGGCCAGCGGCCCCACCAGCCAGGCCGCCTCGCCCAGCGGAAAGGGCGAAGGCAACTCGCCGTCGATCGCCTGCTCGGGAATCGCCGGCTCCGGCCCGGCTTCCCCGATCCGAAACAGGCCCAGGTAGAAGGCGGGGCCGCGCCGTTCGCTGGTCACCACCACCAGGGTGGCAGGGGGCGCCGCGGCCGCCCAAGCGGCCAGGGAGGAGACCCCGACCACCGGAATCCCGCGGGCCCAGGCCAGCATCTTGGCGGCACTAACGGCAATGCGGGTCCCGGTGAACGAACCTGGGCCGACCCCCACCCCAATCCCCTCCGGCCACCCAAATTGCTGGGTGATCTCCTGGATCCATGCCACCAAGAAGGTGCCGGCGGTGCGGGGCGCGGCCCAGGAAAATTCGGCGAGCACCGTCTCCTCCTCGATTAAGGCCACCGCCAGGGCAGGGCCGGAGGCGTCAATCCCCAACACGCGCATGGCAGCCCTCCCTGGAAAATGCTTGGACGGCGCGCTGGGTCGACTCGTCACCCCAGGCCGAGAGTCGAAGCCGGCGTCCTTCCCTCCCCTCAAACTCCAAGGCAATCTCAAACCGGTCGGGATAGTACGGCCTGAGCCAGCCGCCCCACTCCGCCAACAGGATGGTGTTGCGCAGGGGCGGTCCCGGGAGGTCGAGCGCCGCCAACTCGGTTGGGTCCTGGAGGCGGTAGCAGTCCACGTGGTAGATCTCCACCTCTCCCACCCTGTAGTGGTGCACCAAGTCGAAGCTTGGCGAGCTCACCTCCGCACCGGGCGCCCACGCCTCCAGCAAGGCTCGCACCAACGTGGTCTTTCCGCTGCCCAGCTCCCCTTCCAGCAGGACCGCCGCTTGGGGCCAAAACAGCTTTTGCAGCCGTTGCGCCACCGCCCGAGTGGCCTCAACCCCCTGAAGAGACGCGCACCAGCTGAAAGTGGTCAAAGGCCCCTCGCTCATTCAATGGTTCCTCCTTGCCGTCGGGCCGCACCGCGGTCAAACCCGGGGTGTCGGTGACCACGCCGACCTCGGTCAGCGACACCTGGCACTCGCTTAAGCGCTCGCGCGCCTCCTCCAGCCGAGATGGGGGCACGGCGGCCAGCAGCTCGTAATCCTCTCCCCCGTAGTAGACCCATTGCCGAGGATCTTGGCGGTAGCGACGGGCCACCTCGGCGGTTGCCCCGTCCACCGGCAGTTGCTCCTCGAAGATGCGCGCCCCGATCCCGCCGAACTGCACCAGTTCGACCAGTTCCGCCACCAACCCGTCGGAGATGTCCGTCATCGCATGCGCCAGCGGTCGGAGTCTAAGACCGGCATCCACCCGGGCCTTGGGCATCAGGTGGGCGGTCAGCACCGATCGTTCGGTCACGTTGCGGCCCGGCCAGCGCACGCCGTCTTGCAGTAGCGCCAACCCGGCGCGGGAAGCCCCCAGCCGTCCCGTCACCACCAGTCGGTCCCCCGGCTTGGCCCCCCGACGCAGGACCGGGGCCCCGCCTTCCACCTGGCCGAGGACGGTCACGCTGATGATCAGCGGGCCGGGCGAGCCCACGGTATCCCCGCCCAGCAGGACCACCCCGTATTCGTCGAGCGCCTTGGCCATTCCCCGATAAAAGGCCTCCACCCAGTCGACCTGGGTGTCGCGAGGCAGTCCGATGCTGGTCAACAGGCCCCGGGGCACCCCACCCATGGCCGCGATGTCGCTGAGGTTGACCGCCACCGCCTTCTCCCCCAGATGCCCGGGGTTGACCCACTCGGATCGAAAATGCACGCCCTCCACCAGCATGTCGGAGGAGGCCAGCCAACCATCCCCAGACGGCGGCAAGACGGCGGCATCGTCGCCGATGCCCAGATAGCCCCGCGGCGGCGTCTTTTGCAACCGGTGGATGGCGGCGATCAGGCCCCGCTCCCCTAATTCGTAAACCTTCACCCAGCTTTTGCCCCCATGAAACCGCTTGATGTCATCCCTAGCCCCGACCCCTGCCGGCAACACCAGGATCAGGGCATCCGGACGCGTCCCCCACTCTTCTTTTATCTTAACAAAGAAGCCGAGCCACCAAAAATCGTCTGGCGGTCCACCCCAGTCCGAGGCGCTTCGGCCGCTCCCCCACCCTACGTAGACTTTGCCAGGCGCTCTCGTTACACTGGGGACAACCGCTCTCGGCGGTCGAAGGCTGAAAGACCAGCGCAAGACCACCGGGGTGGGAAGGGCGATTCTCCAAGACGACTGACCAAGCCAGCAAGATAGGAGGCGGAGGGCCGATCCAGCCGTCGGCCGCAAAGACGGTGGTCAAGGATGTGCAACCGGCGCAACATGTAATGCCCTGGAGGGCCTCACCCCAGGGGGCGGTATCCCAGGTGGCCTGGTTTGAAGCGGGTCAAGGGCCGGCCATGGTGTTGCTCCACGGCGGTGGAGGTACCGGCAAGGACTGGTGGTACCAACTGCAGCACTTTGGGCAACGCTACCGGGTGATTGCCCCCGATTTGCCAGGTTTCGGGCGCAGCGACTGGCTTGCCGAGGTGCAAAGCGTGGCGGACCTCCCCGCTTTCCTGGCTCAGTTCCTCCGCCAAGTGGGGGTGGACACCATGGTGCTAGGCGGAAACTCGATGGGGGGGCGGGTGGCCTTGGCCTTCGCGGCCAGATGGCCAGAGCTGGTCTCTCACCTGGTGCTGTTGGACTCCGTGGGCCTGGACCTTCCCACGGTTCCGGTCAGGAATCCCCTGGCCGTGCCGCCAGATCGCTTTTTGGAGCTTTTGGTCCACGATCCGGCCCAATATCTTCGGCGCACGCCTTACCGCACGCTGGAAGACGCCCACGCCCTGACTCGCGGCCGGCAATCGTTTGCCCGTTACCTGGCTGCCTCCCCGGTGGTGGCCGATCCCGCCATCGCCTGGGACCGCCTGACCATGCCCGCCCTGTTGATCTGGGGGCGGGAGGACAAAGTCGTGCCGCTGGCCTACGGCGAGGCTTTGGCCCAGCGCTTGCCCCGGGCTCGACTGGCGGTGATCGAGGCTTGCGGGCACCTGCCTCACCTGGAGTGGCCGGAGCAGACCAATCAAACCATCGAAGCCTTCCTGGGTGGAGCCCAGAACTTTTAACAGCCGGAAAGGAGAAGCCACGAACCAGCAGGAGAACGCCGCCCCATCCCCGAATGCTTGGGAAAGGGAAACACCGCTGGGACCTAAGCAAGCCTCCCCGCTGGGAACAAGTCCGGCCGGGCCGTGTCCCCGTTGTGCGTTGCGTGCAGGCGCGGGCACAAAGCGGGTTTGATGGCGTGGGGGAGCGGATCCAGTGGCCATTCCCCCGGTCGCGTGGGCCTGGTCGCCCGGGCCGGCGACTCGAACCACCACTGAGATTATTTCGTGAGGAGGAGGCGGCGTCCACTCCGCTGCGGTGGCGGAGTCCCCGCGCCGCAAAATGATGATGGAGCGCAGGGAGTGGCAGACGATCGTGGTCGAGCGGGGCCAGGGATGGGCCAGCGTCACCCTAAACCGGCCTGAGGCCTTAAATGCGCTCACCGAGACCATGCGACGCGAGCTTGTGGAGGCGTTAGAGACCTTGAACGCGGATGATGAGGTCCGCGCGGTGATGTTGACCGGGGCCGGTCGCGCCTTTTCGGTCGGGCAAGACCTGGCCGAGATGTCGCAAAGCTATCAGGCCGGCCCCCCGCAACTGGGCCGCCTGGTGCGCGATCAATACGTTCCGATGGCCGAGGCCTTACATAACCTGGCCAAGCCTACGGTGGCGCTGGTGCACGGGCCGGCGGCGGGGGGAGGACTCTCCCTGGCCCTGGCTTGCGACCTGAGGATCTTGACCGCCAAGGCCACCCTGGTTCCCGCCTTTATCAAGGTGGGACTGACCCCCGACACCGGGGCAACCTACCAGTTGGTGCGGCAGCTTGGCCCGGCGCGAGCCCTAGAGTGGGTCTGGTCTGGCCGCGCCTTGGCGGCTCAGGAGGCGTTGGAGTGGGGGTTGGCCCACTGGGTGGAGGAGGACGAGGCCAAGGCGCGGGCGCGGGCCGAGAAGGTGTTGGCCGAGTTGGCCCAGGGTCCCACCCGGGCCTACGTGGAGATCCGCCACCTCCTGGACCGGGCCTCCCACGCCAGCTGGTCGGAGGCGTTGGTCTGGGAAACCGAGGTGCAGGACCGGCTGGGGCATACCGAAGACCACCGCGAGGCGGTGGAGGCCTTCTTGGCCAAGCGCCCTCCCCGCTTTCGAGGGCGTTGAGCGGAGCGGCGAGTTCGTTGGCCCCTGCGGCCTTTGCTTGGCAGCAGGGCGCGCCATATTTCTACACTAAGTAAGGGGATGGACGATATGGATAACGCAGTCCCGACCATGCTTCCGGTAGGCTGCCTCAAAGATCAGGTGGGCGTGATAACCGGTGGCGGAAGTGGCATCGGCTTTGGCATCGCCCAGCAGCTGGCCGCGCTGGGAGCGCACCTGGTCTTGGCCGGCCGCCACGCGGAGAAGCTGGAGCAAGCGGCGGAGCAGCTGCGCGGGCTCGGCGTAGAAGTGGTGGCGGTGCCCACCGACGTGCGGCAACCGCAGGAGGTGGAACACCTCTTCGCGGTGACCCGCGAACGCTTCCATCGCGTCGACATGCTGGTCAACGCGGCCGCCGGCAACTTCATCGTCGACAGCGAAAAGCTTTCGGTCAACGGCTGGAACGCAGTGGTAGGCAGCGTCCTCCACGGCACCTTCTACTGCACGCGGGCCGCGGGCTTGGCCATGATCGAGCAGGGACACGGCGGTCGCATCCTCTCCGTGGTGGCCAGTTACGCCTGGACGGGCGGCCCCAAAACCGTCCACTCGGTGGCGGCCAAGGCGGGGGTGATCGCCCTCACCCGCACGCTGGCGGTGGAATGGGCGCATTACGGCATCCGCGTCAACGCCATCTGTCCCGGCCCCACCGACACCGAAGGCGCCAGGCCGCTGTGGGAAGATCCGGAGACTCGCCAGCGGGTGTTGGCCCGGATTCCGGTCGGTCGATTCGGCACCGTCACCGAGGTGGCCCAGGCCGCCAGCTACCTCCTCTCCCCTTACGCCGACTTCGTCAACGGCGAGGTGCTGGTAATCGATGGCGGAGAGTGGTTGGGGAAGGGACTGACCTCATGAAGGACCTCCTCAATGGGCGGGTGGCGCTGGTCACCGGGAGCGCCCGCGGGATCGGGCGCGCCACCGCACTGGCCATGGCCGAGGCCGGCGCGGACGTGATCGTCCATTACCGGCGGCAG
Organism: Bacillota bacterium; assembly: GCA_023512105.1. Taxonomy (GTDB): domain Bacteria; phylum Bacillota; class Sulfobacillia; order Sulfobacillales; family Sulfobacillaceae; genus JAIMAE01. The sequence continues at coordinate 3,256 of JAIMAE010000067.1, read as the reverse complement.
CGGGAACAGGCGGAGGCGGTGGCCCGGGAAATCGAAGCCTTCGGTCGCCGGGCTTTGCTGGTCCAGGCCGACTTAGAGCAGGAGGACCAGGTCCACCAACTGTTCAACGCCGTCCAAGACGCCTTCGGACACCTCGACATCTTGGTCGCCAACGCAGCGGCCACCGCCTTCAAGCCGATATTGGCTCTGCGCGCCCACCACCTGGAGCGCACCTACCGGCTGGTGGTATGGAGCTTGATCTGGGCCGTGCAGCGGGCCGCGCCCTTGATGGAGGGACGTCAAGGGCGGATCATCACCCTCTCCGGCCACGGCAGCCGCTTTACCATCCCCCACTACGCCACCATCGGGTCGGCCAAAGGCGCGGTGGAGAGTCTCACCCGCTACCTGGCCTACGAGCTTGGGCCGCGCCGGATCACCTGCAACGCCATCGCCCCCGGCGTGGTGGATACCGACTCCTCCCGCTACTACATGGGCGAGCGATTTGCGGCCTTTCGCGAGGCGGTCAGTCGACACACTCCCTTGGGCCGGATCGCCACTCCCGAAGACGTGGCCCGGGTGGCGGTCTTTCTCGCCAGCGACTTGGCAGGGTTTGTGACTGGCCAGGTCATCACCGTAGACGGCGGCTTGACCCTGACCTCGGGGCCCTTCGAGGTCGACGGCTTCGGTCCCGAACCGGTTCGATGAGCCGCCTCTTGCCGGCACGCATGCGAAAGGAGGTACGCCGCGGCCGGCCGGCGTCCACTGCGTCATGAATAAAGTTGTCAGCCTGCCCGAATTGGTCTCCCGGATTGAGGACGGCGCCAGCATCGTCTTTGGCGGCTCCTCGCTCTCCCGCAAGCCGATGGCGGCGGTGCGGGAGCTGGTCCGGCAAGGGCGCCGCAACCTCCACCTCATCTGCGACATCGGAGGGCCGGAGGTTGACCTCTTGGTCGGAGCAGGCGCCGTCCAACGGCTTACCTATGCGTTTGTCGGGTTTGAAATCCTCGGGCTGGCCCCTCATTTCCGCGCGGCTCGCCAGCAGGGCAGCCTCGCCTTCGAAGAGTGGACCGAATACACGGTCATGGCCGGCCTCGACGCCGCGGTCAAGCGGGTGCCGTTCCTGCCCACCCGCGCTGGCCTGGCCACCGACGTCCTGGCCGTCAATCCCTCGTTCCGCCGGATCGTCGACCCCTTTGGCAGCGGCCAGGAGCTGGTGGCAATCCCCGCCTTGAACCCGGACGTGGCGCTGATCCACGTCAATTACGCGGACGAGCGCGGCAACGCGGTGATTTTGGGCGACACCCACATCGACGTCCTGGCCGCCAAGGCCGCTCGCACCACCCTGGTGACCTGCGAGCGCCTGCTCTCTGCGGAGGCGCTGAGGCGATTTGGGCGCGACCTGCAGATTGCCCACATCTGGGTCGACGGGGTGGCCGAGGTGCCCTGGGGCGCCCACCCGACCGGCTGCGCCCCCCACTACCGGTTCGACCTGGAGGCCTTCCAACGCTACCTGCAGGCCGCCTCGGACCCCGACCGGTGGGCCCAGCACCTGGAGGACCTGCGCGGCCAAGACCACCCGACCTATCTTCAGGCCCAAGGCGGAAGGCTCGGGTTGGTGGAACGGCTCCGCCTGTAGCCTAGGCCAACCTGTGACCCACTCACGGAGAGGAGGCGAGCATGTCTCAATCGACCTATACCCTCGATGAACTAATGATCGCGGCCATGGCCCGGGAGCTCCGGGGCGAATACCTGGTCAGCGCGGTGACCGCCTTTGGCCTGCTGGCCGCCCTGGTCGCCCAGGGCACCCACGCGCCTGACTTGGACGTGTTGGCCACCCCCGAGTCCGGCATGGGCGCTCGCCCCTGGCCCAGCGTAAGCCTGGGCCAAGTGATCGGGCTGAGCCAAGGGGCGGTGCCTTTATCCATGGAGGAGATCTTTGATGCCATCTTCCAGGACCGCTTTCGGATTTGGATCAACCCCGCCCAAATCGACCGCCACGGCAACGTCAACATCACTGCCATCGGACCTTGGGAGAAGCCCAAGGTCGCCTTGGTAGGATCCCGCGGCATCCCCGAGGACTCAAGCCATCTCTCCCAGATGTTGTACTACCTGCTTCAACACAGCCCGCGGACCGTGGTGGAAGCCGTGGACTTCCGCAGCGGGGCGGGGTACAGTCGGGAGCGCGAACAGAGTCTCGGCCGCGCCGGGGCCCCCTCGGTCTTGATCACCAACCTTGGAGTGTTCGACTTCGAAGGGCCCGACCACACCCTGCGCGCCCGTTCGCTGCATCCTGGGGTCAGCCCCGAGGACGTCCGCCAGGCCTCCGGCTGCGCCGTCTGGATTCCTGACGACGTCGCCGTCACCCCGGAGCCCACCCCCGAGGTGGTATCCCTGATCCGGGCCGCCGATCCGTTAGGCCTGCGCCACTGGGAATGGAAGCCCGACCCAGCTCGGCTCGCTGCCCTGTGGCAAGGCGAACGGGCGGAGCTGGACCCCTTTAGGCCGGAGGCGCGCCGATGGCGCTAGGAGGGGAGTTTGCCGGCCGGAGGGTTCTGGTCACCGGAGGCGCCCACGGGATCGGGTGGGCGGCCACCCTGCGCTTTTTGGCCGAAGGGGCCAGCGTGGCGGTCTGGGCCTTGCACCCAGAAAGCGTGGAGGAGGTGCGCTCCCGCACGCGCGGCGCGGTATGGGCCGAGGCCGTGGACGTGGCCGACCGCCAGGCGGTGGAAGCCGGCTACCATCGGCTGAAGCAAGCGTTGGGGCCGATCGAGATCTTGGTCAACAACGCCGGCTATACGCTGACCAGCCGATTTCTGGAAGAATCCTACGAGTATTGGCAACGGGTGGTGGCGGTCAATTTGTGGGGCGTCATCCATTGCTGCCGAGCCGCCCTGCCGGACATGGTGGCGTCCGGGGGCGGGGCCGTGGTCAACGTGGTCTCCGACGCCGGTCGAGTGGGGATGGCCGGGGAGGCGGTGTACGCAGCCAGCAAAGGGGGGGTGATCGCGCTCTCCCGCTCCCTGGCCCAGGAGTTGGCCCGGCATCAGATTCGCGTCAACTGTGTGTCGCCTGGCCCAACCCGCACCCGGATCCTGGAGGCCAACAGCGCGGCACCCGAAGCCGAGCGCCTAATCGCCAAAATGGTGCAGCGCATTCCCCTGCGCCGAATCGCCGAACCCGAAGAAGTGGCGGAGGCGATTGCCTTTCTGGCCAGCCCGCGGTCCTCCCACATCACCGGACAGGTGCTGTCGGTCTCAGGCGGGCTGACCATGTTGTA
>JAIMAE010000066.1 GCA_023512105.1 Bacillota bacterium | reverse complement strand
CCGCGGTAGTGCAGCCAGAAGACCAGCCAGATGGCGGCCGTACCCACCGCCACGTGTCCCCAGGGGCTTCCCAGGGCAGTGGCGCCGTGAAGGCCCGCACTGACCAACCCGGTCTCCAAGAAGGTGCCAAAGGCATAGGCGAGGACGCCGATGGCAAAGGCCAGGCTGGCCCACCAGAGAAAGTGGACGATAAACCCGATGCGCATGCCCAGGCTGCGAGTAATCCAGGTGTAACTTCCCCCGGCCCGCGGCATGACCCGCCCGAAACGCATGAACAGATATACCTTGGGAAGATAGAACAGTCCGGTGACAAACATGGCCAGCGGGACCAGCCACTCCACCTGGGGATAGACCGAGAGACTCTGGGTGGCTACAAAGTTGATGCCCGAGCCGTACTCCTGGGAGAGCGCAGAGGCGGTAATGGCCAAGACGCCCACCACCTTGGCCAGCTTGTAAGCCGGGGCGGCCACGGGTTCCTTGAGACGACTCATGCCAACGATCCTCCTTGTCAACGCATCCACCGATGAATGCAAGAGAGATAGCATGGCCATACCAATTCGAGCCAACTTTCATGGTAACCGAAGAATCTGAACACTTGTAGGAGGCGAATAGATCAAAACTAGCTTGCTTGCGGTCCGGAAAGCGGGAAGAAATTGTTCGGTAGGATAAGAAGCTCTAGCGGCTTTCGGCCACCGCAAACTCGGCGGCCACCGTCTTGCACAGTTCGATCCAGATTTCGGCCAGCGGCGAGACCGCCGCGTCCAGGGTGATCAGTCCAAAGGTTCGACTCAGCCCGTCCAAAGGTTCTGTGGCCTCAGGGCCGGCGATCAGCGGGGCGGCGTACCATCCGTCGCCATGCAAGGCGGGCAGGCACACGGAGCGCGGAAGGATGGTGGCCCCCAGCCCCGCCGCGACCACCCGTTGGATGACGTCGACGTTGTCGACCTCCATGCGAATGTCGGGGTGAACCTGATGGCGGCGGAACAGCCGGTCCAGCTCGGCGCGGATGACCGTCTTGGGCGACATCAGGACCAGGGGGAATTGGCTGAGTTCCTCGACCCAAACCGCTTCCCGGCGACTCCAGGAGCCCGCACGGGGGTAGAGAAACCAGAGATGATCGGTGAACAGCGGGACCACCCGCAAGTGGGGGCGAGCGTGGGCGTCGGAGACCATTCCCACTTCGATGCGACCGTGGGCCACCGATTCGTAGACTTCGCCGCTGAGGCCGGTCTCGACATGCAGTTCGACATCCGACGCCAGTTGGCGGAACCGTTCGATCACGCGCGGAAGAAAGGTGGGGAGGGTGAGCAGGCTGGCTCCTACGTACAAGGCTGGCAGCCGCTGGGAACGGGAGAGCAGGCTGGCCTCTTCCAAGATCCGCCGGGCCCGTTCGTAGGCCCAGCGCCCAAAGGGGGTGAGGCGGAGTTGCCGCCCTCGGTGTTCGAACAGCGGGAACCCCAGTTCGTCCTCCAGGCGCCGAATGTAGCGAGATACCGCCGGTTGGGCGATGTGCAGCTTCTCCGCCGCTTCGATCACCGTGCCCTGCTCCACCACCGCCACAAAGGCGGCGAGCTGGTTGAGTTGCATGACGCCTCCTTGATGATCTGATCTGTTATGCAAAGCTACACATTAGGTATTAGATTCTGACAAGGGTGGTCGGGTAGTATTTTATCACACCCATGCGAATCCACAAGCCTGATGGCGGGTGAGGGTGAAATTCGGAGCAGGAGGGGGAAATCGGTCGATGCGCCATCGCGTGACCGTGGGAAGCCGCGTCTTTACCTTCCATCGGATCACCGGGCTTCTGATCCTAGGCTATTTATACCTGCACCTCGCCCTGTTAAGTTCGGTACTGCTGCCGCAAGGCCCCCGGGATTTCAACGCCGTGGCCCAGGTGGTGGAGCGCCCGCCGTTTCTGGCCGGCGACCTGCTGCTGTTTGCCCTGCTGCTGTATCACGCCGTAAACGGCCTGCGCTTGGTCTTGGTCGACTTGGGATGGTTCATCCGCCGCCGGACCATCGGGCTGATCGGAGCCGGGGCGGTGGGGTTGGTGGTCTTGGGCCTGATGGCCGGGGCGCTCTGGCCGTTTGTGGTGCGCTAGGAGGCGAGGGGCATGGCCACCGCGGAGCGTCATTCTTCGTCGGAGTCGGCGGGCCGTCCTCGCCCCCTATCCTGGAGCTGGCTCCTGCAACGCCTCTCCGGGGTTTTGTTGATCCTCCTGGTCGGTGGCCATCTGTGGGCGGAGCATTTTCAGCAGCCGGGGCAACTCATCCAGTACCAGGGGGTGTTGGCGCGCCTGCAACAGGGGTTGTTTCAAGTGCTCGACCTCGGGTTGCTGGTGGCGGTGGTTTTCCACGGCCTAAATGGCCTGGTCAACGTGGTCAGCGAACGCTGGCCGGCCTTAAGCCGGGCGGCCGGCCTGCTGGGCTTGGTGGTGGGGACGGCGACAGTGCTTTGGGGCGCCGACATCCTGTGGGTGTTCTGGTATCGGCACCCCTTCTTGGAGTTGTGAGGGAAGGAGCCGTGGGGATGGCCAAGACCGTAACCGTTGTCATTGACCGCAGCGACGCCGGCGCCCAGCGGCGATTCGAAGTTCCGGTGGGCCGGCGGGAGACGGTGTTAGACGCGCTCTTCTACATCCAAAATGACCTCGACCCAACCCTGTCCTTTCGCTGCGCCTGCCGGGTGGGGATGTGCGGGTCCTGCGGGATTTTGGTCAACGGCGGCGAGCGCCTGGCCTGCCGCACCGCTTTGGAGCCGCTCGGGCCGGTGGTGGAGCTCGCGCCGCTGCGCTACTTTCCCCGCGTCAAGGACTTGGTGGTCGACTTTTCCGCCTTCTACTCCCGCTACCGGGCGGTCGCCCCGTACCTCAAACCGCGGCCGGCGGTGGTCGATCCGGTGGTGGCCCCGCCTGGCTCGGGGCTGCGCGAGGAGATTGACCTGGGGTTGGAGTGCATCAGCTGCGGCCTCTGCCTGTCGGCCTGCGACGTGGTGGGACAAGTCCCTGAGTTTTTAGGGCCGGCGGCCTTAAACCGCGCCTATAACCTGGTGGCCGACGTGCGCGACGCCGCCGACGCCGAGCGCTTGGAGGTGGTGGGGGATCGGCGGCGCGGGGTTTGGCAGTGCCACAGCCACATGAGTTGCGTCGAGGTCTGCCCCAAGGGGTTGGCGCCGACCCGGGCGATTGCGCACTTGAGGCGCAAGCTGGTGGCTCAGGCGTTCTTTGGGCGCAGGCCCCGACCGGTGCCGAGCCAGCAGCGGTTTGCCGAGGGGGCGCGGTGATGCAGATCGAGCAAGTCGACCTTCTGATATTAGGCAGCGGCGGCGCCGGGCTGTTTGCGGCCCTGCACGCTTACGACACCAATCCGCGGCTGGCCATCTTGGTCGCCACCAAGGGACTTCTGGGGAAAAGCGGCTGCACCCGGATGGTCCAGGGGGGATTCAACGTGGTGTTGGACCCCCGCGACTCCTTGGAGTTGCATTTTACCGACACCTTAAAAGGCGGCCGCTACCTCAACGACCAGGAATTGGCCTGGGTGTTGGTCCACGACGCCCCGGCCACCATCCATGAACTGGAGACCCGGGTAGGATGCTTTTTCGACCGCCGCGAGGACGGCACCATTCACCAAAAGCCGTTCGCGGGGCAGAGTTTTGACCGCACCGTACACCGCGGCGACCTGACCGGGATCGAGATCATGGAGCGCCTGAGGGATCAGGTGCTGGCCCGAGGCATTCCGGTGTGGGAGGAGCACCGGGCGGTGGAGCTGATGGTCGCAGAAGGCCGCTGTGTGGGAGCTTTACTGTTGGACATTCGCCAAGGGCGCTTTGTCGGGGTCGAAGCGCGGGCGACTCTGCTGGCCACCGGGGGCGGGCCGACGATGTACAAGATCTCCGCTCCCTCGCTTGAGAAAAGCGAGGACGGTCTGGCTTTGGCCTACCGGGCCGGGGCGGTGATGCGGGATATGGAGATGGTGCAGTTTCACCCCACGGGGCTTCTGGCCGGGGCCGGGCGGGTGACCGGCAGCGTGTTGGAGGAGGGGCTCCGGGGCGCCGGGGGGCGGCTCTACAACGCGCTGGGGGAGCGGTACATGGCCCGTTACGACCCCGAGCGGATGGAGCGGGCCACCCGGGATGTGGTCTCCCGGGCCGGCTACCTGGAGATCATGGCCGGACGCGGCGGACCGCAGGGCGGGGTGTTCATCGACGTCAGCCACCTCGGCGCTGACTTTGTCCGTAAGACTTTTCCGGGGATGGTGCAGCGGGTTCGGGACGTGGGCTTTGATTTGGCCACCGGCCCGGTGGAGGTCTCGCCCACCGCCCACTTTCACATGGGCGGGGTGGCGATCGACCCAGACGGCCACTCCAGTTTGCCGGGCCTGTACGTGGCGGGCGAGGACGCCGGGGGAGTGCACGGAGCCAACCGGCTGGGCGGCAACGGGGTGGCCGAGTCGACTGTCTTCGGACGGCGGGTGGGGGACGCGCTGGGCCAAGAGGCGGCGGCGCTCCCGCGCGGCCACCTGCCCCCCCAGGCGTGGGAGGCGCGCGCCCGCCATCACCGCCGTTTTTGGGAGCGCAAGGGCGGGGAAAATCCCGCCCATCTGCTGCAGGAGCTGCGCCAGTTGATGTGGGAGAAGTGTGGCTTGGTGCGCAACCAGGCCGATCTGCAGGCCTGTCTGGTAGGCCTCGCACGGTTGCGGGATCGCCTGGAGGCGGTTTCGGTGGCGGGGTCTCCGTCGTACAACCTGCGCTGGAGCGACGCTTTAAATCTCGAGAGCCTGATTACGGTCTCGGAACTGATCGCCGCCGCTGCGCTGCTGCGCGAAGAGTCGCGAGGCAGTCACTTTCGGGCCGATTTTCCGCAAGAGAACGACGGCGAGTGGCTGAAGAACATCTTCATGGCCTTGTCGGGGGACGCCACACGGGTGTGGACCGAGCCGGTTCGCTTTACTCGCCAGCGCCCCCCGGGATGGGAAGCGGGGAAGGAGGATGAGGCTCAGCATGGAACGCGGGTGGCCCCTGGAACAGTATGAGGCGGTGACGGAGGCGGTGGCGCACCTGTACGTCAAAGCGCTCAAGGACCTGCCGCCGGATGTGCGAGCGGCGCTGGAGGCGGCGCGCAGTCGCGAGAGCTCCGGGGTTGGGCGCACCATCTTGCAAACCATCGAGCGCAACATCGCCATTGCCGACGAGCAGTCCCTGTTGATTTGCCAAGATACCGGGACTCCGGTCTACTTTGTGGAGGTCGGAGAGGAGAGCGGATGCAACCCGATCCGGCTGGAGCGGGCGATTCGGGAAGGGACGGAGCGGGCGACCCGCGAGCACCCCTTGCGCTCCAGCGTGGTCTCCCCCATCAGTCGCCAAAACCGTCAGACCAACACCGGTTACCGGGTGCCGGTCATCCACTGGGAGTTTGTCGCAGGCAGTCCCAACGTCGAGATCCTGGTCATTCCCAAAGGCTCCGGATCGGAGAACATGAGCTACTTTCGGATGCTGCTGCCGGCGGACGGAGTGGCCGGTGTCAAGCGGTTCGTGGTGGAGAGCGTGGTCGGCTCCGGCGGCAATCCCTGTCCGCCGGTGATCGTCGGCGTGGGCCTGGGCGGGAGTGCCGACCTCTGCATGTTGCTGGCCAAAAAGGCCATCGCCCGGCCCTGTGGCAGCATCAACCCGGATCCGGAGGTCGCGGGGTTGGAGCAGGAATTGCTGGAGGCGATCAACCAGAGCGGGCTGGGGCCGATGGGGCTCGGAGGGGCCACCACGGCCCTGGCGGTGCACGTGGAGCATGCCGCCACCCACATCTCCCAGAACCCGGTGGCCGTCAACATTCAGTGTTGGGCGGCGCGCCGGGGAAGGCTGACGATTGGGCCAGAGGGCGAGATGGCGATTGGCTACTGAACGAAGGCGAGCTGGACCGGAGGGGAGGAGCCGAGATGGCAGAATACCGCCTGACCACCCCATTAGACGAGGCGCAGGTGATGGCGTTGCGGGCGGGGGATGTGGTTTGGGTCGACGGGCACATCTTTGGACTGCGCGACGCCACGTTGATTCGGATGTTTGACCAGGGGGTGCCGGTGCCCACCGACCTGACCGGCGCCATCTGCCTGCACACCGCGCCCGGGGTGCGGCAGGTGGGGGACCGCTTCGTCAAGGTTTCCATCGGCACCACCACCAGCACCCGGATGAACCGGTTTACCGGACCGCTGTTGCAACTTGGCGTGCGGGCGATCGCCGGCAAGGGAGGCCTTCTGGAGGACGCCACTAGGCTCCTGCAGCAGTATCGGGGGGTCTACCTGGGCCTGGTCGGCGGCACCGCAGCGGCGGAGACGACCCAAATCGAGGAGATTGAGGCGGTGTGGTGGACCGATTTAATGCCGGAGTGTCTGTGGAAGTTTCGGGTCAAGGACTTTGGCCCGCTGATCGTCGGCATCGACGCCTACGGGAACAATCTCTACCTCCAGACCAAGGCCGAGGCGTTGCGGCGGGTACAAGCCCTGGGCTACTAGCGCGATGGGTGCCGAACGCCCAGGGCCGCCCGGCGTTTTCGGAATCGAGTCACTAAGTAGAAGAGAGAGGAGGAAACCCCGTGGAACCAGAGACCATCGCCGATGGGATGGCCACCTCGATCCTCTCCGGGCTGGGGTGGTTGTTCGATAGTTTCGTGATCAACATCTACGCGCTGGCGTTACCGTTCATTGCGGTGTCGTTTCACGCCTCGCCGCTGACCTTGGGCTTCGTCGCGTCCTTGTTCTTGCTCGGATACACCATCGGGACGATCGGGTTTGGGATCTTGACCGACCATCTGGGGAGAAAGCGCACGTTGAGCATCTCCATCGGCGGGTACGCCATCATCACCGCGATTACCGCCTTGTCCAATTCGGTGGCGATGCTCGGGGTGATGCGTTTTCTCACCGGGGTGGGAGGCGGGGGCGAGCTTCCGGTCGGCGCCACCTTCACCGCCGAGATGTGGCCGGCCAGGCGGCGGGGCCTGGGCATCGCCTTGATGTACGTCGGCTACCCGCTCGGCTACCTTTTGGCCATCGGCCTGACCGCGGCGGTGATTCACCCGGTCGGCTGGCGCGGCGTGTTTGCGGTGGCGCTGGTTCCCGGCCTGTTAATCTGGCTGGTCCGCCGCATCTTGCGCGAATCGCCGCGGTTTGAGGCGGTGAGGCGGAAGATGGAAGAGGCCGGGCAACATCGGGCGATTCGCGCCGGGGCGGTGCTGCAGGCGCCGGCCAACCGCCGCCGCCTGTTGATCGGGGTGCTGATCTACATTCCCCTGGCCTACTGTTACTACGCGCTTTCGGTGTTCTTGCCCACCTACATGGAGAAGACCTTGGGGCTGTCCTTCGGCCAGGTGTTAACCGACCTCACCTGGCTGACGCTGGCTTACGTGGTGCTGGTGATGCTGGTGGGCTGGCTCTCGGACTACGTCGGGCGTCGGCCGTTGGCCATGGTCTGCGCGGTGGTGGCGGCCGGCGGCGGGCTCTGGATGTTCAACACCCATTCGGTGGGAACCTTTATGGCCATCGGGCTCATCGCCTATCCGGCCTGGGTCGGCCTCACTTGGACCATCGGCATCAGCTACGTCACCGAGATCTTCCCCACCGCCGTGCGGGGGTCGGGCTTCGGCATGTCGGTCGGATTTGGCCGCATCACCTCGATCTTCGCCCCGCTGGTGGCCGGTGCGCTGGCCACCAGCGTGGGATTGGCCGGGGCCTTTCAGGTGGCCGCGCTGGTCTGGATCCTCTACATCATCGGATTCGCCCTGGGCAAGGAGACCAGAGGGATGACTCTAGAGGAGATCGAGAGCCTGGACCACCGACCGGTCCTGCGCCCGGCAGGCCAGTCGCTGGGATAGCCTTAAAACGGGCGGGGCGCAAGAGCCCCTGGGGAGGAATGGAGAGCAGACATCATGAACATCGCTCACTGGATTGCGGCGAGCTTAAGCAATCAGGGGGTTCGCTACGTGTTCGGGGTCCCCGGGGGGGAAGTCGAGGCCCTGTTGGACGCCTGTTACCACCAGGGCCTGGAATTTGTCCTGACCACCCACGAGACGGGCGCCGCGTTCATGGCCGACAGCTACTATCGTCGGACCGGCAGGATGGGGGTGGTCTTGGCCACCATCGGTCCCGGGGCCGCCAACGCGGTCACCGGTGCCGCGCAGGCCTACCTCGACCGCTCGCCCATCTTGTTTTTGACCGGAACCGTGGCCGAATCCCTGCTTCCCTTCTACCCTCATCAGGTCATAGACCAGGTTGCCCTGTTGGCGCCGGTCACCAAGTGGAGCGCCCAACTGACGGTGGAGACTCACCGAGCGCAGCTGGAGGACGCCCTGCGACAGATGTGGGCAGGACCGTTGGGGCCGGCCCACATCAATCTGCCCACCAACGTGGCGGTGGCCGAGGCCGAAGGCGAGCCGTTGGGCCCAGTGAGACGGGAGCGGGGGCCATTGCTGACTTCCGAAGCGGCGCAGGAGTGGCAAGGCTGGATTGGACGGGCTCGCCAGCCGGTATTGGTGGTGGGGGTGGAGGCCGCCACCCCCGAACTGGCTCCTTTGGTTGCCCGGTTTGCCCGACGTTATCAGATGCCGGTTTACACCACCTACAAGGCCAAAGGAGTGATGCCCGAGCGCGACCCCATGGTCATGGGAGGCATCGGGTTAAGCCCACACTTCGACCGCATCGCCCAAGCCCACTTGGAGCAGGCAGACCTCGTACTGCTGCTCGGGTTTGATCCCGTGGAGTTGCGCAGTGAGTGGTTGGGGGCATGGCCCAAACTTGCGGTGGCCGAGGTGGGCGAAAATGTCGGACGCCATCCCGGATTTCCGGCCAAAAAGACGTTGGCGGTAGATCTTAAGAGCTTTCTGGAGGCCATGCTCGCCGGGGCTAACCCGAATCGCGAGTCTTCAGCCGCGCTGGAGCCGTGGAAGAACCAGCAAGCAGAGATCCTGGAGCGGGGGCGAAAGTTGGCGGCGAGTGGGCGCGGGCTTAACCCCGCCCAGGTGTTGGACGTGGTCGAAGAGGTCAAGGGTGACGCCATTGTGACCATCGATACCGGCGCCATGCGGATTGCCGCCAATCATATTCTGCGCATGGACGCGGTCAACGCAGTCTTGCAATCCAACGGGCTTGGCACCATGGGCTATGCGTTGCCGGCGGCGATCGGCGCCCAGTTGGCGGAGCCCGACCGGCGGGTGTTGGCCCTGGTCGGCGACGGTGGCGCGCTGATGCTGTTAGGCGAGCTGTCGGTGGCTCAAGCTTTGGCGTTGCCGGTGGTGGTGCTGGTCTTTGTCGACCGCGCCCTGGCTCTGATTGAATTGAAACAGGGACGCATGGGACATGCCCCGGTGGGGGTCCACCTCCAGCCTCCCGATTTTGTGGAGGTGGCCCGGGCCTTTGGGGGGGTGGGCGAGCGGCCCACTACCCTCGAAGAGCTCCGCGCGGCCTTGGCGTCCGCCCTCGCGCGGCGTGATCGGTTGACCATCATCGAGGTGCCGGTGGATCCCGCCGCCTACGCCGAGCTGATGTAAGGAGAGGCGCCGGTCGAGACAGCGCCCTCTTCGCGCGGGGAGGGCGCTCTGCCGCCAAGTGGTAGCGCGGGTTTGGAGCTGCTTTGCGACGGGAAAGGAATGCCTGCCATGCAAAGGTGGTCGCTATATTCCAAAGGGGGAATGGCGTGACGGCGAGGGCAAGGAGCCGCCCGTGGTCTACAATCCGGCTACCGGCGGAGCCATCGCCGAGGTGGCCCAGGCGGGGCCGCAGCGCACTGTAGAGGCGGTGGCGGCAGCACACGCGGCCTTTTCCGGCTGGTCGGCTTTGACCGCCGGAGAACGGGCGCAGTATTTTTTCGCCATCGCGACCGCCATGCGCGCCGATGTAAGTCGCCTGGCAGAAGTTTTGACCAGTGAGCAAGGAAAGCCCTTGGCGGAGGCGAAGGCGGATCGCGAACTCTGTCGACTACTTCCAGTGGTACGGAGAAGAGGCCAAACGGGGGTACGGAGATATCCCCGCTTCCAGTCCAGACAAACGCCTTTTTACCTTGCGCCGCCCGGTCGGAGTCACCGCGGCGATTACCCCCCTGGAAGTTTGTTGGCAGTGGGATGCACCACGATCCTCAAGCCGGCCAGCGCAACGCCTCTCTCCGCTCTGGAGATGGCCTCGGCCCTTTGCGAGAGTGGGGCTGCCGGCCGGAGTGGCCAATGTCTTGGTCGGTCCCGCCGGCCCCATCGTCGACACCCTGCTCGAGGATCGCCGGGTGCGGAAGCTCTCTTTCACTGGTTCCACCGAGGTCGGGCGAAGTCCGATGCAAAAGGCGAGGCAGGACCTGAAGCGTCTGTCTTTAGAGTTGGGCGGGCACGCCCCGGTCATCGTGCTCGACGATGCGCATCTCGACCTAGCGGTAGAAGGGGTCTTAGCGGCCAGATTCCGCAACCACGGCCAGTCCTGCATCGCTGCGGACGCAAGCGTTAGCCAGCTTGAAATCTCGACCGCTGGGGGTACATCGGCGAAGACGCGCACGGTGTCCGCTATGCCCGCCTTAAACGTATATCTAGTCAGGATAGGCTCGATGGCGTTACGGCGGCGGACCCACGCCTCGATGGGAAACATTTCGGTTAGGGGTACGTGAAGAGTGATTGCGGTTGCCGCGCGTGGTAGGGACATGCTGGCTGGAACGACGCGCTATGGACCTAGACGCAATCACCCGCGGGCGTCTCCGCAGTCGAATTCTTGCTTCTGTCGGATATCTGCCCGTGGTGCCGCTTTCCTCCCCCTCCCTCGGCAGGGGTGGCGACAAGTCCGGAATTTCTCGGCCCGTGGGACCCCTCCTCCCAAAGCAACCGTCGCTATTCCAAGCCCGTAATACGCTCTTGACCTTTCTACACCCTGCCGCGTACGGTAGCACTGGCCGCGGGAGGTACGCGACAACGTCCAGTGCCTCAAGCTAATAGGCTTACTTCAGACATTGGTTGGGCTGCCCGGCGCGGCCAGCCCCTCTGCCGTTGCTGAATCCCCCGGTGGCAACCTGATGGCCCAAGCTCCGCGGCGTCTCCCTCGGCATAGCCTACGGGGGCGGAGGTGGTGAGGGTGGAGGGGGCCGCGCGTCGCACACTTTGGCTGCTCAGTGTCTGCCAGTTTCTGATGTCATCGGTACTATGGGCCTTTGCTCCGATTCTGCCGGTGGACTTGGCCGCGATGCAAGGGGCCCCGGCGTCTCCGGCCGCCCTCTCTTTGTGGAGCGGCGCCATCTTGGGCGCCAATTTCTTGGCCGCCGCGGTGATGGCCCCGGTCTGGGGCCGGCTGACCGACCGCATCGGTCCCAAGTGGATGTTAATCCGAGCCGGGGTGGCGGAGACCGTGTTCACTGCGCTGATGGCCTTTGCCAACGCGCCGTGGCAGTTGTTGCTGCTCCGCATCGGCCTCGGGTTGTTTGCGGGCTACGCGGTGGCGGCGACGGCGTGGGTGAGCTTGACCACTCCCCGCCACAAGGTAGGGTTGGCGATGGGGGTACTTTCTGCAGGGCAAAGCGCCGGAATTACCGTCGCTCCACTCCTCGGCGAGCTGTTTTGGGCTTGGTCGCATCAGGTGGCCACATCCCTGCTTGCCATCGCAGGCTTGGCCGCCTTGGCCTTGGGCTGGACCGTGCTGGGGATCCCCCAAGTTCCGCCTCGACCGGCGGCCGAGAGTCTCTGGTCTAGGCCGGAAGGCCTCAAGCCGTATCGCGCCCTGGTTTTCGTGGCGCTAGTGGCCCAAGCCGCCCTGACCGCGGTGGTGCCGGTGGCCACCACCTGGACCGCTCATTTGCAGGGGACTTCCCTCGAAGAAGCCGTGGGCGGAGCGGCCGCCGCACTGGCCATCACGGGAGTGGTGGGGGCGCTGTGCGCCCCCTTGGCCGGGCGGGCGATCGACGCCGTCGGTTCCCGGCGGGTCCTGCTCTTGGCCTTTTTGGGGGCAGCGGGATGCCTGGGGGTGCAGGCTCTGACCACCCGCTATGCCGTGTTTTTAGGCGCTCGGGCCTTGCTTGGGCTTTTCACCAGCGCCATCTTCCCCAGCGTCAACGCCACCGTGGCGCGAATGACCCGAAGGCAGGAACGAGGCGCGGCCTATGGTCTGACCACCGGAGGCATCTTCTTTGGCAACGCCACCGGTCCGGTGGTGGGGGGTATCCTGGCCGGAACCCTAGGGGTCCAGGGGCTGTTGGCGTCGGCGGCGTTGTGGCTGGGGGTGCTGGGGGTCTTCAGTTGGTTTGCTTGGGCTCCGACGGAACGGGCGGGGCAGGCCATGGGCTCTGCCCTGCGATAGCAGGCGATGGCGTAATGGTGATGTCCGGCCTAGGGGCGTCGGTGGATTTGGGAGTCAGGAAAGAGGGGCCCAGCAGCTGAGTGGGGGAGAGGCCGTGGTAGGCGGAGGTGAGAGAGATGCCCTCGGGACTGGTCTCCACTAGCAATGATGGTGGCACGACATGGCAGATGGAGGCACATGTGGCCGGAAGGATTTAGGTCTAACCTTTTTTGACACGCGCCGCGGATGGCTGGCTGTCGAACCACGGGGCCGCCATAGGGGGCTCTGGCTACAGGAGACCTAGGATGGCGGGCAGCCCTGGAAGGTCGTGAGCCGAACAGCGCCGTGGCCAGAAGCGTGGGTTCCGCCCGAGATTGGATGGGGAATCCACCAACAGGCTCTGATGGATTCTTCTCACGGCGGGCACGTTTGGACTCGCATCCCCACGCCCGCACCGCTCGAAGCGTTTGCCCTTCCCAGTCCCACCCCAGGGTGGTGTGCCGGTTCCACTTCTAAGGCACTCCGGATTAGGGAAACCCAGAATGCTGGTCGCCGCTGGAGTCTCTTGCCTCCGGTGCCTAGGCCCATAGTTCTAGCACCAGGTTATCGAATCTCGTGGCGTCAACCCTAATAGGATAAAACTTGCCGTGGCGCCTCGCCGCCCCCCAGGGCCTCTCTGGGTTCTGGCCCAAGGGACCAACCGGCGGGGCTGGCGCCTTTCCTTTCCTCGTGATGCGGTGGTCGAATGAGAAATGAGAGCGCGTGTCCTATGCTGCTTGTCTGCTAACGAGGCGGTCGGTATCAGTCAGTGCCTTGCCTGTGGTAACCCCGATAACGTGTTCCACGTGTGGAACACCTCGAGCCAACAGTCGCTACCGCTTCCCTCGCTTGGGTCTGGGCCACGGGGAGTGACCTTTGTGGGATGGCGAAACGGCTGGCTGCTGTGGGGTGGTCGGCTATGGCATACAGAAGACGTTGGGAAACACTGGGCTGCCTTGGCGATTTCGATCGTTCCAAGCCCATCAAGGGATTGTGGTGGCGCCGTCAAAATCGTTGGCTCAAGGTTGTCCCGCTGGGGGCAGGAGGTTTGGCAGGCTTGTACATCCGTTCCCTCGGAATGTTGGATGCTTTGCAAGAGATAAATTGGGCAGCGCCATCACTCCCGCGAGTTGATTTGTCACTCATTTGCCATCTACGGCGTTAGACGGATAAGGGGGCATTCCGCCTCAGTGAGGGAGGAGCAGTCCCATGAGACGAGGAAGACGGGTACCTATTACGACCTTCGTCGCCGCAGTTGGTGTCGTATTAACTACAACAGCCTGTGGCCTGGTCAGTGGGCCAGAACGACCGTTCTCATCCGCTTCTCCGACATCGGTGCCCAAGTGCGTGACCCCCCACTTGAGGCAGACTCTCTCCGGCTCCCAGGTCGGTGCCGGTATTCTTATGGTGACATCGGAGAGTGGATGGGCCGAAACCAGTACCGGTGTCTGGCGTACCGCTGATGGCGGGCATCACTGGAGTCGTGTACTCCCCCTCCCTGCTGCCACTATCCCCCTTGTCCTGTCGACCTGGTCCTCCCGTCGTGCTTGGGTCGCTCTGGTACCCAACTCCCGGGAAGGCATCGTATACCGGACCACAAACGCCGGGTGTGGGTGGCAACGGACGACACTCCTTGCACCTTCAACCTTGGTGGGAGGATTTCAGGCGATCCCCAGTGTGCAGTTTCAGTCTGCCCAAGCGGGATGGCTGGTGGCGACGGGACCGATTGCCACCGCCATGCAACCGTTTACGGTTTATCGCACGACCGACGGCGGGCGACATTGGGTCCCCACCGGTTCGGGCATGATGGCGGCGCTCGTGACGGGCGGAAGCTTCGCGTCGCCGACCTCGGGGTGGGTTGGGCAAACCCTCGGGGATCGCCGTCATCCCATCGTCCTTCACACCAACGACAGTGGCCGGAGCTGGGTGCTGCAGCACCTACCTCTACCGCCCGCCTGGGCCCATTTCAATCCCACCTCGGTGTTCCTGACCTACCCACCCCGATGGTTCTCTACTAGCCAGGGGATCCTCGTAGCTGTCTGGAACCAGACGCAAAACCCGGAGCTCAAGCAGGCGGTGGTCTATCGCACGGACGATGGGGGATCCGTTTGGGTTCCGGGGCGGCCGATTGACTTGGCGCCGTCTGAGACCGAGCCACCCACGAGTTGGGTCTCTCGTTCTGATGGCTGGATGGTGGTCGGCCCCCACACCTTGGTGCGTACGACCAACGGGGGTCAAACCTGGATTCGAAGCCGCGTACCCGAGTCTCGCGTGATCACCGGAGTAGACTTCATTTCGCCGCAAATAGGATGGGTCTGGAGCGCTGGCCGCGGCGGGTGGACCCTCTGGAGGACCGCCGATGGGGGAGCCCATTGGACAGAAATCCCAGCGTCAAACGTAGTACACGAATCCACCAACTGAGGGGCCGCTGAGCAGCGAATCCTCGTCAATTGACAGTGGACTGCCTGCGCAACTAGTTGACGTCACATATACTTCGCACGGACCTTGACCGATTGCTTCCCCAATTCCCTTAGGCGCTTCACATTTCAACACCAACGTACTTTTCAACCACTGGCACCAATTGGGAATTGACCCATCGCCGCGGTGCGTTCGTAGGCCCATAGCCCAAATTCCGCCACCACGATGAGTGGGGGAAGGAGCTGGGGGTGCAAATTATACGCTCAATCCCCTAGTAATAGAAAGGCGACGCAGGCTTGGGGGGGTGCCTCGTATTTGTGATCACGCGGCACACCGTCGTTTCGGCGGTACGCGCGGGTGCCCGAGTTGCGGCAGGGCCTCACCCGGGGCAGAAGGGGTGGGGAGGCGGAATCGGGACGTCTCGCCTCTCGGGGGGGCGTGCAATCTACGAGCGACCGACGTAGGGATTAGACGTCTCGCCCGACCGCTTTTTCTTGCGCAGGCTGGGAGATCCGTGGTAGGATAAAGCGCAACGCCCAAGACGGCAGGTGC
>JAIMAE010000299.1 GCA_023512105.1 Bacillota bacterium | reverse complement strand
GCCGCGCTGCTTGCGGCGTTCTTCCGGGGCTTTGGCTCCGACTGCAGACAGGGTAAAGGCCAAAGTGGCGGCCACCAGGTAGAGCGCGGAGGCGACCGCGAAGACCGCGGGAGCTCCCCAGTGAATCAGGATCGGAGTGGCCAGGGCAGGCCCCACGAATTCGGTTCCCTGGCGAGCCACCGAGAGGAGCGCGATGGCGTTGGGTAATTTCTCTCTCGGCACCAGCGGGGGCACCAGAGCCGTCCAGGTGGTGGACTGAAAGCTGAAGGAGACGCCGAAGAACAGAGCCGCCGCCAAAAGCGGGGCCAGGCCAAGATGAAAGGCGGCCGAGAACCCCAAACCGAGGATGGCCAGGGTTCCGCAGGCAAAGGCGGTGCCGAGCAGGCGCCCGCGGTGAAGGCGGTCGATCAGCACCCCTGCGAATGGGGCCAGGACGAGAATAGGGCCCTGCATGGCAAACATGGCCGCCCCCACCCAAAAGGGCGAATGGACCCAGGTGTGGACCAACCAGCCAAGGGCCATGGTCGAGGCCCAACGCCCCGAATTGCCGACCGTCACCGCCAGCCAAAGCCGCCGAAAGCCAGAAATGGCCAGGGAGTCCCAAAACGGAGCGGGCCTTGCACTCATGGTCTCCTCCTAACCAGCCTCAAGTGCCTCTGTCCACCCTTTGCATCACCCTGCAAAAGTCCTTTTCCAGACAAGACAGCAGGGGACGGGGAACCGGCCACCGTTAACTGCTGCGGACCAGCACCACCTTGCCGAGATTGCGTCCCTCGCGAACGATGGCCTGCGCGGCCTCCGCCTCCTCCAGGGCCAACCGATTGCTGATCCGCGGGTTGATTCGCCGGGTCCGCAAGAGTTCCAAGAACGTCGGCATCCAGCGCGGGGAGAAGCCAGCGGTAAAGACCAGGGTGGTGTGTTTGCGGTACAGTTGGCGAATGTCGATGGTGACCTCGGGTCCGCTCAACGCCGAGCCGCAGGTAACCAGACGCCCTTCCCGAGCCAACGCCTGCAAGCTGATCGGAAAGGTGGCGGAGCCGATGTTCTCGAAGCAGACGTTGGCTCCCCGACCGCCGGTCAGCCGCATGACCTCCGCCAAGACGTCGGTCTTGGTCCGGTTGATCACGGCGTGGGCGCCCATCTCCTCGGCCATCAGGCAGCCCCCTTCCGTGGAGGAGACGGCGATGATCCGGGAGCCGAAAAGGCGGGCGATGTCGATCCCGGCCGAGCCCAGCCCGCCGCTGGCGCCCCAAATCAGCACCGTGTCCGTGGGCCCGATGTGGGCCCGTTCTACCAAGAGCTCCCAGGCTACTCCGTAGGTCAAGACGGCGGCAGAAGCCGCCTCGAACGACACCTGATCCGGCAGCGGCCAGACGTTTTGCTGCGGGGCCACGACCAGCTCGGCCTCTCCGCCGTTGCGGTGGACCCCCATCACCCCAAAATGCTCGCACAATCCCTCCTGACCCCGCCGGCAGGCCTCGCATGTCGCGTCGTACAACATCGGGTAGACCACCACCCGATCCCCGGGCTTGAGGTTCGACACCCCATTGCCGACCTCCACCACCGTGCCGGCGGGGTCGGCGCCGGTCCAGAAGGGAAAGCGACGCACCGGCCACCCTGCTCCGGTATCGTGCACCTCCACGTCCAGACTGCGGTTGACCGACACCGCCTCCACCTGGATCAGCACCTCGCCGGACAGCGGTACCGGGTCGGGCACCGACTCCCAACGAATGGGGATTCCGTAGGCATGAACCACCGCGGCATGCACGGACACTCGCCTCCTTCAATGGCCAACCGTTCGATCGCCGGATTAGGGGTGATAAGGCGGGGAGAGGCATGCGGTCCATCAGTAGCTTGGGAGCGCCCGCCAGGCCACCTTTTGGCGCCATTGTAAAAACAGTTACAGGCGGCGTCAACTACGCCGCCTGCCCGGGGTGCGTGTAAAGGAATTCGAGGGCCCATGCGAACTCCTGAGATGGCACCCGTTGCGATCAACTGGCGATAAGCCCCGCCAATTCGCGCAGCACTAGCCGA
>JAIMAE010000298.1 GCA_023512105.1 Bacillota bacterium | reverse complement strand
AGTGTAGGCACCAAATGCTAGGGGGTGCTGACGTTGGCATCGAAGGTGTTGGTGTTGATTTCAACCGGGGAGAAGAACAAGGCGTTGACCGGGTTGGCCTATGCGGCCCGCGCCATTCAGCAGGGGTGGCACAGCGACGTCAAGGTGGGCTTCTTCGGGCCCTCCGAGGCTTTGCTGGCCGAGGACCCGGAGGTCCAGGAGGCGGTATCCCAGCTACAGGGCCACGCCATTCCGTTTGCCTGCAAGGCGATTGCAGACCGGGCCGGAGTCTCCGAGCGCCTCGTCACCCTGGGTCTGGACGTCCATTACGTAGGGGCGACCATCTCCGGATACGTCAACGACGACTACGTGCCGATGGTGTTCTGAGGTAAGAGTCATCAAGCCTTTCTGCACCTCGCCCGCCCACGTTTGGAGCGGGTCCTGGCGCACGGGTTTGGCCGCTGTCGAGCGTGAGAAGAATCCGGGGCCGCGATGCGCGGTCGGGGAGAGGTTTCGGTGCACCAGGTTCAGGGGTATTGTTGCAATGTCACTGCGGGTGCGGCACCATTGCAGCAGTGGATGACGGCGGGGGAATCCGCCGCATCCTCCCTGACCGCACCCCCCCAACGGGGGGATTTGCGCGATCGGAGAGGCCTTGAAGGATTTGCCGCACCCACCCGGCCCGCTTACCACGCCGCTTCTCCGGACCCATCCCGAAGAGGATCCCGACCCCGGTTTGGTGTCGATTGGCGGGGACGAAGCCCTCGATCTGGCGGCCAGGGATCCGCGAAGTCGTTAAGCAACATGGCCCGCAGGCGGTGTCCCTTCTCCAGCCCACCGGCGCCGCACCGCCAGCCAAGACTGGACACCGCTCTACGAACGCCTGGGCTGGGTCCTAGGCACCCGGGAACCCAGTATCTGTGTAACTATGGCCGCAATGGAGTGGCCCGGGCGATGCTGGGGCAGACCTTTCCGGAACCGGATTGGAGCACGCCGCGGCGATGGTCGAAATCGGCCACAACCCGGCCAGCACGTCCCCGCAGACGATGCGTCGGCTGCGTGCGGCGCAAGCCCGGGGGGCTCCATTGGTCACGATCCTCTATGCAAGCGATCTCGGCATGCTCAACGACAAAACACGGCATCGCCGATCCCGGCGGACGCATCAAGAGGTTAGAGCCTGGGAAGTTGGGCATTATAACCAGTACTTAGAATACAAGCTCCAGCGGCATGGCATCCCGCTCGTGACAATCACCGAAACGCATACGTCGCAAACGTGTCCGCATTGTGGACACCTCAACACGGTGGCGGGCTCCTTCATCCGTGGCCGCCCCTGTAATGACCTGGCGCACCAGGATGGTGTGGGCGCGGTGAACATCCTCAAAAAGGGGATGCGTCAAGGGGACATTCCTTGGTGCCCGAACAGATCACGTATCGCCGTCCCGTTCTCCTTGTCCTCGCTGCATGGACCGGGGGCGACGGGCCACCCCGCTGCTGGGATGGCCTGTGCTCTCATCATTGCTCCTGCTGGGTCACCGCTAAGGCCACAGCCGCCCCCCATGCTTTATAAGAGGGTCGAGGCGGGCGCGCCACGCACCAGGCGCAAGATCTCCTCCAAATTGGGGGCGTACTTGGTGCTCCACCACTCGGCGACGTTGCTGAGCTGCCCGCCCTGCCGATAGCGGTTTTGCTCCTGGGGCAGGGTCAGGTACTGGTTCTCGGCCGGGTCGCGGAAGACGCACAGGGGGTCCTCCCCGGCCTCCACCTTGGCCAACTGCTCTAACAGCAGCTGCCGGAAGAGGATGATCCCCTTGTCCCCCGTCCCCAGGTGCTCGGTGGTGCGGTCGGCGATCGGCCCCTGGGTGATCCAGCACATCATGTCCTGGCCGTCCACGTAATCCACGATGTACTTGCCGGTCTGAGGGTCGACAATCGGGTTCTCGTAGACCGTCATCGGGTAGTCCGGCGGCACGGACACCCCCGCCGGCGGCACGAAGCAGGAGTACCACAGGTGGTAGGTGTGGGTGTCGTCCATCGGCACCCGGATCTGGAACATGTG
>JAIMAE010000297.1 GCA_023512105.1 Bacillota bacterium | reverse complement strand
GAAGGACGGAACCAACGCATCGCCAACGAGCAATTTCCCACGTTGTTTGTCAAAACCAACAACACCCTGTCGTGGCCTGGGCGGGTGATTCAGATCCCGGCCGAGTTTGATCGGGTGGATTGGGAGGGGGAGCTTGCCGTCGTCATCGGCAAACCCTGCCGTCAGCTCGCAAGGGATGCCTGGCAGGACGCCGTCTTGGGCTATACGATAGCAAACGATTTATCTGAGCGTCGTCTGCAACGGGTCACCTCGCAGTGGTTTCCCGGGAAGTCGGTAAACGGGTTTTGCCCCTTAGGCCCTTGGATCGCGGTGGACCACATTGACCCGGAAAACCTAAGGCTTACCACCACCGTCAACGGTCGTGTGATGCAGGACGCCAGTACCGCCCAGATGATCTTCTCCATTGGAGAGCTCTTGTACCACATCACAAGTTTTTGTGACCTTGAGCCGGGCGATGTGCTTTTGACGGGCACGCCCTCAGGAGTGGGCGTGCATCGCACTCCCCCTGTCTTTCTGCGCAACGGGGACGTGGTGACGGTCGCGATTGAAGGTATCGGCCAACTGAAAAACACGATCGCGGTGGTGTCCGCGTAACAGGAGGGTGGCGACCTCACGGCCTAAGAGGGCTGTGGCGCTTTGGGCGAAATGGCGACCGGCTGTGGCAAAGGATGGGTGCGCGACACACCCCGTAAGGGTGGGCTGGCAGCTCCTCCCCGCCGATGGGGGTGCCAATGAAGCGGGTCAAGGCAGGAGCTCTTGGCATGATGCTCGGAGCTCAGCAGATCGGGGGAGCGACTCCTTCCCAAAAGGTCTGCGGTGGCCCGAAGGCTCGAAGCACAAAGGCACCGGGAGCGCCGTCCGCTCGGGGATGGCGCGGGCATCGGGCTGGACGGCCTTGGCGGCCCCGGGGCGGCAAGAACATTTGGACGTGGCTGGGGCAGACTTTGGGTGCCCTGCAGAAGGCTCCGCCGCAATTCGAAGTCGCCAGAGCCGCCGGGCTGCCGGGCGGGGTTGTGTTGATGCTAGGCAAGCGCCACCGACAACAAGGGTGTCGGGACTCGGGGCAGGTCATCTTCTATCCGAGGAACCAGGGCGCGGTGGTCGACAGCTCCTGGTCATCATGTTATCTAGGTGGCTTCGTAAAGGCTGGTCGTTGGGCGACGGCGGACGGGCAACGATTAAGGTACTTCGTGCGGTGCGCCCAGCAGGCTGAAATGGAGCAGGCGACCCTGCGGAATCCGGTAAGCGACGGAGCCGAGCAGGCGTCCGTAATTTTTGCCGCGATCTATCCGTTGAGCGGCCACGAGGCGGGCACCGGCCGTGGGGCCTATCCCCGGCGCGCTCGCCCAGCGGGCATGCTCCGGGTGCGCCATAAAAGCTCAGTGATCTCCAGCCGGGTCTCCCGGCAATGGGCCTCCAAGGCCTGCAATTGGGCCACCAAGGTCTGCACCCAGCAGATCTGCGCCCGGGCGGTACCTGGCCGTGCTTCCAGGGCGGGTGCCTGCAAGCGGGCATGCATTTTTTTGGGCTTTTGCGGTTTCCGCGTTCGGGTGCCGCTGATGGCGCAACCAGCGAGTCCGCTGCGACACGCTCAGGGCGCGGCTGTTACGGGGAGCCGCCCATTGGCCCACGAAGGCCAAGCGGTGGGGCGGCTGAGGTCGTCACAGCGCGGCAAGACCACGGGATAATTGCGCTTCAAGACGGCCTTCCACGGGTTGACCAGGCAGGTGTGTTCTTGGGTCAAGGGCTGTCGGTGAGGGTGAGCTGGTGTAACTCCAGCCAGGTTTTGTCGGCCGGGGCCAACAGCCTCCAGGGATCTGCACCCTGCCACCTCAGCCGCGCCCAAATGGCCGCATTATAGGCGGTCGGTTTCGGCCTCCGAAGGCTTGCGCCGCGCGTCGGCCACCTTGGAATTGAAGTACCCGGGGAAACCCGTCGTAATCAACCATTCGACCACCATGGGTTGCGAGGTCTCGATGACCACCCGGACATCGCGTCGGACGCCCTGGACCCACGTCACCAGCTGGCCTTCCCGCTGCTCC
>JAIMAE010000296.1 GCA_023512105.1 Bacillota bacterium | reverse complement strand
GGCGCGGGCCGCGGGCTATTGGGTTAGCCCAGATGGGTAATGTCCTTTTTCCGCTGTAAAAAGCGAGCAGCTTGTGCTTACGCCGTGTTAGGGTCTCGGAATGGTCCAAGGGCGCGGACTAGGGCGGGTGTTGCGCCCACAGATCCTCCAGGCACCAGGCTTCTTCAGCGTTGATCCCCGCCACCTGTCATTGGGCCGTGGCCCGAATGACGGCGCTGAACACGAGCTTCAGCGTGCTCTTCTCGTCCCAAAAGCGGGGCAAGACTTTCGTGCGGCGCCGTTCCTCGGCGAAGCCCCGTTCGATGCGGTGCGTGATCAGGACTATCACCTGATGGCGCGGAGGCACCAGTAAGTGGGCCAGGGACGCCTCCGCGTCGTCCGCCAACGACCACGCGGCACTAGGGTACGCCTGTTCGAGGCGGGCCAGCACGGTGCGATAGGCCTGCTGCCCGGCCGCATCATCCTGGGCATCGCGAATTTCGTAGAGCCAGCTCCGCACTGGCGCCTGGGCCGCTTCCGGCACCCGACTGAGCACATTGCGGGCCTTGTGGGCCCAACAGCGAATGCGGACCGCGTTCGGCCACGGGCGCTCTACGGCACGAATCAAGCCCGGGGCCCCATCCGTGGTGACCGTCAACGGGGGCTGGAGCCCTCGGCGAACCAGGTCGCGCAGGAAATCTTGCCAGGCCTCGTAGCTTTCCGCGTTCCCGACGCTCAAGCTCAGCAACACTTTCCGGCCCTCCCGGGTCACGGCCCACGCGGCCAAGATGGCTTCGTGTTGGCTCCCCGTCCGGCGGATCGACTCATAGACGGCGTCGAGAAAGAGATAGAGCACCGGGATGTTGGCTAACGACCGCTGTTGAAAGGCCTCGTACTCCTGCCACAGGGCCTCGGTGACTTGACTCACCGCCGTCTTGATCAAGAGGCGATCCCCGGTACTGGTCGTCAATGCCGCCTCGATATCCCACGTCGAGAGGCCGCGGGCGTACATCTCCATCACCAACTGATGGAGCGTGTGGGTGCCGGTCAGGTGCTCTTGGATGGCCGAGTGAAACGGCTCCGGGGTGTTGCGGACCTGGGGGATCGCCAAGGGTATCTCGCCTTCCGCTGTCTTCAACACCCCCGGGCGATAGCCATTGCGGTAGCCGCGGGCGCCGTGTTGGCCGTCCCGGGCATAGTACTCGCGCCCTAAGGCCGCCGTGACTTCTTGTTCGAGGAGCTCTTGGACCAGCCGCTGGGCGCCTCACCGAACCCACGCTCGCGTTACATCATTGGCTCCGGCGGGCAAGCCTTCCGTCAACAACGCGCGAATCGCTTCCTGGATCTGCTGGGACGGTGGTATCGTATTCATGAGCGTTTGAGCCTCCTAATGGGTGTTGTCAGACCCATCCATTGTCGCTCAAGCTCTCAACTTTTTACAGCGGGATTTAGACGTCTCCACCGATGGCCGCGCCAGTTATCCGCGGTTGCGGGCCCGAGTGCTTGTGCCCCGGGAGGCCTAACGCCGGCACCCCGGCGCGCCGCGCCGGTGGGAGCACGGCACCCGTCGGAGCCTGCCTTCCGCCGCGGCGGCCACGCAGCCGGGGCATGCCGTGTTGGCCGAGTTGGCCGATCCCCGGATTCGCGCCTCCCGGGAACCCCTGGTCACCGCCCTGACGGGTGTGTTTTGTCAACAGGAAATGGCTCTTGTCCAAAGTTGGTGCTTGGCGAAACCTGGGAGAAGATGGAAAATGGACATGAGATATCTCCGCGCAAGGATGGTGATCTCATGTCCGGTCTCATTATACTCGAACGTACGCCACTCCGGGTGCTCCAGATCAGCGGCGATCGGGCACCCATCGAGATTTGGGCGGAAACCACGGCGCCGACCGCCTGCTGCCCGACGTGTGGCCAACCGAGCTATCGCGTGAAAAGCCGTTACTGGCGGTCCCCCGGGGATTTACCGTGGCGGGGCTGGGGGGTGCAGTGGCACCTGTGGGTCCGGCGGTTTGTCTGCGGCAATCCGGCCTGTCCCCAAGCCTTCTTTTGTGAACGGCTACCCAGTGTTGCCC
>JAIMAE010000295.1 GCA_023512105.1 Bacillota bacterium | reverse complement strand
CTGCGCGTCCTGGCCTCGGTGGGCCTCGAACTCCCCTTCGCCACCGCTCGGGCCTTTGGCCCCCGGTGGATCCGGGCGACCGGCCTCTTTCCGTTGCAATGGGAAGGTGAGGCCCCCTGGTTGGTCACCGAGTGGCCGATGACCCCGTTGGGCCAACACTATGTCAACGCGCTGGGCGACCCGGTCACCCTCTTTCGCACCTCTCCCCAGTCGCTCAAAGCCTCCTTGCGCTACCTCTTCGGCCTAGATGGGCCTGAGGACGGCGGTGAGGAGGAGCGGCTGGCCTTCGGGCAGTGGGCGATCTCGTTGGGGAAAGCCTCGGCGCGAGAGGTGGTGGAGGCGGTGGCCCAGCAGCGGCGCCAGGGCGGCCGGATTGGGGAAATCTTGGTGGGACTCGGTGCCCTCTCCAGCAAAGACGTGGCCGAGATCCTCAGTCGCCAACTCGGCCTTCCCTTCCGCGACTTGACCCAGGGCCTGCAGTCCAGTGCCGAGAAGGCATTGGAGCAGATTTGGGCACTCTTTCCGGAGACCTACTGGCGCCATCACCGGGTGGTGCCGGTGGAGGCGGACGAGCGACGACTGGTGCTGGCGATGGAAGACCCCTTGGACGTCTTGCCGTTGCGGGCCTTGAGCCAAGCTGCCCATCGGGCCGTCCAGCCAGTGGTGACCGGCCATCGCGACATCGAGGCGGCTTTGGACCGCCGCTTCGCTTCCCGCAACCTTCAGCTTTCCAAAGATCTGGTTAGGGTCTCCTACCCGGAGTGGTCGGCCGACCACCTCCTCTCCAAAGGGCAAAGGCGGTGGGGGCTGTCTTTGCTGGCCCTCTTCCTGGCCGCAACGGTGTCCTTCGGCACCGCCGCCTTTACGGTCCTAAGCTCGTTGTTCGCGGTGCTGTACGCAGTCTTGGTGGGCTACCGCTGGCGGATGATCGACCGCGCCGCCGGCACCGAGATCGAGCAGGTGGTCTCCGAGGAACTGGTGCGTTCGTTGCCCGATCGCGACCTTCCCGTCTACACCATCCTGATCCCGGCCCGGGATGAGGCCGCGGTCATTCCCTCCCTGGCAGAGGCCCTGGCTCAACTGGACTGGCCCAAGGACCGCCTGGATGTCAAGTTGCTGCTGGAGGCCGACGACCTGACGACCATCGAGGCCGCCCGGCAGGCCCGCCTGCCAGCCTACGTCGACTTGGTCATCGTCCCTCCCTCGGATCCCCGCACCAAGCCCAAGGCCTGTAACTTTGGGCTGCTCAGGGCCCGGGGGGAATTTCTCACCATCTTCGACGCCGAGGACATCCCCGACCCCTTGGAGTTGAAGAAGGCCTACAGCGTCTTTCGGGCCGCCGACCCCAAGCTGGCCTGCGTCCAGGCCAAGCTGACCTACTTCAATTGGGACCAGAATTGGCTGACCCGCTGGTTCACCACCGAGTACGCCACCTGGTTTGACCTTTACCTGCCCGCCATCTACGCGGCAGGCCACCCGATTCCCCTTGGGGGCACCTCCAACCACTTCCGGACCTCGGTCCTGCGAGAGCTCGGCGGCTGGGATGCCTACAACGTGACCGAGGACGCCGACCTGGGCATCCGCCTGTACCGAGCCGGGTACTGGACGGCCATCATCGACGCCTACACCGAGGAAGAGGCCAACTCGGAGTTGGTCAATTGGGTGCGACAGCGCTCGCGGTGGATCAAGGGCTATCTGCAGACGTGGCTGGTGCACATGCGCCACCCCAAGGCCCTTTGGCGCGAGGTGGGTCCGACCGGATTTTGGGGGGTTCACGCCGCCTTGCTCGGCACGGTGTTGCCTTTCCTGCTCAACCCGCTCTATTGGCTGCTCACCACCTTGTGGTTCATGACCCACTGGTCCTTGGTCCCCCAGCTCTTCCCGCCCGGCATTTACTACGTGGGCATGATCAACCTGCTGATCGGAAACTTCCTCTTCACCTACATGAACGCCTTGGCGGTCGCTCGGCGCCAACGCTGGGAGTTGGTCAAGTACAGCCTCCTGATGCCGCTTTACTGGGGAATGATGTCGGTCGCCGCCTGGAAGGCCCTCTTGCAGCT
>JAIMAE010000065.1 GCA_023512105.1 Bacillota bacterium | reverse complement strand
GGGCCCATTGGGGGGGGGTGGGCCGGGGGGGGGTGGGGCCAAACCACTCGGTGGCCCCCGCGCCCAAACCCCCAGGGGCCCCACGAGCCCCGCACGGGCAATTTCCACAACCAACCCCCCCCCCCCCCGAATTGCGATACAAATGTGAACAGTGAACAAAGGATAGGTGTTCCATGGACCTACTATAGCCCCGGCGTCGCCGGCTTCTCAAAATTTAACGGCGATTATGTCGTGCGGTGTCGAACCGGCAGACCAGCTATCCAAGTGAGTGCCGGGTAGGCGACCTGCGTTATTTTCACGCTAAAATTTGTGCTTTCCCGCGGACATTCCGTACGATGCTAGCAGATCCGTCCAAGCCAAATGAAGTCATTTGAGGTGACCTCCGATGAAAATGCGGTACCAGCGGAGGGTGTTTCCTGCTGTTGTCCTTGCGCTGGGGGTGCTTGCGGCCTGTGGGACCGCGAGCCCCCAAGCGGTCACTGACCAATTTTTGCGTGCGTTCTTTGCAGGCCAGCTCGACCAAGCCGCCCGCTTAAGCACCGCGGGGACCCAGGGGCTTGCGGCCTTGCGGTCCGACTACGCCGTCGCGCATGGATTGGCCGCGCTGGGGGGGTTGTCATTGTCGTCGCTGGCCTGGCAGACGACATGCCAGGGCGACCGGTGCATCGTGCGGTTTCAAAATCCCCTGTTGCATTCCCTTCATGTGACGATCAATCACGGACGATTCCCTATTCCTGCCTTAACCCGGTGGATCGGCGAATGAGTCACGGCGGGGCGCCCTCGTCGTTCAATTCCATGCCACTCTTGGCTGTGAGCAGGGATCGAGGCCGCGAATCCGGCATGGGCCTGGTGCGGGGGACGCCACCGACGAGGCGAGATGCTTCCGTCTACTCGGTAAGGTAGGACCCTGGTGTAGGAGGGCAACCATGCGAATTTGGAACCGAACCATCGTTCTGGCCGCCGCCGCGGCCCTGGCTGCGGGATGCGGCTCAGCGGGGGCGACCGCGTCGCACTCCCGTGCGTTGCCGCCCTCCCGGCAGAACAATAGGCCCGCCGTGGTCCAGACAACGTGGCCGCGGAACCGCTGGATCCCGGCCGCGACCCTTCCTCAAACCGCCACGGCGATTGGCGAAACCCAGAACCCCAGCACGTTGTTTCTTCTCACGGAAACCCAGGCCACGGCAAACGCCCCCGCATATTGGGACGTCTATTCCCTCTCCCAACCGGGTCAGTTGAGGAGGGAACCGCCGCGGTTCGCGGTGCCGCCGGATGTGAACAAATACCTCGTCAAGCCCACGGCCGGCCGCACGCAGGGCGGCACCTGGTGGCTGGTCTGGGGTTCGGGTGACCCGGCGAACTCCAACGGTGCCATCGTGCATCTGGCTACATGGCGAACGGGGCAAGTGATGTGGGTCTCCCATCCCAGCATCACGGTGGCACCGGGTGCCGGTGCGTCCAATGCGGTGTCGGTCTGGGTGATGGTGGGCGCCGACGGGCATCCGTGGGTGCTCGCCCAATTTGCGGACTCGTTTGGAGCCGCGCCGGCCTTTACCAAGGTGCTGTACGGGTCACGGTCCGGATGGGCGGTTCCGTGGCAGCAGACCGGCTCTGCGGGCGCCGGCGGCCCCTGGGGTCCCCGAACCTTCCTGGTGTGGAGCGGCAGTCGCTTGGTCCCGGTTGATTTCGCTGGACATTTGGGCACTCCAATCCCGGTCCCCCCTTACGCCTCCCGGATGCTGCTGAGTTACCGGCACACCCTATATGTCCAGACGTCCCACAAGCCGCCATATGGTAGCACTGCTCTTTACGATGAAAATCTCCTGGCGTGGAACGGCAGGGGATGGCAGCCCCTGATTGCCGCCAACACCGACCTGAATGTCAACGGATTTACCCTGGCTGGCACCTGGGATGGCCGACCGGTGGTGCGAGACTCCAACGGGCAATGGTGGATACACCGCCGCACAGGGTGGCAACGCACCAATGTAGCCTATGATGCAAACCTGGGCGTCAAAGCGGCGACGTTTATCTATCCGACGTCGTGGGCGGTGTCCGGACACAGAGTCGATGGGTATTGGGCCGGGTAAACCCGCAGTGCCAGTGCTGGCTTGAAGCGTTTCGGGGAGGGATACCTTTGTCACAGGTGCCACATCGCGCTACCGCCTGGGCCCTCATGGGGGTGCTTGCCGTCGGTGCGGCAGCCACCCTTCGCCCGCCTGCGGCTTCGGCCGCCGACCCCATCATC
The DNA here is from genome assembly GCA_023512105.1 of Bacillota bacterium. Classification (GTDB taxonomy): domain Bacteria; phylum Bacillota; class Sulfobacillia; order Sulfobacillales; family Sulfobacillaceae; genus JAIMAE01. Next base: position 13,396 of record JAIMAE010000065.1, on the reverse strand, counting down.
CGGGTGACGGCCGCATCTCCTCAAGCGTTGGCGGCGGACATCGCGAACCTGGAATGGCCAGCTGGACGGCCGTTTCCTAGCGCGGTGCTGGTCGTGTCGGGATTGCCGCAAAATGCCGTCGATGCCATGTTAGCCAAGGGCGTCGCGTCGGCGGAAGGCTACGGGCAGTTGCCGCTGTTATTAAGCGACAGCCCGACCCAGCTAGGGTCGGCGACGGTGCAGTTTTTGGAAACCCATGCGGTGAAGCGCGCATATTTGATTGGCGCGGATGCCAACCCCACGTTGGCCTCTCAGCTGCCCTCGCAGGTGCATCCCCTGCTGTTGGGGGGTGCGACGCGGTTTGACACCGCCGCCGCGGTTCTACAGTACACCATCCAACAGTCGGTCTCCCGTTATGTCCAGCAGATTCGCCAGGAGGTCACGCTAGGGTGGTATCCCCCAGCACCGATCCCCCAACAAGTGCAGGACTACCTGTCGGAATTCCTGATTCAGGCGGTGCCTGACAATCTGCCCCCAACCGCCATTCCGCTCATCGGACCAGAACCCGTGGTGTTGATGCAGGTGAACCGGGAGGGGCAGGAGGAGTTGCCGGACCCGGAATGGCGTGTGCTCCAGCAACTGCACGACATCGGTGTCCCAGGGGTTGGGCCGTTGGCTTCTCTCAATATCAGTGGCATCTTCCAACCGAGTCCGGCGCTGCTGCGTCAGCTCACGACGTGGTACGGGCCCCAGAAGACCCAGGCGATGGTCCAGACGTCGCCGCCAGTTCCTGGCCGAGATCCGGCGGGGACGATCGATCGGACGGAAGCGCTCAAAGACCCGACGGTCCAGGGAGGCACCGAGGTGGTGGTTCTGAATCTGACTCCCCAAGCCGTGGAGTGGGATCTGGCCGCCGATGAGTTGGTACCGCCCAATGCGTTGCAGTCCAGCCCCGAGGAAGGCGGCACCCCCACGGTCTACCTGGACGATGCGTCCACGCTCCCCGGCCCGGTACCGTGGTTGGCGGATCTGCACCCCCCGATCCCGGTCATCGCCATCGGCGGGCCGGATCTGGTCGCGCCGCAGGTCCTGCAGCAAATCGCATCGGCCATTGGGGGGTAACGCCGCGTGCGTGGGCGGCGGTTAGGGGCCGCGCCGGGCGCACCGTCTGCCCCCGCCCGGCGGGCTTGCGCCCTGGGCAGCGAGGAACGCCCGCCGCCTTGGCGTGGACCCTGCTCCGCGCCGCGAGCTTCCACAGCGTCGGCCCGCTGCTGGGGGTGTCGCCCGCCCGATTACGGCGGCTCGTGGACCGGGTCGTCCCGGCGGAAGACGCCACGTGGTGGGACCAACCCGGCGACTTCGTCCTGAGTATCGATGAACACCGCGTTCGGGGCCAGGATTTGCTCATCGCCGTAGCGTTACAAGCCCCGGACCGCCGGCTCCTCGCGATCTTGGGCGACGATCGGCTACGCTCCCTGGACGCCTGGTTCGCCCAGATTCCGGCCGATGTGCGGGCGCGGATTCGCGCCGTTACCGTGGACCTAAAGCGCGCGTATGCCCGCGTCGTGCAACGCTGGTGCCCCCATGCTCAGGTCCTCGCGGCCCCGTTTCCCCGCGTCCAGGACGCCAATCGGCGCCTGGATGCAATCCGGCGCCTCGAACAGGCGGAAAGCCGGACGTCGTCCATTCCCCGGTGGCCGCTAGTCAAAGGGCGGGTACGCCTCACCGCCCGGCAACAGGCGCAATTAACGGCGGTCCTAGAATGCTGGACAGCGCGAGGCTAACTCTATCCGCATGAAAGAAGACCTGCGGGCGCTGCTGACAGCCAAGACCTCGGAGGAGTCCCGCCGGGCCTGGGACCGCCGGCTCGACAACGTCGATGCTTGTGACCATGCGGAGGGCGCGGTCTGGGCTAATACGCTGCGGCGCTGGCGCCGCGCGACATCCTCAGGCACTAGATGGAGGCCCAGCGGTGGATCCATGGCCTCATCGAGGGTCTGCACACCAAGATCAAGCAACTCAAACGGCTCCGTGATGGGTTTTGCAATCGGGACCGGTATCGGAGCAAGCTGTTTCGAGGCTTCCTGCCATCGACCGCGTTCCCGCTGTACGGTTGCGCAGTGTGCTCGAGTTTCCTAGAATAGAGGTACACGGTGGGGGAGCTGGATGCGGCCTGTGTTTATCTAGGAATTTGGAGATGTCCGGGGTGCTACACCGAACGGTGCAGTACGGGGTACTGGACTAGCCGTGAGTTGTTGAGCGCGGGTTCTTGTGGCTATGACTGCTGACGAGAACGCCTTTCCCGTATTGAGCGGTACCGCTCTCTCCGATCGGGGGATCGGCGTGGCGGGGCAGTATGCTGAGGCCGAGGTAGTAGGCAGAGTAAGCAAGGAACAACCCCCAGCCCTCGGTATCGGGAGTGGATTTATATGGTGAAGAGGAGTCGGCGAGGATGACCGCATGCCGAGGGCGGTTATGTGCCGAATTCTTACGCAGTACCCTTTGGTAGTCGGCCGTGAAAGCGCTGTGGAACGTCTGAAGGAGCCAGTAATACCGGAGCGGTTGGGAGTCGCGTAGGCGCATGTGTGTTGGAAGTCAGCTAGCTTCGCAGCGGAGGGGGGCGTAGCTGGCCGAAGGGGTTCTTAATCGCTTGTGGCACAAGGGTTGTCCACGGTAGCCGCATCCGAGTCAGAGGAGGCAGAGGCCGTATGATCCGCTGTCTCACCATGGAGAATTACCGGAGCGTTCGGGAACAGACGGTACGCTTTCACCCTTATACGGTTGTGGTGGGTCCCAATGCCGCCGGCAAGTCGAACCTTCTCTCTGCATTGGTGTTTCTGAACCATTTGGTCACCTATGGGCTAGATTCCGCGGTGCTGTACCAGCGTGGGTGGGCGTCGATTGTGAACCGTCGCATTTGGAAGATGCGCGATCCCGCAGCCGCGCCACCACCGACCCGGCTCGCGGTTGAACTAGAGCCCCCCGTACGGCTTTACCTGCCCGGTGATTTGCCGCCAGGTGGGATCTTCCCCGAGGCAGAAACGGTTCGGTACGAGGTAGCTGTGCATTTTGCCGACACGGGCCTAGGGCCTGACGGCGTACCGTGGACCCCGGAGAGGGTCGTGGAGCGAGTCACCCTTGCGGGTTTGCGGCATTTGCCCACGGTTTCCGACCCGTCGGCTTCGGTCCTGATTGTTCAGGAGACTCAGTTTGGGTTACCTTCTCAGGGAGTGCGGGAGGTTCGGATCACGATTCGGGAAGGCCAGGAATGGTTACCAGATGCCCAGCGACAGGTGATTGAAGCCATGCCTCCTAGGGAGCACCACCCGGAGTTTTCGCCGTACGCGTGGTTAATTGGCCGATTGAGCTGGCTAGTGCCGGACTTGTTTACGGCCATTCGAGGCATCATGTTGTTTGATCTCCAACCCCTGTGGATGCACGGCGCCTCTCAACCAGTGCCGTATCCGCAGCTGAATCCCTATGGGGGGAATCTGCCGCAACGGCTAGACCAGATTTTCCAGGCGGCGGCAGACCGCGACGAATTTGAGGCACTCCTACGGATGATCACACCGTGGGTGGATCACGTGCGTATTTTCCGGCAGCCTGACCACAGTTTTCTCTTAGCCGGTCTGGAGCGATTTGATCGGCAGGCGGACAACGTGCAGATGGAGTCGTACACGCTATCCGATGGCACGTTGTATACCATGGCCCTTATTGCTGCATTGCATTTTGAAGACGTTCCCGTGAAGTTACTGGAAGAGCCCGAGCGGTACTTACATCCTGCTGTCTTCCCGATTGTGGCCGAATGGTTCGCCGATGTCACTGATTCGCGCCACAAGCTACTGCTTACGACGCATAGCCCCGATCTAATCGCTGCGTTGCCTGTTGACCATTGGGACCACATTGTTTATACGTATCGAACTACTGAAGGCGACACATGTTTCCAAGCCGTAGACCCTGCCCGATTGTCCGAGTCTGTTCTCTGGGGCCAATTGCAGGACCCGCGCGTTCTGCAGCGGCTAGACCTCTGGTACCAAGGGTCTCATTGAAGACGCATGTGGCGCGGGGTGCTGACTTGCTGGGTTGAAGGTACGTTGGACTATCAGTTTTTGCAACTAGCCCTCCGGCGCTGCGCCGTTCCTGCGCAGCCCCAGCCTCGATTCTGGAACCACGAGTCCGATGCGGCGGTTAACGCATTTTGGGAACAGTGTCGACTCCAGGAGGAACCCGCACTGTTCCTGGCAGACAGCGATGCAGCAGCTGTCGCTGTACGGAGGAGGCAGTTGCTGTCCCGGTATCCCGCATTGGATCCGGATGCTCTGTTGATCGTTCACGGTGAAATTGAGGCGTGGGTCCTCTCGGGAGTGCCGCTGCACCAGTTGGATGCTTTCGGACCGTTTGAAGACAACCAGCGTAACCAACTTTCGGCATTGCTAACCACGCGTGGGGGTACCGACGGCCTTCGGCAACGGGCTGTGGAGGCGTTGATTCCCGTGATGCATCGTGCCTCCCAGAAAGCCCTCAAGCGGTGGTACCGCCGCGTGCTTGTCGCATATGACTGGGACCAGGCTATCCGGTGCAACACCTCGTTGGGAGAGGCGCTCCAAACAATTAACCGCGTTTGCAGTAAGATCTGGCCGTGAGGGGAGTTCTAGCTACTCTGTGGTGCTACCACGTATGGCGGTTAGCTGGAGTTATAGGGCTGGCGCGGACCCGTTTTTTATCTTGCAAGAGAGGGTTCGGGAAACTGCGGCGGTAGTCACGGCTCCCGGTCCAGCAGGGCTAAGCAGGGGAGCATCGTGTCCTGTCGGCCGTGCTGTCCGGGGTGACGCCTCAAGACAATAAATCTTCCAGCAACCTCTAGTTGTGGGCGCCTGGAATCATCCCCACGCCACCTGTCTGGCCGAAGCAGGCGGAGTCGTCGGTGTCAGGCGACATCGACCACGTTGAGGGCTCGTGGCCAATGGCCTCCCCGCGCTGAATGAGCTCCTCCGGCGCAGTATGGTGCAAGCCATAGGCCTCGCCAATTGCTCCCTCACTCACTCCCAGTTTGCAGTGCAAATGGGAAACCTCCCGCAACCGATGCACAAGAACTACTCTCCTTTTTTTTCACACTAAATCGGTAGCTCTTCTGGAATACGCTCGTTCACATTCGTATGGTCCCTGAACTACGGGTTCGGAGAAGGGCGCCCCCCTGGCCACCTGGTGGCAGCAGGTTTTCGGAGTGGTGGCGGACAAAATAGATGCGCGATAGGCTGGTAAAACCTACACGCCGACCACCAAAATTGCAGGAAAACCAGACGTATCAGACTAGCCGGTGAGAATTAAACGTAATCTGCGGGAGCCCGGCTGTTGCACCAGGTCCAGGCCCCGTATGATCAATGGTCGCGCAATTTCTGACGAAGTCGCTTCGGAGAATGAGTTAGCAAAAGGGTTCTTTTCAGAGAATTGTGGTGGTTTGGGAGAAGGAAATGAGGTGCGCTTGACGAATATCATCGGTCAATCGGGAACAAATTGAGGAGGAATCTGCGGTGCCGTGGATGCCCCGACATCTGTGGACTGTGGTGGAATTTCGCTTTCCCCCCCAACCCGCGTGGTATGACCCCCAAACCGCCAGCGGATTAGCGGGTGCATTGCTCCGGGTAGCGGATGTGCTAGAGCAACCTCTCCAGGGGCAGGGTCTACGAGTCTATCTTTCGGTCCCTCGGCCTGAAATGTTCGGACCGCCGCGCGTAATCCAATCGGCTCCCAGTATGCTAGTGGTCACTTTGCCGGGAGACCGGCGGACTCCAGGGGCGGATGAGTTTTTGTCGCTATTGCAAACCATCGTGATGCAATTTGTCGAGGCGCGCTTGGTTCCTTCGGAAGGATTGATGCGCGCTGGCTGCCGGACCAAATGGATTGACACCGACTGGGAAACGGGGGACCTTTGGCGCGCAGCATTACAACGGTATGTCGCTCTTCCATCAGCAAATCCATGCACAGTCGACCTGGTTCGCGTCCTGTACGAGGAGGGCGAGTGGAAAGGTACGGGCATATGGACGTGGGAAGCGGTGCAAGAGGTTTTGGCGCAAGTGACGATGCCGGTGCCCGCTCCACCGCCGCCACCACAGGTCATTGAGACGCATGGCGTTTCTTTTGATCTGGATGTCTATCAGGTCGTCCCGTCGTCTCCTCCTCCCGCAGGGGAATGGGTTGCGGCGGCATGGCAACGGGCTCAGGCCTGGAGGGAAGGATGGAAATCCGTATGGTAGCCGAGGATCCGACGACCTCTCCGCTACGCGCAGCGTCGCATCATCCGGACCTTGTACTGAATATGCTATCGTGGGCATACTGGGAAGTGAGGTACGGGGCGGATTATGTATCACGCTATGGAGAGATCGGAGCCAATTGGTGGACAGAACGACCGCAGGCCGATCTTGTCCTGGATACTCCAGGCCCCCGATGGCTCATCGAATTCAAGCGCTTAATAGGTGGAGTGGATCGCCAACGAGGATACGGCAGAGGACTTCTCGCGATGACCGTACGGGCTCCATTTGAGGAGCCGGTGGGGCCGACTCAGACAGGGGGTGAGTTCATGAGTTCCGAACTGAGCAGCGAGTGGGCCATAAGGTTTGGACACATTCAGGCAAGTGCCGAACGGCTTCAGTCGGATGTCACTCGGATCAACGACAAGTTAGACACCATGAATGCGACCTTGTCGGAGTTGAAATCGACCGCAAGCGTAGTTAAAGAGGATGTCGCTATGATAAAAGGTGACGTCTCTTCGCTGAAGGGAGATGTGGCTTCGCTTAAGACCGGTGCCAAGTGGGCCATCGGGGTGCTAGTGGGGATATTTGTTGCCACAGCGTCTGACTTCATTCTAAGATTCATCAATCTGGGAATAAGCACCGCTTTGCACTAGTAAGGCGACTCGCCACGCGATCGGGAGTGCATCCAAAGAGATGGCGATGCGACTAGAGGAATGGGTAGCCCACATCTAACCCAGAAAGAAATCGAGGAAATTAACTCCAGTCCGAACTTGAAGTGCGACAAAACCGCGGCGTGATGTTGAACGTCATTGCGTCGCTCATGCAGTCTCAACAGGGGCGTTTTCCGGGAAGTGCCGCAGTGGGACGTTCCTAGGGTACTGGTGATTAAGCGGACTCGGCAAGGCGAACCAACCCTTTCCGAGGCGTGAGCGGGGGTCCGACCGACCTCGAGGTGGCTGCCTGGACGGCCCGACGCGTGCTTATCGCCTTGACTACCCGCCCGCGGTCGTCGACCGAACCCGGAATCGGACCCCCTCTTAAGCTTCCCAGAGGCGATAGAGCCGGGTGAGTTCCCCAATGTTGTAGCCGACCGCTTGCCAAAGAACCCGCGTCTCGGTTTTTCCGGCTCCAATAATGGGGACCCGATCTCGCCAGCGGGCAGCCCCCGGATGACGTGTTCGATGCTACTCCGCTAGCGATAGCGTTGCTGCCACCCGGGGTCAGGTTGGCGGGCGCGTTCCGTCTGCCACTGCGCTTCGTGTGGATTTAGTACCACTCTACACCCCCGCGTTCCTCGCACACACCGCGCCAGGAACTGACAGGCCGCGCTCGGTGGGGGTGCTGGTACGCGAGGCCGGCAGGCCGCTCGGTGACTCCCGCCAGATGGGTGACAGTCCCCTGGTGGCGGTCAAAGGGGAACGCCGTCTTGGGCCATGGCCCCGCCCGGGCGCTCCCCGGCGGCACCGGGGTCTCCACGCGGACGGTGGGTGCCACTTCAGCGACGTCCGCCCGCGTCCGCGCCCCGCCAGAGGCGGTGTGGCCCAGCGGGGTAGCAGGTAGAGTCCTCGTGAGGGCTTCCCGTTCCCCCAGGAGGGGCACCACGCCCTCGCCGTCTGGCGTGTTGCCCGGCATCACCGTGATCCAGTGTGCCGGGTCGCCGCCGCCCACGTGAGCCGTCACATGCGCTTTGTAGCCGGCAAAGCGTTGCCTAGAGGTTTTCCGCCCATGGCGCATCTGAGGGTCCACAACCGAGATCACCCGGTCGGGGGCCACCTGCTCCGCCATCTGGGCCGTGTCGTCCAGCTCCCGCTGTACATCCTGGGTGGCCACGGTATCTAACAGCATCGCCGCAGCGGGTTTTGGACCAACTAACAGCCGATAGATTAAGGCCTTCTCGAAGGAACCGGTGGGGTGTCTGTAAGCATGCTCTTATCAATCGCCGGTTTTTATCAAGAGGAAGAGCAGTATGCGGTCTCCCTCGTGGCTATTGGCCTTCGTGATGCTAGCCACTCCATGCCGCCCCAAAGCAGCACGTCCACTGTGAGGACCGGGTGACGTACTAGTGTTCCCGGCTTCCGCAGGAAAACCGCTAGCCGCACTGCCAATCCCGGTTGCCACCGCGCCCAATGCGGGTGACGCTGCGCGTTAGTGCGCAGGGTTACCGCATACCGGGCCTTATTGTGCCGGAAAGCGGCGAGCGTCAGCGCACCTTCGTTATGACGAACGATAGCTGTAATGCGCCCAATCGGCCCACACTGACGCAGCCGCTCATCGAAATCCCAGTCCTCGCCGCCCACGAGGCCCGGGTCAAACCCTCCCGCCCCTTTAAAATGGCGGCGGTGAACGAAGCGGGCGGCTTCCATCCACCTCACCCCCTGATAAAAGCTCCGGTCAGACGCCTTCACCCGCCCCCAGAAGGTAGTCCCAAACGACTCCTCGAGGATCACCACCCCGACGTATTCGGGATGCGCCAGTGTGGTTTGGACGCAGTCCTCGATGACGCGGGGGGTGGGGACCATGTCGGCGTAGATGAACAGGAGATACTGGCCGTGGCTGTGCTGCGGCCCCAGGTTGCGCTGGTGGGACCGGTTGGGGCGCGTGCGAATCATCGTCGCGCCGAGCGCCTCGGCAATGGCCGTCGTCCCGTCGGGGCTGTCGGCGTCGACCACGATGACCTCGTCCGGCGGGTACGTCTGTTGCTGGATGCTTTCCAGGCAGGCGCGGATCGTCCGGGCGGCCTGGTAGGTGGGGATGATGACGCTCACCGTGAACGGGCGGCTGGGTGCTGCCACCTCAGGCAACGAATGACCCTCCTCTCCCGCACCGCCTAGCGACGGCGCGGCCGCCTTCTCGTCGTCACATTGTAGTGTTGGACGCCCTCGACGGGGTCGCGCCACGGCACCGCGACATAGCGCTCGTCCTCCACTGCCCGCGCCTGCAGGCGCGCGGCCATCGCCTCGGCCGCCTCCCGCGTCGGGTGCGGGTTGCCCCACCTGGCCATGGTGACCACCTTTCCTTTCCCCTCAACTGCTCGGCGTCCTGTTGCTTCGCTGCGCTAATTCTCTGTCTACTCGGCGCCCCTGTCAAGGGGACCGGTTCATTGAGAGTGGTGTGGGGTCCATGCCGGATGGCTTTTGTTTCTTTGTGGGATATGGCAGGGGCTGAGATCCAGAGGGTTCGCGTCACACCGCCCCTGGGGGCATATCCGGGCTACGCTGCCCCCGGGACCGGGATGGGGCACCGACTGGGTGGCTTAGGCCGACGGGCGCCTCACGACCCACCTACCTTCACTGTGATGTGTTGGCATCGGCCCACTGGGCCACACCGTCACGCTGGAAGAATACAGATGGGTGGTCGGCCACATACTCGATGACCGTTTGCATGACGGTTCGGATCACCCCTCGAATGTCCAAGATGTCACGGTAGGTGATTGTCCGCGGGTGCTTCTTCGCCTTGCTCAGTTGGGAGTGGCCGAAGGCCTGGCGAAGGCGGGATAGTTTTTCCACCACGGGCTCAGCATCTCTAGGCACCAGCGCTTTCGTGCGCCGCTTGACGACTTTTGTTTCGGTTACCGCCGTCAGACATTCGAGGGTGCTCCAGGCATTGAGGACCGTTTCGGTCGCCGACCGCCCGAAGGTCAAGTCCCACAGAACCAGTGCGTATTCAAGGTAGTTGCCAGCCACATAGCTCTCGGGCAGAACCGGACCGCCGCGCACGCCCAGCACGGTCTCGCGTCGCATGAACGGCAGCGAAGGGAAGGATTCCCACGGAATGCACTCCAGGCGCCGCAGCCAGTGATGGATGCCTGGGACGTCGTTGGAACGCAGCGCCTGGCTTCCTGACCAATTGGGGGGGATTGGCGCTGGCATGCTGGTGGACCATTGCCAGACCGGCGCTTGCCCTAGAAACGGCTCCTGGGCGACCAGCACGGCGGGAACCGCCCACGGCGAGGGATGGGCGAGACGCAGGGCGGTCAAGGTCATGTTGAGTTCACGAAACGCGTCTTCCTGGAGGCCATCCGGGTACTGGGGTTCTCCCTGAGGATTCACGAGCAGGGGCTTCCGGTTGACCAGCCAGACGTTGGCGGAGAGTTCCCAGGCCGCGTCGAACTGGTGCGGCCGAGCCTGGATCACGTTCCAGAGCAGGCGAAGGGGCGAGCGGGCGAAGCCCGCCTGGGTTAACGACTCGGACCATTCTGTGGCTGCCTTGTCATCCATTGATCCGGGCCACAGCCACACCGTGCCCCAAATCTTCGTCGGTGGGAGGTCTGGCGTAACGTCTCCCCCAAGCAACGGAGCTAGGAAAACCATATAGGGTGGCCACTGGGCTAGGCCGACGTATGTCTCATATAGTTGCCGCCAGGGAAGCTCTGCGGGGGTGGGGCCCACCCACTGCGTGCGGGGATGGACCGGCACGACCTGCAAGGCCCAGTCTATGAACGCCAGAACCGAGGGTGATGCGCCCAGGTGAGTTCCCACTGTGTGGTAAACGGCCCGCCAATAGCCGCGCCAAAGCCGCGGCAAGCCTCGCAACCACACGGCCGCCCGATCCGGCAGGTTGTCGAAGATCGCTCGCCAGTCCGTGCTGTGCTGCATTCCCTCCCGGATCATTCGCGTGATTTCATGCCATTCACTCATGCATCATCGCCGCCTTCCCTGTCGAATTTCCAAGAAACCCTGTGCGGAAGTGCCGGACTCATCGCCCCCGCATTGCTGGTGGGCATTGATAGGGGATTGTGGCCTTCTATGAACCGGCAGGGCATCTGCCGCAGTGAAAGGATGGGGTAGCAGGCTACCACGGCGAGTCTGTATCGGTGATTCCAAACAACGGCTTCAGTGGGAATAGGTGTATTAAAGCGAGCGGTCTCCGGAATACACTTTCTGGTAAACACTGGTTTCTGGGTTTCTTTTCTATTCTACGAAGACTAGTCACGTCAGAAACACTGAACTGCACATCCCGAGCAAGACTTCGTGCAGTAGGAAGACCACCGCCGGGGTGCAATAGCTATGCTGCCGTGCTGCGTATCCCTTCGATTAATCCAGCCTGTGCGCGTGAGCTGTCGCACCGCTTGGGGGGATGGATGCCCATAACGGTTCCCAGCTCCGTACGAGAAACCTACCCATCCTGTTCCTTTTCTAGGAGGAGGCGGGGGTGAGCCTGGGAGGTTGCCCCCGTGATGGCTAGCTATCAACACGTCGGGGCATGTACCAAACCGTGGAAGTCGGTCGTATCGACAATCCCCCGGATAGAGAATGATTCTTCCACATCGGTCTCGAACCTGTACAACTAGGCCGCTGTTGTTCCGGCTCGCGGCTAAGGTGGCCTAGATCCATTATGGGCGCAAGGGGCGGCGCCCGTCTACCCAATGCCCCCGGCCCCGGCCCCCTGTGCGCCGGGGGGCACCATGAGGGTGCTGCGGCGGGGACTTGCAATCGACCGCGAGGACACCTACAGTGGAAGGTAGCGAAGCGGCCGCCGCGCCCGTCGCCGGGCGTGGGCGACATCGTAGTACCCACCCCTTCCGCGAGGTGCCATGGTGTAGAGATCGCCTCCATCTGGCCTCCGCCGGCGGCCCAGCGGCAGGTCTGGGGGGACGAGAGAGCGGGTGGCGCCGCGCGGGGCATCCCCTCCTCCACCGTCGGCGCACTGGAGGCAGCCATGTCGCCACCGTGGGGGCGACCGCCGCGCCCGTGTCGCGGCATCCTACAAACCATGGGTAGGCGGGCCACGTCATTCCCCGTCGGTGCCATTCCTCAGCCGCCGGACGACCGTCCGGCGGCTTTCGCGTTGGTATAGGGGCATGGCCCCGAAAAACGTGAAAGCCTCGTTGCGGTGCAGGCAACGAGGCGCGTGGAGGTGGTTCATCTGAACGACTTCAGTCTACCATCGTCTGCGGCGGGAATCAACAGCCCGGTGGGGCCATCCGCCCGCGTGGCCTGGGTGCTGGAGGCCGTCCGCCTCGACCCCGAGGCGCTGCGGGCCATCGCCTGGGCGCTGCCCGATGGCGGCGCCGGGGGCATGGGGGGCGGTGACCTCCTGCGCTGGGTGGCGGACGGGCCGGATGCGGGCGCCCCCATCCCCGAGGCGGTGCGGCAGGCGGTCGCCGGCCTCGTCCGGTGGGACGGCCCCGACTGGGTGCGGGTCGCCCCCGATGGGCGGCCCATCGCCGGCCCCGGCGGGGCGCGGGGGAGGGGCCTCCGCGCCCTGGCGGAGCTGGGCTGGGGGATGCCGTGGCCCGAGCGGATGGCCCGCCCGTGGGGGCCCCGCGGCGACGGCCCGCTGGGCGCGGCCGCGCCCGGGCTGACCGCCGCGGTTCTGGCCCCGGTGTTCGCCAGCCTGCGCTCGGCGGCCTGGCAGGCGGCGGCGGTGGCCGAGCGCCGGCTGGCCGAGGCCGCAGATGCCCTGGAGCAGGACCTGCGCGCGATCCTCGGCGACCCGCAGGCCGATTTTCCGTCCCCCCGGGACGCGGTCCGCTACTTCTTCGACGACCGGCCCCTGGCGGTGGTGGCGTGGCTGCTGGAGGCGCCCGAGGCTGGCGCCCTGCGGCGGTGGATCGGGCGCGAGGCCGCCCGGCGGGGGTGGTCGTGGCGGTGGCGCGACCTGGCGGGAGCCCTGCGGGCGTTCGCCGACCGCCAGGAGGCGCTGCGGCGGAAGGGGCTGGCGGTGCTGCGGGGTGGGCCCGGGGGCGGTGGACCGCCGGCGCCCCCGCCCGGCGGGGGCGATGCCCCCGCCGATGACGGGGCGCCCACGCATGGCGGGCCGCGGCGGCTGGGCGACATCTGGCCGTGGGCGGGGCTGCCCGACGAGGCGCGGGAGATCCCGGTGCCCCCCTGGATCCGGATCACGCCGGAGCAGACGCTCTGGGTGCGGGAGACGCCGTCCGGCGAGGAGTCGACGGTGGAGATCGCGACGGGCCCCATCGCCATCGTGGGCGAGGAGGTCGACCTCGGCGACGACGCGGACTGGCTGCGCCTGGCCTGGCTGGACCGCGACGGCGGCACCCGGGTCTACGCGGCCCCCATGGAGATGCTGGGCACCCGCGCGCCGGACCGGGACGCCAAGAACGCGCGCATGCCCGGCACCGCCCGGCTGTGTTTTGTCAACAGAAAATCCCCGATTTCACCGTGAAAATTCCCCAATTGTTTGTCGTGAGGGTGGGGAATTTT
>JAIMAE010000294.1 GCA_023512105.1 Bacillota bacterium | reverse complement strand
TGGGCGCGGGTGGGGCTGTAGACCCGGACCTCCTCGATGCTCGGCCGGACCATCAAGAGGTATTGCAGGTGCGACTGGGCCTGCCACCCCGAACCAAAGAGCCCCGCCACCTTGACCTCCGGATTGGCCAGCTCGCGAATCCCCAGGGCGGAAGTGGCGCCCACCCGCATCTTTTGGATGTAACTGTCGTGAATGATCGCCAAGGGCTCGATCGACCGCAGGGAGTACAGCGTGATCAGCCCGCAGAAGCGGTTGCCGGTGGCCACCGGCAAAAGGCGCCGGCGCTTGACTCCCCCCTCCAGCACCTCCACCCCGGCCATGTCGGAGGTGATGCGGAGCGCCCACACCCCGCTGGACACGTTTCCGCCTTCCTGGGATTTGAAACGAAATTGAAAGCCGGGAAACCGCTCGTCCATCACCGGAAAGTAGGTGTGGTTGCGGGGGCGATTGGCGGCCAGCCCCTGGGCGTATTCCTTGTACGCCTGCTCCAAGACCGCCATCACCGCCTCCGGGTCCAACACCTGCTGCACGTCCTCGTTGCTCAATATCCGCATCGCGTCTCCCCCCTTGTGTGTGCAATCCCCCTTGAGCCGTCAAACCGGTGGCAGGGTGGCGGTCAGGCGCCGGGCCCCGCCCTCCTCGATGGCGTAGGTGTCGGCCAGCACCGCCTCCCCCTGGCCCTCCAGACGGCGCCGCACCACCATGGTCACCACCGCCCCGGCAGCCAGCGGGCGATTGGCCTCCTCCGGCAGGCGAAAGTCGCCGCCGGTCTCCACCTCGGTGTGGTGCAAAAGGTCGATGGTCAAGCCGGGAAGGCTCCCCGCCGCCTGTTGCAACCCAGGAAGCGAACTCCCGGCCCTCAGGCGAGCTTCCGCCTCCCGATAGGCCGCCTCGAGAAGGCCGGCCCACTCTGGGGGCTTGCGCCAAATCGTCCGCCCGGCGGCCGTCCAGTACCCTCGATACTCGGTGATTACCTCCAGGGTGTCGCCGAGCTCCTCCAGGGGACGGGCGAACACGTAGACGTCTTCCACCCCCGCCATCCGCGCCCGCATTTCCGCCCGGCCGGCCCGCTCCGGGTTGGTCAGCGCCGGGTCCAGGCCCAAGGCCACCGCCTCTCCGCTGATCTCCGCCCCCCGGGCCAAGAGCGCAAGCTCCGCGCCAGACGGCTGTTCGCGGAAGCGGCGCACCACCGGGCCCAGGTCTTTCAGCGGGCGATCCCGCAATTTGGCCCGAAGCTCATCGGCCAGCAGTTTGGGCCACCAACTTGCCTCCACCAACCCGACCGCGCCCGCCGGCCGATCTGCCAGGTAGGTCCGGACCAGCTCCGCCAGGTTGGGGCCGCTGCGCAGGTCCTCCACCACCGAGGTCCGACGCATCCACGGATGCACCCGCGGGGAAAGCTTTGTGAAGAAGGTGACGGGGCCCTGGGCTGGCACCGCCAACAACCCCTCGTTCCAGTAGATACAGAGATTGGAAAGGTAGGTGATGTCTCCCGAATGGTAGACATCGCCGTAGATCAACGCGCACTCCACCCCCGAGTTCCTGAGCGCGCTCTGCAGGCGGACCACCCGCAGGGAAAACTCCTCCGCTCCCACCTCTTCGGGCTTTAACACCACCAATCCGCGTTTCATCAGGTCCATCCCCTCCTCGGCAATTCTTCGGCCGGCCCTTCCGTCCCCGTCCTATCCCTGGCCCCAAGCCTAGACCGCGTCCTTAAAGCGCGCTCTCGAATAAGATCCGCTCGGTGGACAAAAGCGGCTCATAGCCGTGGGCCTTGACCACCACCGGGTCGCCGAGCACGTGATAGCCAGCCAGGGGGGTGTAGGTGTTGGGGTGCACCACGATCACGGCGTTCTCCTCCAACACCGTGTGGTTGTCCTCCAAGATCTGGGGGACGTCGTCGGGGTGCAGGCCCAGGCCGTGGCCGCGCACTCGGGTGTACTGGCTGGTGCAGTACTGCCCGTACCCGTACTTCCGAAACACGTCGTTTTCGGCCCGCGCGATCTCCGCCGCCGTGACCCCGGCGTGCACCGCGGCCAACCCAGCCTCCAGGGCCTCGCGGAA
>JAIMAE010000293.1 GCA_023512105.1 Bacillota bacterium | reverse complement strand
GAGTAGCGCAGCTTGGTAGCGCGCCTGCTTCGGGAGCAGGAGGTCGCAGGTTCAAATCCTGTCTCTCCGACCATTTTGTTGTGTTGAGGCAAAGTCATTGGCCTGTTATGAACCACGGCATCAGAGAGGCGGCGAGTGGACGGCTTGGACCTGTGGCACTGGCTATTCGGCCGGCCGCTGAAATTCAGTCAGGCCCAGCAAGAAGAAATCACGACCTCTGAAGGGCTGGCTGCCCTCTCCTTGGATGCCCTTTCCTCGGTGGCGTACGGACCCGAGGCCATCGCCTCGGTGTTGATCGTGGCAGGCGCAGGCGCACTTCCTCTGATGATGCCAATCACCTGGGCCATCGTCGGCTTGCTGGCGATTTTGGTCTTCTCCTATTCGCAGGTGATCGAGGCCTACCCCAACGGAGGCGGCGCCTTCGTGGTGTCGCGAGACAATCTCGGCATAGGCGCCAGCCGCCTGGCTGCAGCCGCGCTGGTCGTCGACTACGTGTTGACGGTGGCGGTCTCCATCGCCGCCGGG
This sequence comes from Bacillota bacterium, assembly GCA_023512105.1. GTDB lineage: Bacteria > Bacillota > Sulfobacillia > Sulfobacillales > Sulfobacillaceae > JAIMAE01. The sequence continues at coordinate 1,547 of JAIMAE010000293.1, read as the reverse complement.
ATTGCCGCCCTGACTTCCGCCTTCCCCTCCCTATTGCCGTACACCGTCCCGCTCTGCCTGGCCTTGTTGGCGCTCATCACGTATTTAAATTTGCGCGGAGTCGGGGAATCGGCCCGGGCTTTCTTGCTGCCGGCGCTGATTTTCATCGTAGGCCTGGGCGGGGTTATCGCATCGGGCATGATCCATTTGGCCGCGCAGCCTGCCCTGTTCGCCAAACCGCCGGTTGCGGCCCAGTCGGTGGGAACCCTCTTGATCCTCCGCGCCTTTGCCGCCGGTTGCAGCGCACTGACCGGAGTGGAGGCGATCGCCAACGGAGTGCCTCTCTTCCGCCCCCCGCGCCAGCTCCGAGCCAAGCGCACGGAATGGCTGCTGGGTTTTATCTTGGGGGGCATGCTGCTCGGACTATCCTTTTTGATGGTGCACTTTCACCTGCGCCCCCAGCCCAATGAGACCATGTTAAGCCAGGTGATGGGCCAAGCCGTCGGCAAGGGGTGGATCTACTACACGGTCTCGCTCTCCGTCACCGCCGTGCTCGGGCTGGCCGCCAACACCTCCTTTGGCGGGCTCCCCCTCTTGGCCAGCGTCCTGGCCCGCCATCACGAACTGCCCCATCTCTTCGCCATCCGGGGCGACCGTTTGGTCTACGATTACGGAATCCTTTGGTTGGCGGTCAGCTCGGGATTGCTCTTGGTGGTCTCCCGAGGAGATACCTTTGCCATGATCCCGCTCTACGCGATCGGGGTCTTCACCGGATTTACCTTGTCCCAGGCCGGGATGGTCATGCATTGGCGCCGGCTCCGCCCGCCGGGATGGACTTGGAAGGCAGCCATCAACGGGCTCGGAGCCTTACTCACCGGCGTGGCCACCTTGGTCTTCGTGTTCTCCAAATTTACCGAAGGGGCCTGGCTGGTGGCGGTCACCATTCCCGCCTTAATCTTCCTCTTTTATCGCATCCGACGGTACTACACCAAGGTCGGGCAGATTTTAGGAGTCGGGGAGACGCCCCCGCCGGTGGCCATTCCCTCTCCGCCGCGGGTGATCGTCCCCTTCTCGGGGTTGACCCGGGTCACCGCCCGTGCCTTGGAACAGGGGCTTGCCATGAGTCCTGACGTGGTGGCGGTGACGGTCCTCTTCGAGCCGGAGGCCGACGAGGTGGGGGCCGAACTGCAACGGCAGTGGGCAGAATGGTCGCCGCCGGCCCGCCTGGTGATCTTGCGCTCGCAGTATCATTCGGTGGTGCGCCCGATCCTCCGTTTCGTGGAGAGTTTGGAACACCTCTCCTCTCAGCGGGTGGTGGTTTTAATCCCCGAGGTGATTCCGACCCGCTTCGGTCAGTCGTGGCTTCACAACCAAATCGCCATGAACCTGCTGACTGCTCTGCGCCAGCGAGCCGACGTGGTGGTAGGCATCGTCCCCATGCATCTGGAGACCGATGAGTGATGACCGGAGCGCACTCCGAAACAGCCGATGGGGTTCGCAACTGCTGATAGTTTTATCGACGGATGACCTAGAATATGGTAGTCTATTCCCATGAAGTTATCCGATTG
>JAIMAE010000292.1 GCA_023512105.1 Bacillota bacterium | reverse complement strand
GCCATCTGGGCGGAGGTGGTGCTGCGGGTGGAGTTGGCCTTAATCGGTCTACCCGGCATGACCCTCGACCAGGTGAAAAAGGTGCGCTCGCATCCCCAAGCCCTGATGCAAAGCCGCGGCTACTGGCAGTCGCGGGGCTGGACGATGGAGGTGGCCAGCGACACCGCCGGCAGCGCCCGCGAACTGAGTCAATACCGCTGGCCCGGGGTGGCCGCCATCGCCTCGCCGCAGGCGGCCCGCGAATACGGCTTGGAGATCTTGGTCAACTCGATTCAGGACCATCCGGACAACCGCACCCGGTTTTGGTTGGTCGCGCAGCGGGAGCCGGATTGGCGCCTGCAAAATCTGACCGTGATCGGGCATAAGACCTCCATCGTGTTTGACACCGTCAACGCCCCGGGTAGCCTGGTCCGCGCCTTGCTGCCGTTTGCCAACCGCAACGTCAACTTGAGCAAGGTCGACTCCCGGCCTCGTCCGCATCACGCCTTTGCCTTTCAGTTTTGGATCGACTGCGAAGGCTCGTTGGAGACCGACCGCCCGCTCGCCGAAGCGGTGGAGGAACTGGGACAGGTCACCGAACGCTACCGGATCTTAGGTTCCTACGGGGTGCTCAAGCTGTCGTGAGCTCTCAGAGCGATGCCCGCGACCGCCCTTTAGGCCCGACCGACCTTGTGCCGGCGCGGCCACCCACCGTGCTGGTGATCGCCGGCAGCGACTCCGGGGGCGGGGCCGGGATCGCGGCCGACCTCAAGACCCTGTCGGCCCATGGGGTGTGGGGCCTTTTGGCGATCACCGCCGTCACCGCCCAGAACACCACGGTGGTGCGCGCCATCCATGCGCTTGAGCCTGAGATGGTAACCAGCCAAATCCAGGCGGTGGTCGAGGACATCGGGTGCGACGCCGTCAAGGTGGGAATGGTTCCTGACCGCTCCACGGTGGCGGCGATTCTGCGCGCCCTGCAAAGCCTGCCCGAAGACATCCCGGTGGTGTGGGATCCGGTGTTGGCGGCCTCCACCGGAAACGCCCTCGGTTCCGCAGAGGCCATTTCCGCTGCCCTCTCCTCCGGGCGGATCACCCTCTTCACCCCCAATGCTCCCGAGGCGGCGGTGCTGACCGGTCGGCGGGTGGAAACTCGCGCCGAAGTCGAAGCCGCCGCACAACGATTGCTGGACCAAGGGGCGCGGGCGGTGCTGATCAAAGGCGGCCATTTGCCCGAGGCTGGCGCCTGCGACTATTTGGCGCTTCCCCGAGGGGGCCGCTGGTTGGAAGGGGAGCGCATTGCCGCGCAACCCACCCACGGGACCGGTTGCGTGTTGGCCTCCGCGGCAGCGGCCGGGTTGGCCAGGGGTCTGGATTTGGAGGAGGCGGTGGTGCGTGCCAAGCGATTTGTCACCGAGGCGATTCGCGCCCAGAGGCATCTGGGAGCTGGGCGCTGGCCGGTGGATCCGTGTTGGGAGGTAAGGCCGTGGACCTGAGACTTCACGTCTTGGTCGACCCCCAAGCAGTGTCGGTGGAGGCCGCGGCGGCGTTTGTTCAGGAGGTCGCTGCCGGCGGGGCCACGGTGGTGCAACTGCGGGGAAAGCAGGCCACCACCCGAGAGCTGCTGGCTTTGGGTCGGGCGCTGCGAGAGGCCACCCGTCGCCAGGGCCTTTGGCTTTGGGTCAACGACCGGTTGGATGTGGCCCTGGCGGTAGCGGCCGACGGGGTGCACATGGGCCAGGAGGACATGGACCTGGAGACGGTGCGGCGGCTGGCGCCTCAGCTGGCGGTCGGGCTCTCCGTCGGCGACCAGTCGGAGTTGAACCAGGCGTTGCAGCTTCGGCCGGATTACATCGGGGTGGGGCCGGTCTACGCCACCGCCTCCAAACCGGACGCCGGAGCGCCGCTCGGGGTGGAGGGATTTCGGATCCTTGCCGCCCGGGCCCATGAGGGAGGCCTGCGAGTGGTGGCGATTGGAGGAATCGACGGCGACAACGCCGGTCCGGTGTGGCGAGCGGGGGCCGATGGGATCGCGGTGATCGGAGCGGTGATGCGCGCCCAAGATCGGACGGAGGCCTGCCGGCGCCTTCTGGCCGCCCG
>JAIMAE010000291.1 GCA_023512105.1 Bacillota bacterium | reverse complement strand
TCATGCTGGCCGTGGGGATGATGGATGTGTTTTTGATGGGTCGCTTGGTGACCATTCAAGCGCTGGAGGGGCCGCGGTTAAAGCGCCTGGCCGACGACATCCACTACCGCGGGGTGCCGCTGGCCGCCTACCGGGGCAACATCGTCGACCGCAACGGGCGGCTTTTGGCCGGAAGTCACCACGTCTATTCGCTCTATGCCATCCCCCTGCAGACGGCCAAGACCCGGGCGGCCACGGTGGCCCGGCTGGCGCCTTTGTTGCACCTCTCGCCGGAGGTGCTGATGCGACGCCTCTCCCGCCGTCAGGGCTTTGCCTGGGTAAAACGCCAGCTCTCCCCCCAGGAGGTGTCGGCGCTTAAGGCGGAGCTTGAGAGTATGCCCGGGGTCTACCTGCTTCCGGAGATGGGGCGCTACTATCCGCAGGGGATGTTGGCCGGTCCGGTGTTGGGCTACACCGGAATCGACAACCAGGGGCTGGCCGGGGTGGAGCTGACCTACAACCGGGCCTTGACCGGAAAGCCCGGGCAGCTGGAGGCGGTCTACGACGTGACCGGAAGTAAGGCGGTGCCCGCCTCCCAGCGCGTCATCCCCTCGCAGCCGGGAAACACCTTGGAGCTTTCTTTGGATGAGAACATCCAGTGGATGGCGGAGCGGGCGGTGGAGGAGGCGATGCTTGCCACCGGGGCCAAGTCGGTGACCATCTTGGCCATGGACCCGGCCACCGGGGGCATCTTGGCCTTGGCCCAGCGCCCCTCCCTCGACCCCAACCACTTTCGCGACTTTCCCACCCAAAACGGGCGGCTTTGGGCGGTCTCGGACGCCATTCCCCCGGGTTCGATCTTCAAGCCGGTGACCTTGGCCGCGGCCTTGGAGGCGGGGACCACCTCTCCGGGGGCCGGGTTCTTTTGCCCGGGGTTCAAGGTGGTGTTGAAGCGGCGGGTCAACTGCTGGCGGCCGGGCGGCCACGGGCCGGAGTCGCTCAGGGCGGTGGTGGAGAACTCCTGCAACGTGGGGTTTATGGAACTCGGGCTTGGCCTTGGCATCGAGCGCTTCTACGAGTATCTGGCCCGCTTTGGCCTGACCTCGGTGCCGAAGGTCGACCTGCCGGGGGCGGCCCGGGGGATCTTTCCGAATCCAAACCGCGCCACCTTGCTTGACCTTGCGGTGATGGCCTTTGGCCAGACTCTCACCGTCACTCCTCTCGCGCTTCTGACCGCGATTTCGGCGATCGCCAACGGGGGAGAGCTCCTGGTGCCCCACGTGGCCCGGCGCATCCTCTCCCCGGACGGCAAGACGGTGAGCGACATCAGCCGGCAGGTGATCCGCCGGGTGGTGCGGACCGAGGTGGCCCAGTTGGTGCAGTCGATGATGACCGGGGTGGTGGCGCGGGGAACCGGAAAGCAGGCCCAGGTGCCCGGCTATCGGGTGGCGGGAAAAACCGGAACCGCTCAGAAGGTGGTTTCCGGCCGCGTGCAGAAAGGGGTCTACATCGCCTCGTTTGTCGGATTCGCACCGGTGCCCAACCCCAAGGTGGCGATGCTGGTGAGCGTCGACGAGCCCAAGGGGGCGTTTTACGGGGGTCAGGTGGCGGCTCCGGTGTTCGGGCGGGTGCTGCGGGACATCTTGAGCTACTGGAACATCCCGCCCACCGAGCCGGTGCGGCCCCCCCGGCCGGGCGAGCCGGCGATGGTCCCCAACTTGGTCGACCTCGACCCCCAGGGGGCTGAGCAGGCGGCCTTGATTTCCGGGTTTGCGGTGCGCTTTGTCGGGCGGGGGGAGTGGGTGGTCGACCAGTCGATCGAATACGGCGCCTGGCGCCCAGTGGGGGAGGAGATCGTGCTCACCTTGGGGCCCAAGCCTCGCATCTACCTGGAGTGGGTGACGGTGCCCGACTTTCGGGGGCTCACAGTGGCCGAGGCCAAGCACTTGGCCCAGGACCTCGGCATGAACGTCAGGGTGCGGGGAAGGCCGGCGGGGAGGGTCGCAGGCCAGCGGGTGGCTCCGGGCACGCAAATTCGCGCCGGTTCCACGGTTCTCCTGTTGACGGAATGAGGCCAAGGTGGAATAGTCTTTTGGCGGGG
>JAIMAE010000290.1 GCA_023512105.1 Bacillota bacterium | reverse complement strand
AGTCGGATCCGCCCGGAGACCATCGCGGCAGAGGATGTGCTTCACGATCTGGGCGTGTTGTCCATGTACTCCAGCGATTCCCAGGCCATGGGTCGGGTGGGGGAGAATTGGCAGCGACTGATGCAAACCGCTGACAAAATGCGGCAGCTGCGCGGCCCCCTGCCGGAGGATCCTCCGGGAGCGGACAATGCCCGGGTTCTGCGATATGTAGCCAAACTGACCATCAACCCGGCGATTGCCTTTGGGATCGCGGACTACGTGGGCAGCATTGCCCCGGGGAAATGGGCCGACCTGGTGATCTGGGAGATCCCGTTCTTTGCGGTGCGCCCAAAACTAGTCATCAAAGGCGGCATGATTGCCTGGGCCCTTTCCGGAGACCCCGGGGCGTCGATTCCCACGCCCGAGCCAAACTGGTACCGACCGATGTTCGGGGCGTATGGTCGGGCGGCCTCGGCGAGCGCCCTGTTCTTCACCTCTCAAGTGGCCTTGGAGGGCGGATTGGCCGAGCGCTTGGAATTGCGGCGCCCTCTGGCGGCAGTGCGCCGTACCCGTACCCTCTCTAAGAAGGACATGGTCCGTAACCATGCCCTGCCCCGGATCAGCGTGGACCCTGAATCGTACGAGGTTCGGGTCGACGGGGTGCTGGCCTCGGTACCGCCGGCCGCCGAAGTGCGCTTCAATCGCCTGTATCGGCTCTTTTAGGGCATCTGGGAAGGGGGAAGCCGCAGTGGAAGAGCCGATGGTCGGACCCGTGGTCGAAGTGCTTGCCAGCCGCGGGCGGTGGAAGCCCAAGGGGGTTGTGGAGGTGTTGTCGCTGCGCCGCGAGGAGGCGGCCCGTCCCTTCGGACGCTATCGCACCGACCGGGGAACCTGGGTGCAGCTGGCCTTGCCGCGCGGCCAGCAGCTGGAGGACGGGGACTTGCTCTGGCAAGGGGAGGGACGCAGCATTGTCGTCCAGGTCGAGATGCCGCCGGTGGTCGAAATCGCCTGCCCTGACGGTTGGACCTTTTCGCGAGCGGTGGAGTTGGCCTGGGCCTTGGGGAATCAACATTTACCGATGCGGGTGGACGAGCGAGGGAGATTTCGGGTACCTGTGTACTCTCCATCATCCTTGTTGGCGTGGCTGGCCCGGCGCGGGTTCACCGAGGTGGTCGCCCGGAAGGTGGCGGGAGAATCGGATGACCCCCTGCCCAATCCCCAGGCCCACCAAGGAAGCGACTAGACCATGAAAGGCTGGGAGCTGTGGGTGATGGTCAATTCCAGTCTACCCACGGGCGGTTTTGCCCGCTCGCACGGCCTGGAAACGTTGGTCGAAGAAGGCCGGGTCAAGACAGCAGAAGACCTGCGATGGCTCATGCCCCGGATTGTAGAGGAGGCCGCCAGCACAGAGGGGGTGGCCTTATGGCATGTGCTCAGCTCTCCTCCCCCCAAGGAAGCTTCTGCAGCCCTCCGGGCGACGCGCCGGCTGGCGGCCTTGCCATGGCCCGAAGAGGTGCGGCAGGCCAACCGCGCCCAAGGGGGGCGGCTGTTGAAGCTGACCAGGAGCTGGGGCTGGCCGGTACCCGGGGTGAAGGGGGAGATTTGGTCGGCCCCGGCCTTTGGCTTGCTGGCGGTCACCCGGCGGTGGGATCCCGAGACTGCGGTCGCCGCCTACTTGTTCACCATCGCCCAGGAGGTGGTGGGAGCATGGTGCCGCCTAATCCGGGGCGATCCCAACGCCGCCTGGGGCGAGTTGTTGGCGCTAGAAGCCATGGCGCACAAGGCGGCAGTCCAGGCCAATCGCCCGCTCTCCAAGTTGGCCAGTACCTCGTGGTGGCTGGAGGGGGTCCGCGCTCGCCACGCGACTCAGATGATGCGGCTATTCCGAACGTAATCCGGGGGCCTTGCATTTTCGGTCGAAAAGGCGAAGAGTGGGGTGTAAATGTCAAGCCTCGATAGTGGGCCTAGGCCTGGACACACGAAAAGCCCGGTAGACCCCGGCATGGTCAATGATTGGCAGGATCTGGGAACCGTTCGATCCTGCCGTCGCCGAGGAGGCGGTTACCGATGAGACCCGGGACGCACCGAGCGATGCGTCGGGTCGTACGCCCG
>JAIMAE010000289.1 GCA_023512105.1 Bacillota bacterium | reverse complement strand
GAGCGCTACGACCCGGCCATCAGCGTGATCCAGATGCAGTACTTCTGTACCGTGATGCGGATGGGTTCGCTGAGCCGGGCCGCTGAGCTCTTATTTGTCACCCCCGAGGCGGTGAGCGCCCAGATCCGAAAGTTGGAGGAAGGATTGGGCGTCAAGTTGGTGACGCACCAACGGGGCCGCTGGATTCCCACCCTGGAAGGACGTCAGTTTCTCCATCGCGCCGAGGAGATCCTTCGCCAACTGCACGACCTCGAACAATCCTTGACCCAGCACGCCAAGAAACCGCGCCTGCGCATCTGGGCGGCGCGCTCTCCCGGCGTGCTTTGGATTCCCACTCTGGTCGCCCGCTATCGGCTGGCCGAACAGTGGGATGTGGAGGTCCGAACCGCGCTGTCTCGCGAGGTGTTGCAGGCGGTGGCGGCGGGGGCGGCCGACGTCGGGGTGGTGGGGCTGTTCAACGAAGAGAGCGAGATCGCGGCCGCCCGCCGCGATCTCCATCTGAACCTGGAGCGGCTTGGAGCCGACGAGATGGTGGCGGCGATGAAAAGCCCGCTTGAGGGATGGGAGCGGCGCACCCGCATCTCGTACGCCAAACTGGCCACCCTGGGCCCCTTGATCTTCCTCGAGGACATGCCGCTGCGGGGGGAGATGGAACGGCACCTGCGCCGGCTGGGAGTCTTCTATGAACGCCGGGTGCTCAGCAACGATTTTCAAGCCATCTTGGCCATGGTGGCGGCCGGTGTCGGCATCGGAATCCTGCCGGAGCTCAGCGTGACCAGCTGGCCCCATCCTCCCTTGACCCTCTATCGGCTTGACCCACCCTTGGTGCGCGGGCTGTACTGGGTGACCCGCGAAGGGGAAGCCGGGCGGTGGGAGGAGATTCGCCGGGGTCTGATGGCGGTGGCGGAGCCCTCGCCGGCGGCTGGACCGGCGTCTTAGCCGTTACCACCGTGGCTTCGCAAGTTGAGCGGCCGGGCACTTTTGCCCGGCCGCTTCCATTTCGCAGCTGCCTGGCTACTCCAGGGGGAGCTGCTCCTCGATCAAGGCCACGGAAATGCCCCGCCGCTGAGCCCGCCGCTCGCCCCAGCCGTAGAGCCAGACGCCTAACAACACCGCCACCAGGGCCTGAAAGGCGGGCTGGAAGACTAAGGGTGCCTTAGGCACCACCAGCACGCTGGCGATCAGGACCAGGGGGATTAAGATGGCCAAGAGCGCGGCGACCACCACTAGCGGACCTTGGGCCACCGCCTCGCGCCAGGGGGCGCGCGCGAAACGGCGTCCCCATCTCAGGTTGAGCACGCCCACGCCCAGCAAGGCCAGGACCAACAAGATGGCGATGGAACGGAAGGTGACGCCGATCGACCATCCGACCAAGGCCGACTGCAACAAGGAGAGGGTGCCTACACCGGCGCTGACCAACAGGGCGGCGTGCGGGGTTTTGTGGCGGGAGGTGCGGCTGAACACCTCCGGCAACAGATGGTCCTCGGCCCAGGCGAAGACCAGTCGGGAGGTGCCCAGCATCTGGGGGGCGATGGTCTTGCCGACGATCAGGGCGACCAGCAGGTTCAACCCGCTGGCCACCGGCGGAGAGGCCAACAGGCCCACCAGGCCCGGAGTGGTGGTGTAGCTCGACTTTCCGGCGTGGATCAACTGGACGATCGCCCACCAGGGGGCGGCTTGAAACACCGCCGCGGCCACCAAGGTAAACAGAATCAACGCGGTCGCCCAACCCCAGAAGATCCCGGAGGGCACCGTGCGCTCCCGGTCCCTGGCCTCGCCGCCCAAAAACGGTGCCGCCGAGATCCCGCCGTAGGCGAAGATGAACAGAGTGCACACGGAGACAAAGGAGGACAGGTCGGGGGGCGGGGTGGCCGCCGGGGGAATTAAGGTGACGTGGAGCTGGGCCTGGACGGCTCGAACGAACGCTTCCGGCGGGTTGCCGAAACCGACCGCAATCACCACCCCGGCCGCGATCACCACCAAGACCATGGCCAGCTGGACCAGCGCGGCGTAGTTGCCGATGCCGCGGTAGTGCAGCCAGAAGACCAGCCAGATGGCGGCCGTACCCACCGCCACGTGTCCCCAGGGGCTTCCCAGGGC
>JAIMAE010000064.1 GCA_023512105.1 Bacillota bacterium | reverse complement strand
TTGATCATGAGGCCGCCGGCTTGTTCGTTGGCCGCGTCAAGCGGCATGGCGGTGATCACCACCCCTTGATGGGGGGCCACTACCAGAGCCGCCCGATCGGTCACCACCACCGCCTCTTTGGAGCCTGCCTGGCGGGCTCGCTCGATGGCTTGAGCCACCTGTTGCAGCTCCCCCTCGCTCAGGACGATCCCCCGCTCGGCCAGGCGCTGGCCGGCGTGGGAGGAGAGCCGCACCGCCCGTTGGAGCGCGTCGGCGAATCCCCCCGAGGAGGGTTTGGGCGCGGTGGCTCCGCCGCTGGGCGCAGCGGGTAAGCCTGCCGGTCCAATCCGGTTGACCTCAGCCATTGGCCACCTCGGTGACCTGGTTGAGCGGCACGCTGCCAAGACCGCTGACCGTCAGCTCCACCTGGCCCTGGCTGTTGACGGTGGCCGCCGTGACCGTCCCCTGGCCCGAGGCGGTGGTGACCGTCTTCCCCAACAGCTGGCTTGCCGCCAGCAGGGGATTGAAGGCCGATCCCGACTGCAGTTGGCTCAGGATTTGATTGAGCGTGTTCTGCTCTCCGGTCACCCCGGCCAGAATCGAAAACTGGGCCAGCTCGGCCACGAACTGGGTGTTGTCCATCGGCTGCAGCGGATTTTGATACTGCAACTCCGCCGCCAGAAGCTGCAAAAAGGCGCTCTCGCCCAGGTTTTGCAAGGGCGAGCCGGCGGTGGCGCCCGCATTGGGGCTGGCCGTCGTCCCCGCTGAAGGGCTCACGTTCGACGAAGGAGTGATGGGATTCATCGCTTCACCTCCTGCAGGCCATATCAGGCCCGAAAGTCGACGCCGTCCGAACCACTGCCGACAGGGCCGCTCCCCTCGCTTGGTCGCTCGCCGGAGGACCCGCCCGAGGGTACGGCGGCCCATAGCGGCCGGTCTTGTTGGCCGCTGGGGGAAAAGCCGGAGCCGCCAAACCCGCCTCCCACCCAAACCTCCACCCGAGCCTGACCTCCGTGCAGGTCTGCCAAATGCTGACTCAACCCTGGGGTGAGCGTGGCCAGCTCGGAGGCCCAGGGATGGTGGGACGGTAGCTGCACCGTAAGCCCGATCGCCTTGCCGCCGCTTGCGGCTGCTCCCGAAGGGTGGACGCTCACCGCCACATAGAGTGGCGGCTTTCCAAAGGGCTTGATCCGCCACTGGCTGAGCGTGCCCTCGACCGTCGGCCGCACCGTCCCCTCAACTCGCCACGTTCCATGCCCCGCAGCCTTGGGCGGCAAGGGGGACGTCGCCGCAGCCTCCCCCCGGGTGTGTCCCGGCGAGGTGGCCGGCTGCGCAGCCGGGCTGACCGCCCCTGTCCGCAGTTTGTGAGGAGCCAGGCCGACTGGGACGTTGGGGTTTTGCGGCCCTTGAGCATTCCCCCCGGATAGGGCACGCCGGCCAGGTTTGAGCCGCAGCGAGACCCCTGGAGCCGCCACCCGCTCTGGGAGACTGCGCGGGGAGGCGAGGGCTGGATGCTTCCCCTGCGACGGCGGCCCCGCGTCCTGCCCCCTAGGCCAGGAGCCATCCCGATCGGCGGCTTTTCCTGGAGCCAAGGCGTAGCGCGTTGCCGTCGGATCAGGGGTGGCGCTGGCCTGCGCCAGTCGGACCCCGCCTTGAACGCTCGCCGGTATCACCGGCGGATCGGCTCTCACCGCTCCCCGCGGCGCCGGTACCCCCGACGGGCCAGCCGGTTCCCCCAGAGCGGGAGCAGGCGACCCCCCTTGGGCTTGGGCGGCCTCGCCGCCCTGGGCGGGACGGGCCAGCTGGAACGCCTCTCGGGGGCTCGAAGCCGAAGGTGGTGAAGGGGCCGCTCGGGGAGCCGGCGTATCCTCGGTGACCACGTCTGGCGTTGCGACCGTACTTGCCCCGATCAGATCCGCAGCGGGAGCAGCCGGCGCCTTGCCCTCAACCGGCGTTTGGGCCGCCGGGACCACCACCGGCGCCAGCCCCTGAAGCGGCTGAGGCGGTCCGGTGTCTTCGGCATCCCTTCGTCTCAGTCGCCCCCGACGTCCGACCCCACTCGAATGCCCCGGGGTGGCCACCCCCGACGGTGAGGATGGCGTTTGGCTCGACGTCGGCGCCCGGTCCCCCTGGGGTTTTCGTGCCCGCGAGAGCGCGGCTGCAAACCGCCCACTGCCTTCGCCACCTGTCGCCTGGGCCGGCATCGCAGCGGAGGATTTGGCCTGAGGAAGCTGCAGAAGCTGTAGCTGGGTCATGTCATCACCTCCCTTCCCCTTGGCTTGGTATTGGCCATGCTCTGCCCAGAGAAGGCCATCGGCTCTGGCCTCACCTCCTTTGCGGACCGCCTAACTGCGGGAACGAGGTCTTGGCCCCCGCGCGGATTGGCGGGTGCGCTCTTGGTCGACGAACCGTTGTAAGACCTGCCTGGCTCCCGGGGAGGGGGAGACAAAGTGCACGGCGGTTTCCCACTGCAGCCGTCCCCGCCACTCGCGGGGGCGCGCCGCCGCCCGGGTCACCGCCCCCACCAGGGAGAGCGTCTCCCCGCCGATGCGCAGGCGCAGGCGCAGGTGAAGCCCCGGCCAGACCTCAAAGGCGCAGGGGAACCGCAGACCACCGGCCGACAGGTCGATGGTGGTGGTCATCCATTGCGTCGGTTGGCGCATCAGCCCGTATTCCAGCGGCACCCCGACCTTGACCCGGGGGTACGCCCTCAGCTCCTGGTGGACCGGCTCGCCCACCATCTGCAGGAGAATGATCGGCAGCGGGTCGAGGATGTCGACAACCTTGCCGCTCTGGCGCCAACGCCGGTCGTCCTCTGTCCAAATGATTTCCACCTGGCTGCCCGGCACCGGCGTCAGTTCTGATTCCAGCTCCGGGATGGCGTCCAGATACACCTCTTTGTTGCCCAAAAGGCGGATCACCCGGGTCTTTACCGTCCGCGACCCCACCCCGATCTCTACCGGAAGGTTGGGGATCAAGCCCATCTCCGCTTCCCTCCCCTCGGCCTACCGCATCTCCCCGCGGGCGGCCAAAAGTTCTTCTAGCTCTCGCCGAAGCCGGCGGCGCCTGGTCTCGGCTTCCTCCGCCTCCCGCCGCGCCGCCCAGCGCCTCAAGCGCTCTCTCTCCTGCCAGGCCGCCACCAGCTCTGCCGAGAGCGATTGGGCGCGTTCCTCGGCCTCGCGCTGGCGGGCGGCCAGCTCGTGTTTCACCGCCTCCAGCCGGTGCCAGTAGGCGCTCTCCGCGGCCAACGCCTCCGCTGCCACCGGATGAAAGCCGGTGTCTTGGAGCAGCTGTTGTTGCTCGATGGAGGTCTCGAGCTCAGCCGCCGAAAGCGCCGCCCGCTCAGCCTCCACCGCGCCCAAGGAGATGCGCAAGGCGTCGGTCCTGACCTTCAGGTATCGGCCATAGCGGTGCAGGGTACGCTCAATGCCCTTCATCTTCGTCACCTCCGAGCGCGGAGCCTAGGGCCGCCAACGCCGCCTCCGGTTCCGACCACTCGCCGAGATCCTGGCGCAGCCAGCGCCGCAACCCTTCCTCCACTGCCAGCGCGTGGTCGAGCGCGGGGTTGGACCCAGGGTGGTAGGCGCCCAGTTCCACCAGGTCGCGACCCTCGGCCAACACCGCCAGGATGCGGCGGGCTCGAGCCGCCAGCCCAAGGTGTTGGGGGGAGACCACGTCCTCCATGGTTCGACTCAGGGAGGCCAGCACGTCGACGGCGGGAAAGTGCTGCCGTTGGGCCAGGTCTCGAGAAAGGTAGATGGCGCCGTCGAGGATCCCTCGCACCGCGTCTCCCACCGGTTCGGTAGGGTCGTCGGCTTCCAGCAAAATGGTGAAAATCCCCGTGATGGAGCCGGTTTTAGTCCGCCCCGCCCGCTCCAGCAGCCGAGGCAGGAGGTGGAAGACCGAAGGGGTGTAGCCGCGCATCGACCCGATCTCCCCGGAGGCCAGCCCCTGCTCGCGCTGGGCCATTGCCACCCGAGTCAAGGAGTCCATCACCAACAGCACGTCGCGCCCCTGGTCGCGGAAGGCCTCCGCCACCGTGAGCGCGGCCTCGGCGGCGCGCACCCGCATCAGGGCCGGGGTGTCGGAGGTGGCGGCGATCAGCACCGTGCGGCGCCGCAGGGCCTGGTCCATCTCCGCATAAAAGGCCGACACCTCGCGGCCGCGCTCCCCGACCAAGGCCGCCACCACCACCTCGGCCCGGGCTCCGGCCATCAGCTGATGCAACAGTGTGGTCTTCCCCACCCCGGCCCCGGCGAAGATGCCGATGCGCTGCCCCTTCCCCAACGTCAACAGGCCGTCGATCACCCGAATCCCGGTCCACAGCGGCTCATCCACCGGCAGGCGGGCGAGCGGCGAGAGCGGGCGAGGCTCCAGGCGCCTGCCCCAGCCCCACACCGGGCCCTTGCCGTCAATGGGTGCCCCCATCCCGTCCAGAGCACGCCCCAACAGGCTCTCCCCCACCGGAAAGGCGGCCGGCCGGCCAAGCGCCACCACCCGGTCCCCGGCCCGAATCCCGTGCAGTTCCCCGTAGGCGGTCAGATAGACGCGGTAGCCGGGGAGAAAGCCGGAGACCTCGCCCCAGACCGTCTTCTGCCCGCCCACCTGGATTTGACAAACCTCGCCCAAGGCCGCCCGTAAATTCCCGGCGATGACGGTGGTGCCGCGGACCTCTTCCACCGCGCCGATCCGCGGAAAGGCCAGAGGCTTGCGGCAAGCCTCCGCGACCCGCCGCTCAAGCTCCATCCCCATAGAGCACCTCATCGACCAAGCGGTCTAACACCTCGCCCAAGCCGACCCAGGCAGAGCCGCCCTCTCCGGCGGCCAAAGCCGCCTGGCCCCCGGTCAAGGCTTGGTCGACCTGGACTTCCACCGCCTTACCCATTCGCTCCAAGGCGTCTGCCATCGCCCGCGCCTGCTCCACCCGCTCCGAGGAGACCCACAGGGTAAGGGATTCCCCCTCCACCTCCGCCGCGGCCTGAGCCAAATACGGCGCCCACCATTCCGGGTGCTCGGCCAAGGCCGGCCCTAAGAGGTGCTCCGCCAGGTGCTTGGCCAGGCGCAAGACCAGCTCGTCATGCACCAACTGACTGAGCGCATCGACGCGCCGCAGCCGCTCCAACGGGCCCCGCAGCTGGTTCCAAAACTCCTCCTTCAGGCCTTTCAAGTCTTCGCGGGCCTGTGCCACCCCCGCCGCGTACCCTTCCTGATACCCGAGTTGGCGGGCCTGCTCGCGCAAGGCTTCGGCCTCCGAGCGGGCCGACTGGACCAGGGCTTGCGCCTCCTCTTGGGCCGCCTGAAGCAGGTCGGCCGACGCCTTCACCTCCGCCGCCTGATTCCAGGCCAGGGGCCGGATAAACAGGGGGTCGGGGACGCGGATTTGGTGTTCGCTCTTCACCACCCTAGACCACATAATCGTCCTCCTCGTTGCCGCGGGAGATGACGATCTCCCCCTGCTCCTCCAACTGGCGGATGACGTGGATGATTTCCCGCTGGGCCTGCTCGACGTCCCGAATCCGCACCGGGCCCATCACCGCCATGTCGTCGCGCAACAGCTCGGCCGCTTTCTGGGAGAGGTTGCGAAAGACCTTTTGGCTGACCTCCTCGGCGGTTCCCTTGAGCGCGGTGGCCAATGTCTTGTTGTCCACCCGGCGCAAGACCTTTTGAATCGACCGGTCGTCTAGCTGCACGATGTTCTCAAACACAAACAGGCGCGCCCGCACCTCTTCCGCCAACTCGGGGTCGTCTTCCTCCAACCGGCTTAGGATCGTCCGCTCCGCCGTGCGGTCGGCGTTGGAGATGATGGGCACCAGACTCTGTATCCCTCCGGCGATCCCCACCTCCTCCACCGACAAGGTCTGCAGCCGCTTTTCGATCAAGGCCTCAATCTCCTTAATCATCTCTGGGCTGACCCGGTCCATCACCGCAATCCGCCGGGCCACCTCGCCCTTGAGCTCGTCGGGCAAAGCGGAGAGCACCTGGGAGGCCTGGGCGGGGTCCATGTAGGCCAAGAGCACGGCGATGGTCTGCGGATGCTCGTTCTGCACGAAGGCCAACACCTGGGCGGGGTCGGCCTTGCGCAAGACCTCAAACGGGCGATGTTGCATCAGCGCGGTCAGCCGAGCCAAGATCTCGCCCGCCCGACTGGGGTCAAAGGCCCGCTCCAACAGCGCCCGCGCCGTCTCCAATCCGCCCTTGGCCACCTCGGCCTCGGCCAGCGACAGGTGGTAGAACTCCTTTAACACCGCCTCCTGCAGCTCCCGTTCGATCCGCGGCGTGTTGGCGATCTCCACCGCGATTCGTTCCACCTCCGAGCGATTGAGGTGGCGCAGCACGGAGGACGCGTCCTGGGCCGGCACCGACATCAAGAGCACGGCCGCCTTCTTGACTCCGCTGACCACGGTCCGTCCCCGCGCCATCGCCTAGTCCTCTTGCTCCAGCCAGGTGCGCACCAGCCGGGCCACGTTCTGGGGATCCCGCTTGAGCAGGTCGCCCAGGTAGCGGCGCTCTGACTCCAGGGCCAGGTCGGTCTCGGCTCCCACCGCCAACTCCGACCGTTCGATCACCACCGCCGGCGTCTCCGGGGCCGGCAAGGCCGGCTGCATCAGCGCCCGCCGAGCCGCCGCCTGCCTTAGGCTGCGCCGGATGACCAAGAACAGGCCGAGCGCCGCCAGGGTGGCCACCCCCGCCGCAATCTCCTCGCGCAGGCGCTGCGCGCGCTGCGCCGCCGCCATCTGAGCCAGCACCTGGTTCACCTGCTGGCGGTTGAAGGGTTGGCCCACCACCGTCACCTGGTCCCCCCGCGAGGGTACGATGCCAGCCGCTTGGGCGACCAGATTCTGCAAGTTGGTGGTCTGGGCCGGCGTGAGATTTTGGTCCACCGCCACCGCCACCGTCAAGCGGGAGATGCTGCCGGCGGGGATGGTGGTGGTGGTCTTGGTCTGGGGCACCGCGTACTGGGTGATGGTGGTGTTCTGGTTGCTGGTGGAGTTGCCTCCACCCACGTTGACGGTCGGGTAACCCGGGACGTTGCCGGCCGCCCCGGTTTGGGTGACCGGAGTCGGCGCGTTTTGGCTGTTGGAGGTCTCGACCTGCTGAGAGGAGATCACCCCCTGGCCGTAGGTCACCTGGGTCTGCGAGCCGGAATTGAAGTTCAAGGCGGCGTTGACCCGCACCACCGCCTGCCCGGGCCCCAACACCTGGTTGAGCATGCTCTGCACGTTGTCCTGGATGGCCTGGTCCACCGCTTCCTCGGCCTTGAGTTCGGATCCCGTCACCCCGGCCAGGTTGGTGGCATCGGTGGACTCAAGCGCCGACGCCGACAGCAGGGTGCCGTTCTGGTCCACCACCGTGACATCCTTGGGGGATAACCCGTTGACGGCGTGGGCGACTAGGTTCATGATTCCGCGCACCGAAGCCGGAGAAAGGGTTGCGGCCGGCTTCAGCTGCACAAACACCGAGGCGGTGGCCGGATTGGTTCCCTCCCCGAACAGCTGCGGGGGCGGCTGGCTGATTAGCACCCGCGAGCTTTCCACCCCGTTGATGCTGTTGATGGTGGACTCCAACCCAGCTTCCAGATTCAGCTGGGCCTGCATCTGCAGTTCTTGATTGGTCTCGCCCAAGCTAAAGGTGAGCGGGGCCGGCATCCCTACCGTGCCCGCCGAACTGGACGGAATGTTGCGATCCGCCAGTTCCACCCGCACCTGGTCGACCTCTTGCGCCGGTACCAACACCGTCCGTCCTTGGTCAGCGAGTTGATACGGAATCTTTTGCTGGGTCAGCGCCGCCGTGATCTCTCCCGCCGCCTTGGGGCTTAAATTGGTGTAGAGCGGTTGCCAGTTGGTCCGAGTTAAAAACCCCACCGCCGTCGCCACCAGGATGACCCCTAGCGCCGAGAGAGCACCCAGTCGCAGCCGCTGAGTCGCATCCATGGACTTCAAGCGTTCCCACAGTTGCCGACCCAGCTTTTGAATCCGCTCGTTCAACCGCAACCGCTCCTCAGCTCAAAGGCATATTCATGATGGTCTGATACGAAGACAACGCCTGGTTCTGCACCGCCACCGCGGAGTCCAAGCTGACTTGGGCCCGGGCCATCGCCACCATCACCGTGGTCAGCGAGGTGTTCCCGGACAGGGCGGAGACTATCGCCTGGTCGGCGGTGTTCTGCGATTGCTCCAGCTGGTTGACCGCCTGCTGGAACAGCGCCCCGAAACTGGTGGTGCCACTCGAGGCATTCCCGCTCCCCGATCCGGCGGTCGGCAAGGTCACCGGCGGGAGGTAGGTCAAGCTAATCGCCATCGTGTTCACGCTCCGATCGAAAGGGCTTTGACCGCCTGGCTCTTCACCGCGTTGAAGGCGGTGGCGTTGGCCGAATACGCCCGGGAGGCGGCGATCAAGTCCACCATTTCGCTGGCCAGGTGGACGTTGGGATACAGCACGTTGCCCTGGGCGTCGGCTAACGGATTCTGCGGGTCGTACACCACCTTGAAGGGGCTGGGGTCAGGAAGCACAGCCGCCACTTCCACCCCGTCCCCAATCCCCTGCGGTCCTCCGGCTCGGGCCGAGAGGACCACAAACTGCCGCCGGTA
Organism: Bacillota bacterium; assembly: GCA_023512105.1. Taxonomy (GTDB): domain Bacteria; phylum Bacillota; class Sulfobacillia; order Sulfobacillales; family Sulfobacillaceae; genus JAIMAE01. Next base: position 7,484 of record JAIMAE010000064.1, on the reverse strand, counting down.
AGGTCCTCCGCCCGGGGTGGCGGTGGTGTCGATGTTGGCCAAATTCTCGGCGATCACCGACATCCGCAGGGTCTCCGCGGTCAGCGCGCTCGCGGGAATCGACAAACCGGTAAACATCTACAAGGCCTTCCCTTCTGCCACCGCCTTGATCCCGGTCGCCCAATGATTGAAGGCGGCCACGGCGGTGTTGTAATACAGTTGGTCTTGGGCTAAAAAGGTCATCTGTTGGGTCACCGAGACGTTGTTGCCGTTGGCCTGGACGCGGCCGGGCAAGGTGGAAAGGGTCCCCTGCACCGCCGACACCGCATCGGGCCCCTGAGAGACCGCCTTGGCCAAGGCTTGCCGAAACGACAACACCTGGGCTTGGTAGCCCGGCGTCTCGGCGTTGGCCAAGTTGTTGGCCACCACCCACTCCGCCCGCTGCGAGAGGTTCAAGGCCTGAATGATCGTCGCTTCAGTGAGTTCCATGGTCCGCCTCCCTTCACGCCTCCGAGATTCGTCACTCCCTTTGTGCTCCCGCCACCCGCCTACAGGCCACCGCCCCCGACGCCGCTCTGCTGGACCACCTCGGCCACCGTCGAGCGCAGGATGATGATGTTGACCCGCCGGTTTTGCTGTCGCCCTTCCGGGGTGGCGTTGGTCGCCACCGGGTGGTACTTGCTCCATCCGGTGACAAAGAGCCGCTTGGGGTCCATGCCCGGGACCGAGGCCAAGGTGTAGGCCACGTTGGCCGCGCGCATGGCCGAGAGTTGCCAGTTGCTCGGGAATTGGGGGGTGTGAATCGGGGTGCTGTCGGTGTAACCGGCCACCTCAATCGCGTTGGGGACGCGGGTGAGCACCTGCCCCAGTTGGTGGAGCAGGGTGACCGCATCGGGATTCAACTCCGCGCTGCCGGTGGGAAAGAGCAGATGGGCCTGGACGGAGATCGCCACCCCGACCGGACTGGAGGTAATCGAGACCTGATGCCCGAGCCCAGCTTGGTCAATCGCCTGCTGAAGCGCGCTCTGCAACCGGGAGAGTTGCTGCAACTCGGTGTTGGGTCCCTGAGCGCGCGTGCCGGAGATGCCCTCCACGATCGAGGGACCTGGCGACTGGCCGACGATGCTGGTCGAGTTGAACTCCTTGGACAAGGCCTGGGCAATCAGAGTAAACTTCACCTCCTGAGTCCGGTTCAAGGCGTACAAAATGATGAAAAACGCCAACAACAGCGTGATTAAGTCGGCGTAGGTGATGAGCCAGCGCAGCAGGCCGCCCGTCTCCGACCCGTGTTCCCCTTCTTCCTCCCCGAGCTGCATCTACGACGCCCCCACCGCTCGCCGGCCTTCCACCGCCTGGGCGGCCACTTGTCCCCCGTTGCCGTTGGACTCCCCGGAAGGCCGGATGAAGCTCATCAGCTTGTCCTTCAGAATCGAAGGCGGCATCCCTTGTTGGATGGACAAAATCCCCTCCAGCGCAATCTGGCGCATCAACAGGTCGTGCTTGGCCTTGTTTTTGAGGTTGGTGGCCAACGGCAACCACAGCAGGTTGGCAGTCGCCACCCCGTAGAGGGTGGCGATGAAGGCCAGGCCGATGGCGGTGGCCAAGTCGTTGGGGTTGCCGGCCAACTCGCCCAGCACGTGCACCAGCCCCATTACCGTCCCAATGATCCCCATGGTCGGGGCGTACCCCCCGGCCGCCTCGAAGATGGAGACCCCCACCTTCTGCTGGCTCGACCAGGCGTAGATGTCGGCCTCCAGCATCTGGCGGATCAGCTCGGGGTCGGCGTTGTCGACGATCAGCTGAAGCCCTTTGGCCAAAAACTCGTCCCCGGTCTTCTCGATCTCCGCCTCCAGGGCCAACGGCTGCTCGCGGCGGGCGATGTCGGTGTACCGGGCCAGCTGGTCGATCAAGGCAATCGGGTCAAAGGTGGTGCGGGTAAACCCCATCTTCATCAACTGGGGCACCTTTTTGAGGTCGTTGAGCGAAAACGACACCGCCGTGGCCGCGATGGTTCCGCCGATGACGATGATGGCCGCCGTCCCTTGCAGGAGCGCCGCCGCCCGACCGCCCTCCAGCACGAAGCCCGAGACCAGAGCCACCACCCCAAAGATGATCCCGCCCAAGGCAGAGATGTCGATCTTCACGGCCATCCCCTCTTTTGCTGTCCATCCGCTTACATCCAGATCCCCCGCACCGCCGCACGCATGGCTCGGCGCCGCCCCTCGGCGGTGGTGTCCGAGAAGCGGTCGAACTCCTCGGCGGTGGTAAAGCCGCGGCGAATCATCTCCGCCCGCAGCTCGTGAAAGGGCAACTCTATCCCGTTGAGGTTGTCCACCCCGATGTAGTTCCCCGGCGAGAGGACGATTTGGGGCAGCCAGGTCTCCTCCTGCTCCAGGTACACGGTGCGGACGTCGAACATCCGCCGGTTGCCGATCACCTCCCACACCCCGGTCCACGGAGGGGGGCCAAACACGATGTGATACATGCTCTCGCGATTGCGGTCCTGATTTTGTTTGATGATGTGCTTACAGAAGACCGGTCCACCCACCGTCAGGTCAATCTGGTAGAGCACGTGCTCGAGAATGTATTGGATCAACTGATCGCGGGTGGGGACTGGCATCCCGTTGGGGAAGAACCGCTCCCGTTCGTTCTTCCGCCCGCGTCGCCGCGGACGGGGGGGTGAAAAGATGGGAGTGGCCATCTCTACCGCTAACCCTCGGTCGAAGAAAGCCAGCGCCTTATTCGCCATGAACCCTCATCCCCGTCTTCTCCAATATTTCCCGGTACCTTCCCATTCGACAGGAAGAGAAGAGTTCCTCTTTTCCCCGACAGAAATTGCGAAGTTCAGGCTGGCTCAGGGCAAGCGGTGATGGGCCCGACTCCGCAAAGGGCGGGCCCGCTCCGACCAATTACTGGTTAACCTGACACCCGGAAGATCATCTCGATTTCGACCGGAATGTCGAACGGAAGGGCGGCCATGCCCACCGCCGACCGCGCATGTCGGCCGTTTTCGCCAAAGATTTCCACCAAAAGGTCGGAGGCGCCGTCTAGCACCTTGGGCGTCTCTCGATATCCCTCGACGGCGTTGACCATCCCGAAGACCTTGATCACCTCGGCGATCCGGTCCAAGTCGCCGAGCAGGAGCTTGGCGGTGGCCAGGGTGTTCAGCACCACCAATCTGGCCGCCTGATACCCCTCTTGGGTGCTAAGTTCTCTCCCCACCTTGCCCACGTAGGGCAGCTGCCCGTCGACCCGTGGACCGTGTCCAGCCATGTACAAGAGCTCACCCACCAGCTTGCCTCCCACGTAGTTGCCCACCGGCGGCATCGGGGTGGGCAGCCGAAGCCCCAACTCGGCAATCCGCGCCTCAATCCGTCCCATCGCACTGTCGCCTCCTCCATGCACTCCTTGCGGGTCACATCCGACCCGATCCTCCCTTCGCGGTGAGGACCGCACTCTCCTCTTCCCGCAAGCCGCCCCCCAGGCTTCATAACCGCGAGCGAAACGGGCAAGGTGTAATCAGGGTCCACTGCGTCTTCGTTGCCAAAGGAGGTTCCACCATGCCAAAGCCTCAGCCTGCTTCGGGCGATCCGGACGGTCAGCTGAGCTACGAACCGGTGCCGGAACTGCGGGAGCGCGCAGACCATCTGCTTGGGCGTCTGGAGAGCTGGCTTGGCCAAGATCGGCTGCCGGCCGATCCAGCCCAGGCCCTTTTGGCCATCGCCTCCGCCTTGGGCCACCCGCCGGATTTGGTGACGCGATGGCTTTCCACCTCTGCTGGCGACAGCTTTCTCTGCTACCTGGAAGGCGGGGTGGACGCCGCGCTGATCGTCGAGGGGATCCTGCGCGGCGGCCCAGCCCATGACCTCCCGCCCCACCTGCCGGAGGTCCACCGCCTGACCACCGTCTCCCAGGCGGTGAGCGCGCTCCTGCACCGGGAGGTGGTGGTGGGAAGCCGTCGCGGGGTCTGGGCGGCCGACGTGGCCAAGCCGCCGCTGCGCTCGATCGCCGAGCCCCCCAACGCGGCGGTGGTGCACGGTCCCCACACCGGGTTTGTGGAAGATTTGGCCACCAACCTGGCCCTCATCCGGCAATTTCTGGCCTCCCCAGACCTGCGCTTGATGACCTTACGGCTCGGCGAGTGGACCCAGAGCACCGTCACCGTCGCCTATCTGGCTCCGCTGGTGCCCGCCCCGGTCTTGCGCTGGGTGCGTCGGCGGCTGCGACAGGTGAATCTACGGGGATTTGTCGACGCCTCGCGGCTGGCCATGGCCCTGGGCGGCCCCCCCTGGCTTCCCATCACCCAGTACAGCGAACGCCCGGACCAGGTGGCGGCCGCCTTGTTACAAGGTCGGGTCGCGATTTTGGTGGAGCTTAGCCCCAGCGTGCTGTTGATCCCGGCCAGGCTGTCCGACCTCTTGGCCAGCCCGGGCGACTACTACCAACTGCCCTTGACCGGGTCGCTCACCCGGATGGCGAGGTATGTAGGACTCTTAGTCGCCACCACCCTGCCCGCTGTCTACGTGGCCGCCTTGACCGTTAACCCGGCCTTCATCCCGCTCGCCCTGTACCTCACCACCGTGCGCACCCGACTGAGCATCCCCTTCCCGGCGGTGGTGGAGACGGTGATCATGCTGGTCGTGGTGGACATCGTCCAAGAAGCCGGGCTGATCATGCCCGGGGCGCTGGGCCAGACCGTCACCATCTTTGGCACCCTCATCCTGGGCGACGCCGCGATCCGGGCCGGGGTCGTCAGCGCCCCCACCCTGATCACCGTCACCCTGGCCATCTTGGCCCAGTTTTTGGTTCCGGACGGCAACCTCTCCAACCTGCTGCGAGTCCTCCGCTACGCCCTGATTCCGGTGGCGGCCGTCTTTGGCTTCGTCGGGGTGGTCACCGCCTGGATCGCGCTGTTGGCGGTCAGCGTGAAGGTCCGCAGCGCCGGGGTGCCCTACTTAAGTCCGCTGGCCCCCTGGCGGCCGGGGGGCTGGCGGGATACCGTGCTGCGCTGGCCAAGCCGGACCCAGCGGCAGATCCCTAAGCCATGAAAGGACGCCTCAGCTGGCGGCAGCTCAGGCGGCTGCAGATGATGATCATCTTGCCCACCACGGTGGTCTTCCTGCCCGGGGCGGCCTTCACCGCCGCCCGAGCCGGGGCGCTGTGGGCGGTGAGCTTGGCCGCCGTCTTGGCCTTCTTGGTCAACGCGGCGGTGGCCTGGGCGGTGGCCGGTTGGGGGCCGCCGCGGCTGTTCCGCGACGCCTTCGGACAGACAGTGGCCCGCTTGGCCCTTGCCACCTACGGGGCCTGCGTGATGGTGGCGCTGATCTCGATCTGGAACGAGCTTTTGAGCTTTGTCTCCGCCAGCGTGCTGCCCCGCACCCCAGAGTGGGCAGTGGGCACCTTCATCCTGGTCGCTGTCATTCCCTTGGTTCAAGCCGGTCCCGAGGGCTTGGCGCGGGTAAGCGACCTTCTGACCATGACCGGCCTGCTCTTCAGCGCCGTCCTGCTCTTCTCCGCCGTCGCCTTCATTCGCCCCGAGAACTACCTGCCCTGGTGGCCGCAGCGCCCACTGGAGATCGTCCGGGGCGCGGTGATGCCGCTGAGCTTTTTGGGCGAAAGCGTGATCGGGGTGGCCTTTTTGCCCTACTGCCGCCCGACCTCCCCCCAGCCGCTTCGCCGGGCCATCGTGGAGGGGGCGCTGTGGAGCAGCGGCGTGCTTCTGGCCACGGTGGCGGTGGTGTGGGGTGAGTTGGGCACCAACTACGCCGCCCACGGGGCCTACCCGGTGCTGGAGGCGATCCGCGAGGTGCGCAGCGGCGAGTTTTTCTCCCGGCTCGACCTGATCTACGTGCCGGTGTGGCTGGGGCTGATCGAACTGAAACTCGGGATTTGGACCTTTGTCGCCACCGACGCCACCCGCCGGGCCCTTCGCCTCTCCCCCCGCCCCTGGCTGGCGTTCGCTATCGGAGCGACCACGCTGGCCGCCGCCACCTTGGGCTTTCCTAGCGTACAAAGCCGACTCCAGTTCCTTGCAGCCAGCTGGACCACCTCGCTCTTTCCCGCCTTGGTCCTCCTCTTCGTAAGCGCCGGTCTACTGGCCAGACGAAAGGCGGCCAAGCCGTGAGCCGATGGTGGTTGCGGGGGGCCGTCAGTGGGTGCGCCTTGCTCTTTTTGCTGACCGGTTGCTGGGATATCACCCAACCCGAGCCCTTGACCATCCCCGTGCTACTCGCCGTCGACCGCACGCCGCCCCAAGGGCTCAGGGTGGCGGTGGAGGCAGACGTTCCCCAGATGATGTCGGCCCCGGGAACCTCTAACGGGAGCGGCGGCTCCCGCCCGACCTGGGTAGTCGAGGGAACCGGTGCCACCTTGACCGAAGCGCTTCGCCACACCGGCTTGGACTTTCCCAACCGCAATCCGCTCACCTTCGCCCACCTGCGGGTGGTGGTCTTAAGCCAAACCGTCCTGCAAAGTCCGGCGTTCTCCGGGGTGATCGACCGGCTGGCCCGCGCCCCCTATCTTCATCGCACGTTTTGGCTGTTGGCGACCGATGGCTCCGCCGCTCCTTACGCCAAGACGGTCAACCCGGTAGGCCCAGACCCGGTGGAGGTGCTCGAGGATGCCCTGCGCGCCCTGCAGCACGACGGCTCCGCCTATCCCACCCGCTTTTACCGTTGCCTGGAGCGGTGGGAGAATCGCCCGTTTGCCGTGGTGCCGCTGCCGCTCTTGGCCTTGCGCAGCGAGCCCGGCCTGCCCGAGGCCAGCGACTTTACAGTGGTCGGGGCGGTGGTCACCGCGGCTTCGGGCGCGGTGGGAAGATGGTCGCCGGATCAGGTGGCCACCTGGGGGCTGTTGACCAATCGGCGCCCCTCGGTGCTGCTGACCGTTCCCAGCGGCAAGGGCCAATGGGTGCTGCAGGTGGTCTCCGAACACTTCGAGCTGCGCGTCACCCGCCAGGCCCTGGAGGTCAAAGGCGCCGTCGGCGTCTCCATCGACGAGGTCGACGGCCATCCCAATCCCCTGCCTCTGTCCACCTTGAGTCAACAGGCGGCCCAGCAGCTTGCTCAGCGAGCCGTTCAGTTGGTGCACTGGACCCAGGTCCACCACGTGGATGCATTTACTCTGTATCCCCGCACCGAACGGTTGGGGCCGCTTGCCTCCCCGCCCGCCCCAGCGGCCTGGATGGCCCACTATGCCGCGTTGCCGGTGCGGGCTTCGGTGCGGGTCACCGTCCGCAACGCCGGAAGCCTCCTCCCCACCCACCCCATCTTGTCCTACCACCCATCGGCCACGTCCTGATGGCGTCGTCCCCGCCCGCGTGGTCCCGCAATCCTCCTCTACCAGGCCCGACCGGGTTAGGAAAATTGCGTAGACATTTTTGTTGACACTATTGTGGACATATGGCAAGATACCGCTGAGCCCCGCTCCCGCCGACAACCTAGGAAAACGCATTGATGCGATGCACCGTCTAAACGCTCACCCCGGCGGCGGTCTGCAACGGGTGC
>JAIMAE010000288.1 GCA_023512105.1 Bacillota bacterium | reverse complement strand
TGCGAGGCGACCTGCGCTGCATCATGCCCAAGCTGGCCCGGATCGCCGAGCCCAAGACACATCCGGGTTGGCTGCGCCAATTGGAGCAGTGGAAAGCCGAGCACCCGCTGAAGCTCGGGGATTCCGAGGCCGGGCTGAGCGCGCCCAAGGCCCTGGCGATCATCGCCCGTCACCTTCGGGACGACGACCCGGTGGTGACCGAGGTTGGGCAGCACCAGATGTGGGCCGCCCTAGTGGTCCCGCGCGGCCAGCCGCGCCGGTTCATCACCTCCGGGGGCGCCGGGACGATGGGCTACGGGTTTCCGGCGGCGATGGGGGCGCAGCTCGGGCACCCCCAAGGGCGGGTCTGCCTGTTGGCCGGCGACGGCAGCTTTCAGATGAACCTGCAGGAGATGGCCACCCTGGCCCAGTACCAGCTTCCCATCTGGGTGATCATCATCAACAACCTCGGCCATGGGATGGTGCGGCAGTGGCAAGACCTGTTCCACGGCGAGCGGCGGCACGGGGTGTTTCTCTTGAACCCCGACTTCGTCAAGCTGGCCGAGGCCTTCGGCATTCCTGGGTTCAGCGTCAATCAGGCCGGCGCCTTGGAGGAGGCGCTGTCGGTGATGGAGCGGATTGAGGGGCCGGTGGTGTTGGAAGTGGTGGTTCCCGAGGATGAGCACGTCTACCCGATGGTGCCGGCGGGTCAACCGCTGTCGATGGTGCTCGAAGGTTAACTTTCCCGGGGCCCTCGCCTGGCGCAGGCGGGGGCTCCTCTTTTTGACCCACGCCCAAGGTCGATTAGGCGATGGACAAATACGTCCATATAAGCTAACTTGATCCTGATCTTGCTCGCCAGGCGGCCTAAGTCACAGCTTGTGCGAAGGGGCGGGATCACGACACCAAGAAAGAAGGAAGAGCATGGCGGAGGAACGTTGGATCTATCTCAACGGAGAGTACGTGCCTAAGGCGGAGGCGCGGGTGTCGGTCTTCGACCACGGATTTCTTTATGGGGACGGGATTTTCGAGGGAATTCGCGCCTACGCGGGGCGCGTCTTTAAGTTAGACGAGCATCTCAAGCGCCTTTACGAATCCGCCAAGGCGATTTTGCTTGACATCCCCCTGGATCCCGCGGAAATGAAGGCGGCGGTACTGGAGACGCTGCGCCGCAATCAATTGTCCGATGCCTACATCCGGCTGGTCGTATCCCGCGGCCCTGGCGACCTCGGACTCGACCCGCGCCGCTGCAGCAAGCCGACCGTGATCGTGATCGCCGATGAGGTGGCGCTGTATCCTCCCGAGGTGTACGAAAAAGGCCTGGAGTTGGCTTCGGTGGCCGTGCGGCGGACCTCCCCGGAGGCGCTCAACCCGGCGATTAAGTCGCTCAACTACCTCAACAACATCTTGGCCAAGATCGAGGCCAATCAGCGCGGACTGGCCGAGGTGTTGATGTTAAACCAGCAGGGGTGGGTGGTGGAAGGGACTGGCGACAACGTCTTCATCGTCAAGGACGAGGTGCTGATCACCCCTCCGCCCTATGTGGGGATCTTGAATGGGATTACCCGCCAGGCCGTCTTGAAGTTGGCCCGAGAAATGGGCATGACCTGTCGCGAGGACGTCTTCAACCTGTTTGACGTCTACAATGCCGACGAGTGCTTTCTTACCGGCACCGCGGCCGAGATCGTGCCGGCGGTGCGCTGCGACGGGCGGGTGATCGGCAGCGGGACGCCGGGCCCGGTGACCCTCAAGTTGACCGAGGCATTTAAGCGCTACGCCCGCAGCGAAGGCACCTCGGTGTTTGGAAATGAGCCGGTTCGAGCATGAAACAGGCGCCGATCATCTACTTCCAGGGAGAGCCGGGAGCGTTTAGCGAAGAGGCGGTGAAGCGACACTGGCCGGAGGCGGTGCCGCAGGGGTTGCCCTCGTTTGCCGACGTGGTCGCCCGCTTGGTGGAAAGCCCGGCCAACGTGGGACTCTTGCCGATTGAAAACGCCTATGCCGGCACCGTTTACGACGTGCTTGACTTGATGATTCAGCACCAGGAGCTGGCCATCTGGGCGGAGGTGGTGCTGCGGGTGGAGTTGGCCTTAATCGGTCTACCCGGCATGACCCTCGACCAGGTGAA
>JAIMAE010000063.1 GCA_023512105.1 Bacillota bacterium | reverse complement strand
TCCTTGCACTTGCCGTCCAATCCCGGCGGGAGGGTCATCGATATCTTTCTTCCCCCTACGACCACCCAGGACTACCCCGTTCCTGTAGCCTGCGTCGGTTCGCGCGGAGATGGCCAGCCTGGCTTGGTAAACTATCACGGCACGACCATCGGAAACGTCTCCGGGCCTGCACTCGCTTACACCGCGGTCAGCGTCGGATGTGCGCTCACCGACCAGGGGGGAACCTTCGGCAACCCTTTTCGCCACCTTACCTGGGCCCTCAGCCACGAGCTGGTGGAGGCATTGACCGACCCGGTTCCGGGACAAGGTTGGGATTACCGCCCGTGGGCGGGTAACGGGGAGGCTGCCGACCTTTGCGAACCTCCCACGCCACCGCTGGCCTTTGGGTCGGCCGACGTGACCCCCTATTGGTCTAACCAAGCCAGCAGCTGTATCGCCCCCACGTTGAGTACAGACTTGGACCACCCCCGGTAGGCCTATCCCCCGGAAGCGAGGTTCGACGAAGTTCGACGCCCGCTTATGGTATCCTTTGGACGCGGTGCAGCAACCTTGCCAAAGGGGTCGTGACCACACGATGACCGAACTGTCCCAGCACCCTTCACAGATTTCAGGATACCAGTCCGCTGAGTTGGCTACGTTGACGCTTCCCGGATGGATTGACCCTCGCCGAGTTTGGCTCAGCCTGGCTTGGGTGGCTCGAAAAGTGGGCGCCTCCGGCCAGGGTACCGAACAAAATCCCTTCCACTTGCCCATGGAGTGGTGCGAAATGCTCGGTGGCCCGGAGCGCTGCTCCATCGGGTTAGCCTACAGCCGAAATGAAAACACCGGGGAACTTCAAACGCATGTCGTGCTGTGGCAAACCCCGCTGGCGGCCTCTCACGACCGTTAAGCCATTTCTTCGGAGTCCTCTCGTCTGCCCCCGGACCGCACCCTTGACCTCTGGCCTTCCGGCTTAGAACCGTCTTGCGCACCGGGCCCATTTGGTCGACAAGCCTGTTCTCTTTATCCAACCAGCCGACCGAAAGTGATCCCCTTCCGACCTTTCCCCAAGTTGTCCACCGGAAGCAGGGGGTTGGCTTGGCCGAGAACCGTAGGTCGTTCCGCGTTTCCTCAAGAGCAGGGCTGCGGCTTCCCCTCACTCCGCTTGCAAGTTCACCCCAAAGGCTTTCAGCGCTGAAGCTGCTTCCAATATGGGGATATTGGGGAGCCCAAAGCGCGATTTGGCGACCGACGGGAGTTCCTCTAAGGACAGGGTTACTCGGGTTTTTCCTTCCGGGCGATACTCCGTCAAGGTGAGATTGTGCAAAACCGTCACCCGATCGGGTGTACAGGCCACCATGGTCAGTTCCCCGACAAACTTTCCCAAGCCAGGTATGTGATGGCGGCAATAAGCGGCGTAGAGGCGATCTGGGTCTGCCGCCTCCAACTCTAGGTCGCAGAACGGCTTCCAGCCCTGCTCCTTGTCCCACCGATCCTGAATTAGGTGGCCCATAGCCGGCCGGAAGCGGTACTCCAGCCCGCAGTGGCTCAGCTCCGTCGTTTGCTCGACGGCAACGGGATGGAAAAACGGAGCCCCATTGCCTACCTCCACCAACCACCTGCCTTCCTCGAGCTCGACCAGCGCCGCCTGATGGCTATCCGGCCAGGTAATCGTCCCCGACACCGGCGTGACTTGGTAGCCGAGCGCTTGGAGCAGCGCCGAGAAAGTCGGAGCGATTTCGTAGCACAGTCCTCCGCCCCGCCCAGCGATCCAGTTGTCCAACACCGCCTCTGGGTCGGGAGGCGCCGGAGTCGTGCCTTGGCGGTACGCGCGCAGGATGGTGCTGATGTTTTCAAACACCACGCGCGACATTTGGGCCTGAGTAAGCTCCTGTAACGCCTCGAGGCTTGGCTTTTTGGCTTCCGCTCCCAGGAACTTTAGGTACCGTTCCACCCACGCCTGGGCTGTCCGGGCCCTCATCGTGGTCGCCATGCGTGTCACCTGCTTCTTCCTACGGTATGCTAACGGCCAGCGGTTGCACCGCCACCGTAAATTGTGTTCACATATGCACAGGCGGTGTATAACTCTGTGGATAATTACGGGGCTAGCCCTGTGGATAGCTGGGGAGTAATGGTGGAAATCCCTCCGAAGTAAGGGACTAAGGCGTCCGGTACGGCGATGGTCCCATCTTCCTGCTGACAGTTCTCCAACAACGCGGCAATCGTGCGACCCACGGCAAGCGCGCTGCCGTTGAGGGTGTGCACCCAGTCGGTCTTGCGCGTGGCGCGGGCCCGGTAGCGAATGTTGGCCCGTCGGGCCTGGAAGTCGGTCATGTTGCTAACCGAGGAAATCTCCACATACCGCCCGTAGGACGGCATCCACACTTCCAAGTCGTAAGTTTTGGCTTGGCCAAATCCCATGTCGCCGCCGCAGAGCAACACCGTGCGGAATGGTAACCCCAATCGTTCCAACACCAGCTCCGCATCCCGCCGCATCTGCTCTAGCGCCGCCTCCGACTGGTCGGGTCGCACCAGCTGAACCAGCTCAACCTTGTCGAATTGATGTTGCCGAATCAACCCCCGGGTGTCTCGCCCGGCCGCCCCGGCTTCCGACCGGAAGCAGGGGGTATAAGCCACGTAGCGTCGGGGCAACTCCGCTTCGTCCAGAATCTCTCCCCGATGGTAGTTGGTCAGGGGTACCTCGGCGGTGGGAATCAGGTAATATTCGTGAGGCACCACCCGGAATACGTCTTCCACGAACTTCGGGAATTGCCCGGTGCCCACCATGGCATCCCGATTGACTAACACCGGTGGCTCCATTTCCTGGTAACCGCGCTCCACCGCATGTTCGATCATGAAGTTGATCAGGGCCCGGGAGAGCCGGGCCCCCCAACCCACCAGCACGGTGAATCGCGCCCCAGACAATTTGTGGGCCCGCTCAAAATCCAACAGACGCAGCCGCTCCCCCACCTCCCAGTGAGGCTGAGGCTGGAAAGCCTGCTGCGGAGGCTCGAGGTATCGGTAGACTTCCACATTGTCCTCGGACCCGCGTCCCTCCGGCACGTCCGGCAACGGCGTGTTGGGCACCGTAAGCAACAGCTGCTCCAACTCTTCCTCCACGGGACCGAGCCTGGCTTCTTCCTCGGCGATGCGCTGCCCAAGCAGCCGCATCGCTTCCACTAACTCCTCGGCCGGCTCTCCCGTCCGCTTGCGCTCGGCGATGACCGCAGAGGTTCGATTGCGCTCGGCTTTCCCCACCTCAATCTGGGAGAGCAGTCGCCGGCGTTCCGCATCCAGCTCGAGGATGCGGTCAATCGGCGCCTCAATCCCCTTGCGGCGTAGGAGCGCCTTCACTTCCTCGGGATTCTCACGAATTCTGCGGATATCCAGCATCGGTACTCCTCCACGGACCCTAATCCGCCGCTACCGTTACACTCGACTGCGACACGCCTCCACCATGCCGGCAAAATAGGCATGCACGCGGTGGTCGCTGGTCATCTCGGGATGAAAGGTAGTCACCAAAAGATGTCCGGCTCGGGCCATGACCGGCCAGCCGTCGTGCCACGCCAAGGTCTGTACGCTCGGCCCGACCCGACTAATCCGGGGCGCGCGAATAAATACGGCTGGGAAAGGCGGCTCCCCAAGCGCTGGGATCTCCAACCAAGCCTCGAACGAGGCCAGTTGCCGTCCGTAGGCGTTGCGGTCGGCTGTGATATCCAATAACCCCAGCCGAGCCGGCGACCACCCATGGACTTCCTTGGCCAGCAAGATGAGACCGGCGCAAGTTCCCCAAATGGGAAACGGCTCCGAGCGATAACGGTCGAGGATGGCTTGGTCAAGCCCGTATTCTTGCATCAGCATCCCGATGGTGGTCGACTCGCCGCCGGGGATGATCAGCCCGTGGATTCCGGCCATCTGCTCTGTGGTTTTAACCGGGAGTGCCTCTACACCCACTTCGCGCAGGTGGGTGAGGTGCTCTCGCACGTCACCCTGGACCGCTAACACCCCGATGCGCATCTTAATAGCCCCGCTCCTGCATCCGTTCGGCGGCCGTCAAGAGCGCCACGTCGATACCGGGCATCGGTTCCCCGATGTCTTCCGAGACCTCGGCGATGATTTTCGGGTCGTTGTAGTGCAAGGTGGCACGGACGATCGCGCGGGCTCGGGCTTCCGGGTTCTTGGACTTGAAGATTCCCGACCCGACAAAGATGCCGTCTGCCCCGAGCTGCATCATCAACGCGGCATCGGCCGGCGTGGCAATTCCTCCAGCACTGAAGTTGACCACCGGCAACCGCCCCAGCTCTTTGACCTTGCGCACCAACTCCAAAGGCGCCCGCAGTTCCTTGGCCAAGTCTGGAAGTTCGTGATCGGGCGTGGCCATCACCTGGCGAATTTGCCGGTTGACCGTGCGAAGGTGTCGGACCGCCTCGACCACGTTACCGGTCCCCGGCTCGCCTTTGGTTCGAATCATGGCTGCCCCTTCAGCGATCCGTCGCAAAGCCTCGCCTAAGTCGCGAGCTCCGCATACAAACGGCACTTTGAAGGCCCACTTGTCGATGTGATACTGGTCATCGGCCGGCGTCAAGACTTCGCTCTCGTCGATGTAGTCCACTTCCAAGGCCTCCAGCACCTGCGCCTCCACGAAGTGGCCTATCCGGACCTTGGCCATCACCGGAATCGATACCGCGGCCATGATCGCCTTGATGATTCGCGGATCGGCCATCCGCGCCACCCCTCCGGCCGCGCGAATGTCCGCCGGCACCCGTTCCAGGGCCATGACCGCCACCGCCCCGGCCTTCTCCGCGATCTCCGCTTGTTCCGGGGTGGTGACGTCCATGATCACCCCCCCTTTGAGCATCTCGGCCAAACCGGCCTTGACGGTAAAGGTCCCGGTGGCTTTGGCGTGAAGTTCTCCTTCCTTCTCCATCTTCCGTGCTGCCCCCTCACCTTGCGTCGGCTGCTCCGGATCCCTCAGTGGGTTAGCAACCGAATCGTTGATACCAAGTCTACTCCTTCACTACCTTACCCTTCTTCTTTCCCTTCGTCATCCGCCGTGATCAACGTGAAGGCGGCGACCTGTTGGCCTGGTTCCAGACGCATCACCGTCACCCCTTGGGATGGCCGTCCTTGCAGAGAAACGTCCTCAACGTTGAGGCGAATCAACGTTCCCTCGGAGGACACCACCATGCATTGCTCGTGCCCGCGAACCGGCTTAATCCCCACCAACTCGCCGGTCTTGGCGGTCACGTGAAGGCCGATGACTCCGACTCCTCCCCGGCTGGTGACCCGAAACTGGTCCAGACGCGTGCGCTTGCCGTAACCGTTTTGGGAGAGAATCAGCAGTTCGGGCTCCCCGCCAATGGCCGCCAGGGACACCACGCGGTCGTCGGGGCGCAGGCGAATGCCGGTGACCCCATGCGCCGTCCGCCCCATGGGCCGGACCTCGGACTCCGCGAACCGGATGATTTGCCCTTGGGAGGTCGCCAACAGCAGTTCCTGATTCCCGGTCGTCCGCTCTACCCCAATCAACTGGTCGTCATCGTTGAGGGCGATGGCGATGATCCCGCCGCCGCGCCACGACTGGTATTCCTCCAGCGACGTGCGTTTGACCACGCCCTTTTGCGTCGCAAAGACCCAGTAAGCTTCGGATTGCTGGGCGCTTAAGGTCTGAATCGCGGTGATGTGTTCATCAGGTTCAAGTGCCACCAAATTACTGACCAGCGTTCCTTTGGCCTGCCGCGTGGCCTCCGGAATCTCGTGCACCTTCACCCGGTAGATCCGACCGCGGTTGGTAAAGAAACACACGTAGGCGTGAGTTGAAGCCACGAAGAGGTGACGGACGAAGTCGTCCTCGCGCACCACCCCCCCCATGACTCCGCGCCCGCCGCGCCGTTGTGCCCGGTAGGCGTGCGGCGAGACCCGCTTGATGTACCCGCGATGGGTGACGGTGATGACCATGTCCTCGTCGGTGATCAGGTCCTCTACTTGAATATCCTCTACCGCCGCCACGATCCGAGTGCGCCGAGGGTCGCCGTATTTCTCCTTGAGCTCGCCCAGTTCATCTTTGATGATCCCAAACACCAACTGCTCATCGGCCAAAATCGCTCGCAGTCGGGTGATTTGGGCCTGAATCTCCTGATACTCGGCCTCGATCTTCTCCTGTTCGAGTTGGGTCAACCGTTGGAGCCGCATCTCCAAAATCGCGGTCGCCTGCTTCTCGCTCAGTCCGAAGCGTTCCATCAGCCCTTGTCGGGCCACGTCAGGCGAGCTGGCGGCCCGGATGAGGGCAATCACTTCGTCGAGGAATTGCAGGGCGATGCGCAGCCCCTCCAGGATATGGGCTCTGGCCTCCGCCCGCTCCAGATCGTACCGGGTCCTGCGCACCACGATCTCGCGGCGGTGCCAGAGGAAATGCTGGAGCATCTCTTTGAGGGAGAGGATTTGGGGCCGTCCGTGCACCAAGGCCAGCAGGATGATCCCGAAGGTCTGCTGCAGCATGGTGAACTTGTATAACTGGTTCAGCACTACCTTCGCCACGGCATCGCGTTTCAGTTCTACCACAATCCGCACACCGCTGCGGTCGGACTCGTCCCGCAAGTCGGCGATCCCCTCGATCCTCCGCTCGTGAACCAACTGCGCAATCTTCTCAAGCAGCCGAGCCTTGTTAACCTGGTAGGGGATCTCCGAGATCACAATCCGAGGCCGGCCTTGGGGGCCCTCTTCCACCTGCGCCACGCCGCGGATCACGATAATCCCGCGCCCACGGTGGTAGGCCTGGCGGATGCCCTCCACGCCCATGATCAGACCGCCGGTCGGAAAATCCGGCCCAGGGATCGAGGTCATGAGCTCCTCCACATCCAGGTCGGGATTGTCAATCAGGCGTATCGCCGCTTCGGCCACCTCGGCCAGGTTGTGAGGCGGGATGTTGGTGGCCATTCCCACGGCAATTCCGGCTGAGCCATTAATGAGGAGGTTTGGGATCTTGGCCGGGAGGACCACCGGCTCTTGTTGGGTCTCGTCGAAGTTGGGGACAAAATCCACCGTCTCTTTTTCGATGTCGGCCAGCATCTCCAACGCGATCGGCGACAAGCGGACCTCCGTGTACCGCATGGCCGCCGGCGCGTCGCCGTCCATCGACCCAAAATTGCCGTGCCCATCCACCAGCGGATAGCGGATAGAAAAATCTTGGGCCATCCGGACCATGGCGTCGTACACCGCCACATCCCCGTGGGGATGGTATCGCCCCAGCACCTCGCCGACGATCCGAGCCGACTTTTTGTGCGGATGATTCGGGGTGTTGTTCAGCTCGTGCATGGCGTAGAGGATGCGCCGATGCACCGGCTTGAGCCCGTCGCGGACGTCAGGCAGGGCTCGACTCACGATGACGCTCATCGCGTAGTCGATGTAGGAGCGTTTCATCTCCTCCTCGATATCGACGGGAAGGACGCGCCCGATCTCCGCCATGGTTATCCTCTTACCCCCTACTTAGCCCACGGTGTCGAGGTTGCGCACCTGATGGGCGTTTTCCTGGATAAAGTCGCGACGGGACTCCACCTTCTCCCCCATCAGCACGGTGAAGATCCAGTCCGCCGCCACCGCATCCTCCAGCTCCACCCGAAGTAAGGTGCGGGTCTCTGGGTTCATCGTGGTCTCCCATAACTGCTCGGCATCCATCTCGCCAAGCCCCTTGTACCGTTGCACCTCGACGTCTTTGTCCCGGCCCCATTCCTCCAACAAGCGGTCCAGGGCGGCGTCGTCGTACAAATACCGTTCTTGCTTCCCCTTGCGGACCCGGTAGAGCGGAGGCTGGGCGATGTAGACGTAGCCCGCCTCGATCAAAGGGGTCATGTACCGGTAAAAGAAGGTCAAGAGCAAGGTGCGAATGTGGGAGCCGTCGACGTCGGCGTCGGTCATGATCACGATGCGGTGGTAACGGGCCCGACTAAGGTCAAAATCTTCCCCAATACTGGTGCCGATGGCCGTAATCATCGCTCGAATCTCTTCGTTGGCCAAAATCTTATCCATCCGAGCCCGTTCCACGTTCAAAATCTTTCCCCTGAGGGGCAAGATGGCCTGAAACCGCCGGTCCCGGCCCTGTTTGGCGGAGCCCCCAGCAGAGTCTCCCTCGACCAAATACAACTCCGATTCCGCCGGGTCCTTGCTGGCACAGTCCGTCAACTTGCCAGGCAGTGAGGCCGACTCCAGCGCGCTCTTGCGGCGAGTCAACTCGCGAGCTCGCCGGGCCGCTTCCCGGGCCCGAGCCGCCGCCACCGCCTTTTCCAGAATCCGCTTGGCCACCGCCGGAGTGTCCTCAAAATACGAGGTCAGCTGCTCGGCCACCACCAACTCGACCAGGCTTCGAACCTCTGAATTACCCAGTTTGGTCTTGGTTTGCCCTTCAAATTGAGGCTCCGGAAGTTTCACCGAGAGGATAGCGGTCAAGCCTTCCCGGACGTCTTCCCCCATCAGGTTGGCATCGCTGTCCTTGAGCAGCCCCAGTTTGCGGGCAAAGTCGTTGCAGACCCTGGTCAACGCCGCCTTAAATCCTGCCTCGTGGGTCCCTCCCTCCAAGGTGCGGATGGTGTTGGCAAAGGTGTACAAAGTCTCGACGTAGCTGTCGTTGTATTGCAACGCGGCCTCGACGACTACCCCCTCTCGCTGCACCGAAAAGGCGATGGGTCGGTCATGCAAGACTTCCCGGCTGAGGTTGAGGTATTGCACAAACGACTCAACGCCGCCTCGGTACAAAAAGCGCACCGAGCGGCCGGTAGCTTCCTCGGTTAAGGACAGGTAGACGCCCGCATTCAAAAAGGCCTGCTCCCGCAGCCGATTGGCCAGCGTCTCAAACTGGAAGGTGAGATCCTCGAAGATCTCGCGATCCGGTCTGAAGATCACTTCAAATCCGGTCTCGGTGGTGTCCTCTAGGCGCGTCAAGGCGGTGACCGGTTTCCCGCGCTGGTACCGCTGATGGTACAAGCCGCCGCCATAGCGGTCGTAGGCCTCTAGCTCCTCGGACAGGGCGTTGACCACCGACAGGCCCACCCCGTGAAGACCTCCCGAGACTTTGTACCCGCCGCCTCCGAACTTGCCCCCGGCATGCAGGATGGTCAGCACCACCTCCAAGGTAGGAATGCCCACCTTTGGATGCACGCCGATCGGAATACCTCGCCCGTTGTCTCGAACCCCCACCCGGCCATCCCGATACAGCGTGACCTCGATTCGGTCGCACACCCCTGCCAAGGCCTCGTCGATGGAGTTGTCCACGATTTCATAGACGAGGTGATGCAGGCCCCGGGTCCCCGTGGACCCGATGTACATGCCTGGACGCCGACGTACCGCCTCCAGGCCTTCTAAGACCTGAATTTGGCTCTCCGTGTAGTCGGAGCCTTTCTTCTCGGCCATGAGGGTCCTCCCAAAAACAGACGATGAGACCCCTTGCGGGTCTTCGGACTTAGTATAACATAGCCCTCTTGCTATTCCTCGGCGCCCAGGTGTCCCGCGGCGCGGCGCAATAGTGTCAAGGCCGAGATCGGCGAGCAGTACACCCCGCTGTCGACGATGACCAACGACTTGGCCTCTCGCTCGTCCCCGTAGATTTGGTTAAGACCCCGTAAGCGATTGAACCACTGGCGGGTCTCTGGGGATCGAGTGAGCAGTTCGCGGTCGACTATGGCCACAATCTGCCGGTGGTGAATGGTCTGGTCATGGCCAATGTGAAGATACATGAGGACTCCTCCTTTCCGCGCGAGCCAACTGGAACCAGGGCTAGACTAGCCGACGGAGGTGCTCACAGGTGGAGCACATGGGATACGCCAACAAGGTTGGACTTTGGCACCGCTGGCAGCGGTGGTATCCCTCCGCAAGCCAGAATTGCACCGCCTCCTCAAAGCGACTGCGGGCTGCGGCAAACGCTTCATCGAGGGAGCGCCGGCGATTGGGCCGGGCCCGAAATACGCCACCTCGTTCGAGTCCGATTTCGCCAGCGACCGCCCTAAGCCGGCGCAGGGGCATCACCCGCACGACCAGCTCTTCGATCGGCTGGCCGCGGTTGGCCAACTGATGGTTGAGGCGAGCCAGGATGGCCGCCTTCCAGTAGGTCAGCTCCTGGGCCCACGCCGAGGCCGGCACCGCCACCACCACACCCCGCTCGCGGAGGCCCACCACGCGGGTGTGACGAGCCAAGACAGGGCCCACCGCTTCCTGCCAGCAGGCGTGAATCACCGACCCCCACCGCGCCCGGTGCCATCCATAGGCTTCCACTTGGCGGGCCAACACCATTCCCAGCGCCTCCGGCTCCTTCATTGCACTCGTTCAAACCGCCCCCCCTCCACCCTATACATCCATGGGCCAAGTTCGCGGTACGACTCGCCTCCGATGTCGGTGACCACGGTCTGCTGGTCCTGGGAAGCGATCAAGGCGAGGAGCCGGCGGCGGCGGAGGCCGTCCAACTCCGAGAGCACATCGTCGAGCAGCGTTAAGGGCTTGTACCCCACTCGCTCCACGATGATGTGGTGAGTCGCCAATTTAAGGCCGAGGGCGATCGTCCGCTGCTGCCCTTGGGAGGCGTATAACTGGCTGGCCTGCCCATTTAGGGTGAGCAACAGGTCGTCGCGATGGGGGCCGACCAGGGTCATCCCCCGGGTCTCCTCATCCCGTCGCCGGCCGTGTAGCAGCGCGAGGTACTTCTCGGCAGACGTCGCCGGCTCTGTCGTCCCCCCCCACTTCAAGTCCAAGCCGACGCGCTCCCCGGCTCCCACGTCGGATTGGAATCCCTCCAGCCAGGGCTGAATCTGGGCAATCACGTGGCGGCGCGCCCCCCACAGGTAGACCGCAGGTTCAGCCATCAGGTCGGCGAAGCGGTCGACCACCGCCCATCCCAGACGTTCCTTCAAGGCGCGATTGCGTTGGGCCAATCCGCGCTGGAACAGCTTCAAGGCCCGCTGGTAGTGCGGGTCGACCATGACTAAAAGCTCGTCGAGGTAACGGCGGCGGCCTTCTGGTCCGCCTTTGACAAGTTCCAGGTCGTCGGGACTGAACAGCACCACCGGGTGGGCTCGCCCTTCCCGTTCGCGGCGGCGCGCCGGCTGCCACTGGACGCGGTGGCGCAGCAAGGTGGGGACGCTCCCCTCGCGGTCCCTCCAATGTCCTTCCAGAGCCATCCACGTAGAGCCGGCCTGGGTCCAGTCGGCCTCGGTGCCAGGACGAAATGAGCGACCGGTCATCAAGACGTAGATGGCCTCGAGTCCATTGGTCTTGCCCTGCCCGTTGGAACCTACCCAAAGGGTCAGCCCCGGCGCCAACGCGATGTCCGCCGCCTCGATGTTTCGGAAACGGCGGATGCTGATATCGACGAGCGGCATCAAACCAACTGCCGCAGCGGCAACAAGATGTGTTGGTAAGTCGACCCTGAAGCCTCGCGAAAACGAGCAGGAGATTGAGTGCCCGCGAATTCTACCACGATTTCTTCACCTGTTAAGGATTTTAACACGTCCATGATGAAGTGAGGGTTGAACAAGATGTCGAGACTCTGCCCTTCGCTGCGGCACTCGACGGTCTCTACGGCGTGGCCGAGGTCTTGCGACACCGCGGAGATCTCCAGCATTCCTGGCTCGTGGACAATGCGCAAGGAGGTGGTGCGGTCGCGTTGGGCGATCAGCCCCACCCGTTCCACGGCGCCCCGCAACGCTGCTAGCTCAACGTGGCACTGGACCAGGTATTGCTGGGGAATGACGCGCTGATACTCGGGGTATTGGCCCTCCAGCAGGCGCGAGGTGAGGCGAAATGCCCCGACCGCAAGCTGCACCAGGTGCGGGGAAAGCCATATCGTCGGCTCCTCCTCACTCCCGGCCAAGCGCGCCGCCTCCTGGACCGCCTTTGCCGGCCACACCCAGCGGGCGGGCGTTTCCAGATGGTCGGGAAGCGGCCACCACACCTGGGAGAGGCGGCTGCCGTCGGTGGCCGCCCACACCAGCCTTCCCTCTCCAAGTTCCATCACCGCTCCGCGCAGCAGCGGCCGAGTCTCATCGCGAGCACAGGCGAACAACACTTGGCGTGTCACGTCGGCCAGGGCTCCTGCCGGCAGCCGAACCGCCATCGCTTGGTCCCGGGCCAACTGGGCAAATTCCGGAAGGCGTTCTTCCCCGTAGCCATTTAAGGTGGCTTGGTTGCGTCCGTACCGCAGGGTGGCGCGGGTCGCTCCTTCGCTCTCAATGGATACCAAGGCCGTCGGAAGGCGGTGGACTAGATCGGTGAGCGGTCCTGCCGGCAAGACGATCTGCCCCGGCTCTACGACCTCCGCTGGGAGTTCCGCCTCCAAGGCAGTGGTCAAGTCCGTCGCGTAAAGGTGCAAGCTGTTGTCGCGGGCAGAAAGCTCGACTCCGGCTAAGACCGGCAGCGCGTTCTGGGGACTGACGGCTCGGGTGGTCTGGGCCAGGGCGTGAGCCAAAGCGGATTGTTCGACAAGTAGTTTCATGGGTCGCTCCTCTTCATTTGTGGTCTTGCCCTTGGCCTCTTGGGAAAGAGGCGGGCGATTGGATTTCCACAGTCGGGGTTGGTCCGACTACCACTGCTTTCTGGTTCAAAGAAAAGAATAACCGTAGTGATAGGGCGTGAGGATACTGGGGAAAACATCGTTCGGCGGCGTCCTGCATGGATCGAGCGTCGGGATATCCTTGGGACAAGTCGAGGGGCTTTTCCCCAGTAGTCGACAGCAAGCTCCAGCAAGCGCCATCAGACAGGGGATAAGTCGGCGGTTATCCCAAAGACAGGCCGGAGTTATCCCCAAGCGCGTCCCCAGGTCATCGGGATTTCAGGCGTTTCTTAATCGATTCGAGCAATTGAGCCAACTGGGGATCGGATTGACGGGCTTGGGCGATTTTTTCGCACGCGTGCATCACCGTGGTGTGATCCCGACCTCCAAACTCCTCACCGATCTTTGGCAGCGAGGCGTCGGTCATCTCTCGCGCCAGAAACATGGCAATCTGGCGCGGGTAGGCGATTGAGCGGGTGCGTTTCTTGGCTTTGAAGTCTTCAGGGCGCAGGTCGAAGTGCCGGGCCACTTCTTCTTGAATGGCCCGGATGGTGATCGGCCGCGGTCGCGACTCCGGCACGACGTCCTTTAAGGCCTCGAATGCCAGCTCTGGGCTTAAGGGCCTGCGGGTGATCGACCCATAGGCGATCACGCGAATCAGTGCTCCTTCCAGCTCGCGGATGTTGGTGTCAATGCGGGAAGCGATGAATTGGACGATTTCCGGGGGAACCGAAAGGCCTTCCAGCTGAGCCTTTTTGGCCAAGATGGCAATCCGGGTCTCCAAGTCCGGAGGTTGGATGTCGGTGATCAGGCCCCATTCGAAGCGAGAGCGGAGGCGTTCTTCCAGCGTCGGGATCTCCTTGGGCGGACGGTCGCTGGAGATGACAATCTGCTTGCGCGCGCCGTGCAAGGCCTCAAATGTGTGGAAAAATTCCTCCTGGGTCCGCTCCTTCCCAGCCACAAATTGAATGTCGTCGATCAAGAGGACGTCGATGCCGCGGTAACGATTGCGGAACTGGACCATACGGTCGTCGCGGATGGCGTTGATCAGTTCGTTGGTGAAGGTCTCGGAAGAGACGTACAAAACTCGCGATTCCGGGTTGTTGCGGAGGACGTAATGTCCGATGGCATGCATCAGATGGGTCTTGCCGAGCCCCACTCCGCCGTAGACGAAAAGGGGATTGTAGGCGCGGGCCGGCATTTCCGCTACTGCTAGGCAGGCGGCGTGGGCAAAGCGGTTGGAACTTCCCACCACGAACGCCTCAAAGACGTAGCGAGGGTTGAGCCGGCTCTCGTACTCCGATTTACTCGGTTGGCCGGTAGGGGTAGGCTCTGGGGTAGGCGCAGGGGGAGTCGGAACCGAGGAAGACTCGCTGCGAAGGTCGGGGTTTACAGAGATTTGAAAGGTTAAGGGTCGCCCGGCCACGCGCGTCAAAGCGTTGCGGAGGAGTTCCGCGTAGCGCGTCATGATCAAATTGCGAGTAAATTCCATCGGCACTTCTAGCAGCACCACATCCCCTTCCCAGGCTCGGGGGGTGATGGCTTTGGCCCACGTCTCGTAGCTTGGGGTGGAAAGTCCGCTTTGAAGATGTTCGACGACCTGAGCCCACAGCGCGTCGACGCCGACTTCCAGCATTCTCCCAATCCTCCTGAGCAGCTGAACCCGTCTCTGCGGGTATCCACAGGCGTCCACAGCGTTGTCCACAGGAAGTCCCCAGATTCTGCTGTGGATAAAATAAGATTCCCTCCGCGCGCAGTTCGGGAGGTCGTCCCCTATCATACCAGAAGGGCGGGGGGGACTCAATGTTGGATGAGGGTTTGCAAGCGCGGTCCCGTGGCGGTGCGGTGGCAGCAGTCGGGGGTAGGGGGTTCAAAGGTCATCCGGGCACCCCGGCCCATATGCGGTCAGCGCTGATCCCATCGGACGGATGGTGGACGAGGAGGTGGACGGGGATGACGAGGCCTGGAGGGTGGAAGTCTCGCTGGCGGGGCGGTCTGGAGGACCGGGGAAGCGCCGTCCCAATCTCCAGCGACCGGGGTCCTTTTCGAGGCGACCGGCCGAGGGATATCGGTGGGCAGTGAACCAACCTACCCAATCTGGTCATACGCCCAAGAGGCATTCCGGCTAAACGGCCCGGTAGGGATGAGTTGGTCTCGGGGCTTTTCTTGACCCGTTGTCCGACCGTCCGATATAATTGAGAGTACATTTGCGCAGGGCAGGGGGTGACGATCGGTGAAGCGCACGTATCAACCCAATCGCCGCCACCGAGCGAAGGTTCATGGGTTCCGGAAGCGGATGTCGACTCGCAGCGGGCGGTTGGTTTTGAAGCGTCGGCGCCGGAAGGGGAGGAAGCGCCTCACCGTGTAGGGCCGTGGCGCGCGTCGCCCGATTGCGATCCCGGAAGCTGTTCGCCCAGGTGCTGCGGCGAGGTCGGGCCCTGGGCAGCCGGCATTTGGTGTTGTTTTGGTTGGCGGAGGACTCGGAGCCGCTGCAAGTAGGGTTTGCCGTGCAAAGAGCGGTGGGGTCGGCGGTAAGGAGAAATCGGGTCCGGCGGCGGTTGCGGGCCCTGGCCGAGGCCACCCGGGAGTCGCTGCCTGCCAGGGGCTACATGGTGTGGTTGGGAAAACACACGGCGCTGGACGCCCCGTGGGAAGAGTTGTTGGCCACAGCCAGACGGTTAGTGGGGCGGGTGCGGGCCTTGAGCGAGGCGGCGGAGTCGGCCGCCGACCAGCCAGGCGAAGAGAAAGGGCGGTGAGGCCAAATTGGTGAGGCAGATGCTAATTTGGTTGATCCGAGGCTACCAGCGGTTTATCTCTCCGATGCATGGACCCTCGTGTCGCTACGTACCAACCTGTTCGGAATATGCCGTAGAGGCGATCTCTAGGTATGGAGCGGGACGCGGTACTTGGTTGGCCATGCGGCGGGTGGCACGGTGCCATCCTTTGCATGCCGGAGGGTATGATCCGGTTCCGTAGGGGATCAGCAAGGAGGAGCGGGGATGGGTGGCATCTGGAGCGGATTTTTACATCTGCTGACCCAGCTGTTGTTGGTGTTTACTGGCTGGACCGGGAATTATGTCCTGGGGATCGTGCTGCTGACCTTGCTGGTGCGAGTGATCTTGCTTCCGCTGGGCATTAGCCAGGCGCGTTCCATGCAAAAGATGGCTCGGCTGGGGCCGCGCACCCGCGAAATCCAGCAGCGGCACAAGGGCAACCCCCAGGCGTTACAGGCCGAGATGGCAAAACTGTACCAAGAAGAGGGTGTCAACCCAGCCTCCGGCTGCCTTCCCCTGTTGTTGCAGATCCCGGTGATGTATGGGCTGTTCGACGTGCTGCGGGGATTTCCCTACAAGCCCAACATGGGTTGGCTGTTTTGGCACAACCTCGCCCAACCGGATCACACCTTCATCTTGCCGATCTTGGTCGCCGCCAGCACGTTCTTCATGCAAAAACAAGCGATGGCGATGACGCCACCGCAGCCGGGCATGGAGTCCAGCCAAAAGATGATGCTGTGGATGATGCCGGTGGTGTTTGGATACGTGGCCTTCCAATTTCCGGCCGGGCTTTCCATCTACTACGTGGTCTCGAACCTCTTTCAACTCGGGCAGACGGTTCTGCTCATGCGGAGCCC
>JAIMAE010000287.1 GCA_023512105.1 Bacillota bacterium | reverse complement strand
GCGGCGTCCACTTTGGCCTCCTGCAGCCAACGCAAGAGGTCGTCGGTGGTGGCCTCGAGGATCTCGACCGACATCCCGGGATAGGCTTCGATGAAGGCGCGGATCACGCGGTTGAATCCCAAGTAAGAGATGGTGGCGATTGCCCCCAGGCGCAGGCATCCTTTGTGGAAGTGGGCGTACTCGGCCATCGCCTCTTGGCAGCGCCTGAGTTCTTCCAAAATCCGCTCCGCGTAGCCGCGGAACTCCTCCCCGGCCGGACTTAACCGCACCGTGCGCGGCTCGCGGATGAACAAGGTGACCCCGAGCTCGTCCTCCAACTTCTGAATTTGTTGGGACAACGTCGATTGCGACACCGAAATTTCCAAGGCGGCTTTGGAGAAGCTGTGGTAGCGCTGGACGGCCAGAAAGTACTCCAGTTGATGGATCTCCACCGACTTAAGCCCCCCTCCGAACCCCATCCCACCGAGTCCTGGCAGCGAATCGGTGGGCCAACTCCCGCTCCTTCAGTGCGGTGACGCGGCTTGTCGCGGTGAAATCGGCATCGGAACAGGCCGTGGTTCCTGCGTCCCTCAAGCATCGTTGTTCCCTATCGATTCTATCGAGAATAGAGATTGCTTGTAAACTAGAGTATTCGCTACATTACAGGTACCCTCGGGGACATTTCCTGCCGCCAGCTGGCGTAGATGAGGGGAAACGCCACCCGGGGAGGATTTCGCATTGGGTTGGGCGCGCTTGGGGGAAACGGGAAGAACGCGTGCGACCCGATGGTCGGCGAGACCGCACAGCCTTGGCCACCTGGCCCCGAGACGTGCGCAACCATGGTTCTCAAAGGGCTGCCCGCGCTCGCCCGAAGGGTGAGAGGCGCACAGCCGGACGAGGCCGGAGAGAAAGGACGGTATATCCATCATGAGTCAGGCCACCGGTCCCGTATCGAGTCAGCCGGCCGAGGTCCTCTTTGCCCGGCTCGACCAATCGCAACTGACCGGACGACACCTTGGACTTTATATCCTGATCATCGTCGGCCATATGTTTGACGGTTTTGGCATCAGCATGATCGGCTACGTGTTGGCTGGCATCATTCATACCTTTGCCATCAAGCCGGCGGAAGCCGGGTTTTTGGCCTCGGCGGGGTTTATCGGGATGGTGGTGGGCGCCTTCGTGATTGGGCCCATCACCGACCGTATTGGACGAAAACGCGGCCTTCTCATCGCCATCGCGATTTACGCCGTCTTCAGCTTGCTGTGTGCCGTGGCCCCGAGCTACTCGGCGCTGTTTTGGTTCCGCGCCTTGCAGGGCATCGGGTTGGGAATGGAGATTCCGGTCACCGGCACCTACGTGGCGGAGTTTATGCCCACTCGCTACCGGGGCCGGATGGTGACCTTTGCCACCTTCTTCTGGGCGGGGGCGACCATCCTGGCCGGGCTGTTGGCGGCGGCGCTGATTCCCCACTACGGGTGGCGGTCGCTGTTTTGGGTGGGGGCGGTGCCTGCCCTCTTGGTCTTGGTGTTGTGGGCCTTTATCCCCGAAAGCGTCCGCTACCTGGTCCGGCGGCAAAAGATGGAGGAGGCCGCCCGGGTGGTGGACTGGCTGTCCACGGTGCCTCGCGAGGCGGCGGTGGCCTCGGCGCCGGCCGAGCTGGGGCCGGCGCGACCGGCCGGCTTGGCCCAGATCTTCACCGGTCGCTACGCCAAATTGACCGCGGGCATCTGGATCATCGAGTTCATCGGGGGCATCGTCCTCTATGGGCTCAACACGTGGCTTCCCTCGATTTTCCTGCGCATGGGGTACGGCCAAGTCCACAGCTTTCTGTTTACCGCCGCCATCACCGGGGCCGGGGCGATCGGCAGCATCCTCGGGGGGCTGGTCATCAACGCCATCGGGTTTCGCTGGACCTTGGTGGTTGGCCACCTGGTGGGCGGGATCCTCTTGATGATTTGGGCCTTTGCCAAAGGACCCAGCACCATCTTGACTCTCGGAGCCGCCGCCGCTTTGTTTGGGGTCGGCGCCGGCGGGGTGGCCTTTGGCTACCTGAGTTCGCTCTACCCCACCGCCACCCGGGGAACCGGGATCGCCTGGGGGGGCCTCTGGCAGCGCGGCGGAGGGATCGTGGCCCCGTCGGT
>JAIMAE010000062.1 GCA_023512105.1 Bacillota bacterium | reverse complement strand
GTGCGAACGGCAGAAAGGAGACCCGAGATGTTGAGGTTGGAAATGCCGCCCTTGGTGGTGGTGACCTCGCGCGAACCATACGTCGACGAACGGACCAAGCACGGCATTCGCACCATCCAAAAGGCGGGAGGGGTGGTATCCGCTCTCGACCCTCTGATGCAACAGTTGGGCGGTCATTGGGTGGCCTGGGGCAGCGGCTCGGGCGACCGCGAGACCTGTCAGGACGGCTCGCGGATGGTGCCGGCGAAAAATCCACGCTACCGCCTCCACCGACTTTTCTTGGACCCCGAAGAGGTGCAGGGCTTCTACGCGAGCTACTCCAATCAGGGTCTTTGGCCGCTCTGCCACCTGCTGATCGAGCGCGCCCAATTCTCTGAAGATGCCTATCTCCAATACCGGCGGGTCAACCAGCGATTCGCCCGCCTGACGGCAGAGCGCGCCCCCAAAGACGCCTGGGTCTTCTCCCACGACTATCAACTAAGCCTTTTGCCGGGAATGTTGCGGGCGCTGCGCCCTGACTTGACCCTGGCCCACTTTTGGCACATTCCTTGGCCTCCCCGGCGGGTTTGGCAGTTGGTGCCGCAGCACCGACAACTGCTGGAAGGGCTTTTGGGGGCCGACGTCCTAGGATTTCAAACCGCCGCCGACGCCGAGCAATTCATGGGTGCCGCGGCCACCCTCCCCGGGGCCTCGGCGGACCCCGTCCAAGGCATCGTGCACTGGCGCGGACGCCGGGTGCGGGTGCAGGCCTTCCCGATTTCCGTGGACTTTCGGGGAATCCAGGCCTTGGTACAAAGTGTCCGGGTGGCCCGTTTTGCCCACCGCATCCGCCGGTGGCTTGACCGGCGCGGGCAGAAGCTGGTGATCGCGGTGGAGCGGGCCGACTACACCAAAGGCTGCCTGCAGCGCCTGAAGGGATGGGAGATCTTCATGCGCCGCCATCCCGAGTGGCGCCACCAGGTCACCTTTCTGCAGGTGGTGGTGCCCACCCGGATGGAGGTCCCGGAGTACCGCCAGCTGTTCTCGCACCTGGAGGCCCGCAGCGCGGCCTTCAACCGCCAGTGGGCCCGGCCGGGAAGGCCACCGCTTATCACCATCCCGCATGAAGTAGACCGGGCGCGCTTGATGGGACTCTTCCGCGCCGCCGACGTGGCCATCATCCAGTCGCTGTTCGACGGCATGAACTTGGTGGCCAAGGAATTCGTGGCCTCCCAGGTGGACCACCGAGGGGTCCTGCTCTTAAGTCGCACCGCCGGGGCGGCCGAAGCCCTCAAAGAGGCGTTGCCGATTCATCCGTTAGACCCCGAAGGCGCCGCCGAAAGCTTGTACCAGGCCTTGACCATGCCCAAAGAAGAGCGGGCGGAGCGGCTTCGGGTGATGCAGCGCTACCTCGCCGAACACGACTTGGAAGGCTGGATCGAGGATATTTTGGCCGCACTTTACGACGTAAGCCTCTCCCGCGATGCCCGGATCGTCGCTCCCTGAACGCCCAGCGGGACTATGGGCGGCCCTTGCCGCTTGCAAGGGGCGCCCCCTTTTCTGGTTTTTTGACATCGACGGCACCTTGGCGGAGATCCGCGAGCGGCCGGATCTGGTGGTGGTGCCCCGGAGCCGACGCATGTTGCTCCAACAGTTGTCGCATCGTCCCCAGACCGTGGTGGGGTTGGCCAGCGGCCGGCCACTCGAGGACATCGACCGACTGATCCCCGAGGCGGCCCAAGCCGGCTGGCCGGTGATCGCCGCACACGGCGCACTGGTGCGAGAAGGGAGGGCCACGCGTCTGCGCCTCGCCCAAGACGCGATAGAAGCGGTAAGCCAGTTGGGAGAGGAGATCCGCCCGCTGGTCAAGGAGTATCCAGGCAGTTTGCTCGAGCTGAAGACAGGGGCGCTGGCCTGGCACTGGCGCCTGCTCGACCCCGCCCAGGTTCCGGCCTTAACCGCGGCCTTGGACCGACTGCTGCGGCAGTACCCCAGCTTGCGGCGGCACCCGGCCAAGATGGCCTGGGAGGTGCGACCCTACCCGGGGCCCAACAAGGGGGAGGCGATCGAGGAAATCGTCCGCGGCCGTGCAGGTCCCGACTGGCCGAGCGCGGCGTGTCTTATCGTGGTCGGCGACGACGCCACCGACGAGGAGGCGTTTCGGTGGCTGGGGAGACGAGCGCTGAGCGTGCGAATCGGCTCTGAGGCCACCGAGACTTCAGCGCAGTTTCAGCTGCCCGACCCAGATGCCTTAGAAGCCTTATTGGCTTTGTTTCTGGCGCAATTCTGAGCTTCTCCTCTACCCTTGCCGAGCCTCCCTCCTGGCGTAAGATCAGGGCAGACGGACCGACACCGGAGAGGCAAAGAGGAGAGGACAGCAACGGAGCCGAGTGTAGGTGTAGTGATCCCGGTCTGGTACGGTAGGCCTTTTATTCGCGACACGCTGGCGAGCGTCTTTCGCCAGCAAGGCGCCCATCTCAAGGTGGTGGTGGTGGAGGACGGAACGCCGCCTCCCCACCACGTAGCCGACCTCATTGAGGAGTTCCCGGTTCACTATGTTGCCTTGCCCACAAACCAGGGAGTCGCCCGCGCCCGTCAACGCGGCGCTGCGTTGTGCATCGACGAAGTCGAGGCGCTGGCCTTCCTCGACCAAGACGACGCCTGGGAGCCAGGATTTTTGCGGGCGGCCCTTCAGAGCTTGGCGGAAAACCCGCAGGCCGGGTTTGTGGTCTCGGAGGCCTGGGTCGAATCCGACCGCACGCCACCCCATCGCCTCTACGGGCGCCGGCGGCCTTCGTTGACGTTGGCCGACCTGGCGGTGGCCAACCAGATCGCCTCGCCCAGCCAGGTCCTGATTCGAGCCCAAGCTTACCGCACGCTGCCGGTGCTGCCGGATCTCGCTCATCCCGGATCCGACGATTGGCTGCTGTGGCTGCTGCTGGTCGCCTCCGGCTGGCAGGGAACCTACCTGCCGCATCCCTGGGTCCGCTACCGCGACCACGCCCATGGCGCCCACCGCCGGCGGGCCGCGATGCGGCGAAGCGACCGCGAGGTGGTGGAGCGATGGTTTCCTCGCCTTGGCCTGGGGACTCGCTGGGTTGCCCGCCATCGGGGACGCGAGGCCGTGGACCGGGTGTGGCAAATTTGGCATCGTTGGGGCTGGCAAGCGGGTATCAGGGCGTTGTACCAAGAGCTGGGGGAGCATCGCACCGCCCTGCTTTGGGCGTTGGGCTTTCGGCTCCGTCACCGGCTCTTGGGGTTGGTGTGAGCAGACCTGGTTCCGTCGCCCCCCACTTCCATGGTAGGATGGGAGAGGCAGTGCCCCATTGGGAGCAGTGGCGATATTTGGTATGATAGGTGCGGTGTGCATAGTGACTTGGGTAGTATATATAATAGACCGATTTTCTGGCTGCGACGCAATTTGCCGGTAAAGGGGGTGGATGGATGCTGAAGATGTTTCCCAAGCTCGACGAGGACCTTCTCGTCAAGCTCTTCCACAAGGGCGTCAAGTCCCAGTGGACGGTCGACGATGTGGAGTGGGACCGGCCGGTGCAGTTTACCCCGGAACAAGCCCGCGCCTTGGGTCGCCTCTTAAGCCCGGTCTATCTGGGCGAACAATCGGCCATGATTGGGGCCAGCGTGGCCTTGCCCCAGGTGGCGATGGCGGGCGAAACTTCTGCGCAATTATACCTCAGCAGTTTTATGATGGATGAGGCCCGCCATTTTGAGGTCCTGACCCGCCTCTACCATCGGCTCGACATTCAGCCGGTCCACCTGCGTGAAATGCCGGAGATGCTTCAGTATCACAATCGTCTGCGCAAGGGCGACCGCATCGACTGGGTGTGGGGCATCCTGATCAGCGACATCTTTGCCAAGAATTTCTACCAAAGTTTTGCCAAATCGCAGCCGGAGGCCCTCTTTGGCAAGCTTTCAAGCCGCATTCTCCAAGATGAATCCCGCCATCAAGCGTTCGCCGAACACTATTTGAAACGGGCGATGCCCAACCTCCCCCCGGAGCGGATCGACGTGCTGATGGACATGCGCGACGACCTGCTGCGGATCATGGACGCCATGTACCAGCGCCTGAACGACGACGCGGAGGCGATCGGGTTGGACGGCCGCCAGTTCCTCGACAACTTGCGGGCCGAGATCGAGCGCAAGGCCAAGCGGATCGGTCTGGACCCCTCCTCTTCGGGAGGAGAAGCCTCTTCCAGTCGGCGACGGGTTCAGGTGGCCTCCGGTCCATTGCGAAGCCGGGCATCTGACTTGTCTCACAAGTTCCGGGCCTTGGCCAAAAACCGATGCGACAGTTGCTTTGTATCGCTTTTGTGCCGCAGTCGCCTGGTCTTGGCCGCCTGCCGATGAGGGCGGTGGGAAGGGGCCCCGTCGGTCACGGGGCCTCGTAGAGTTGAATCCAGTTCCCATCCGGATCCTGGAAGCGAGCGGTCTTGCCGTGCGGCCCCATGTCGCGGACTGCGCTCACGGCAATGCCGGCGTCGGCCAAACGGCGCCGCGTTGCCTCGAGGTCATCGACCTCGAGGGTCAGAAGCGCGTTGGAGCCCGCCGGCAGCGCTGCCTCCTCGGGGGAGGCCAAGGCCCAGGTAAAGCCGTCGACCTTAAACTGGGTCCAGCGGTGGCCGTCTTGAAATTGAAGCGGAAGGCACAACACCTCTTGATAAAACTGCACCGCGGAGGCCATGTCGGAGACGACCAAAAACGCATTTTTCACCCGCATGACAACCTTCCCTTCTGTGTGGCATCGCCAGCGATTCGCCTCCCAGTGTAACGGATTAGGCTGCTCTTGGCCCATCGTCCAGCGCTGGGGAAGACGTCTGGGAGCCGTGGCCCAAGGTAACCCCGAGGGCAGAGGGCAGCGGAACGCTGTGCCATTGAGTTCAAAGTCGTTGGATATGGTTTGCCAAGACTGTCGGCTCCCCGGCGCGCAGAGGGGAAAGACCACTTCCGGCTAGGCCAACGTCACCTACTCTCGAGTCCGCTCCTCCAGCCGTTCCAGCCAGGCCTGCATGAGCCGGAGATGGTCGGGTAAACGTTGATACAGCCGTTGGGCCAGCTCTTCGTCGTAGGTGTGGCTGGTCAGATTGCGGTCATCGACCATGGCCAGCGCGGCCTTGGTCTCGGCATCGCTCAAAATTCCTACCGAGCGACAGCCGCGGATGACCCCCTTGGGGGAGGCATACTCTAACCCCTCAACGCTAGCGAGAACAAGCCTCGCGGCTTTCCAGACCGCTTCAAAGCTAAACTCAAACCGTTGAATGGAAGCGTCACGAACAATCGGGTCGGAGGCGGGGTAGGAAAGCACCTCGCGCAAGCGCGAAATCTCCCGCTTTGCCCGCGCATCGCCAGCTCTACCCTCTCCAAAGAATCGCCTCCTCCAAAACCTTTTTGCGAAAGCCAGGCGATACGGCGTTGAGGTCGATCAGGTCGATGAAATAGGGGATGGTGGAGTCCTCCAACTGCTCGCGTAGATGGGCCAACCGCTCAACGGCGATGGGCTCCTTGGCATCGAGGGCCAGATCAAGGTCGGAGCTGGTGCCCCAGTCTCCGCGTGCCATCGAGCCAAAAAGATAGATGCGCACCGAGTCCCCAAGCTGTGCATGGATTTGGCGGACGACTTCCTCCACCGCTTGGCGACGTAACTCAGTAAGGGACCGCGAACCAAGGGACTCCTTTCGCCTCATCGGCTTCTTCCCCTCGGACCACTTGATAGAATCATTGTACCCCTGGGGATAAGTATCTAGGTGAAGAAGAACAAAAAGACCGGGCTGTAGCCGCCTTGCCCGGTCTCTGCGTTTCATTTATGACGACGCAAACTTCTTTAGAAGCGGGTAGAGTTTGTCGCTCGATGGAATTTGCGTCAGCGCCTGGGCGGCGATCTGTTTGGCTTGGGCCTTGTTGCCCAAATCTTGTTCGAGGAGCACCAGGTTGTACCAGCCGTAATCGTAATGCGGACTCAACTGGACGGCCTTTTGATAATAGGGCAGGGCCTTTTGCGGCTGGTTAAAAGACCGGTAGTAGAGGTTGCCGACGTTGTTATAGAGTTCCCCGTTGTTCGGATCTACCTTGATCGCTTGAAGGTAATACGAGAGGGCAGCCTGGGGATTTTGGTTGACAAACTCGGCGCGAGCCGCATCTTCCAACGCCGTGGCATCATTGGGGTGGGCTTTGGCCAGGTCGAGGTAGTGTTGGAGATTCTGAGGCCCAGCATATTGATTCCCATGGAAAATATAGGTCTGGCGGGGTCCAGAGTAGTCGGAAGATGGAGACTGCGGAGCGGCCGATGCCGCACTCGGGGTATTATGGGCCGCCGGGCGAGCGGTGGATTGACCGCAGCCAGCAATTGCCATGAGCATGCTGAAGGCTAACCAGACTCCCGGTTTGGTAAGATCCCGCTGTCTCACAAGATGCCTCCTCCACTCTTTGTTCTGGAGCCACAGAAAGGCCATGGTCTTCCTCACGCGCTAGACTCACGCCTATCATAGCCACGATTCAGTCGCTCGTCCAGCGGGAATCGAGCCCACCCCCCTTGACAAGAGTTCCCTGCGGTCAAATAATAGCCACGTGAAATTTTCCCGAGGTTATCGATTTGGCGAGGCCGCTCGCGAGAGGAGGGGTCCTGTGGAGGTTGATTTGCGTTACGAGTTGGTCAACTCCTACCGCGAACTGTACAAGGCATTGATGACCCTCCTCCGCAGCGCCTGCGAAGCCGCGGGACTCTCGTTGCTGGAATTCTTCACCCTGAAGATGGTCTTAGAACAAAGCGGGCTTTCCCTGGGCGAGCTGGCCGAGGCGCTGATGATGGCCGAGAGCAAGTGCAGCGTCATCGTCGACCAGCTCTACCGGCGCGGGCTGTTAAACCGAACCCGCTCGGCGGAAGATCGCCGGCGGGTGGTGCTGCAGCTCACCGAAGCCGGCCAGGCGGCCTTAAGCCGGCTGTTCAGCCCTGAGGCCCCGTTGCGCAAGGCATTGGAAGACTCGCTCGACCTCGAACCGGAGGCCTTGCGACGGCTGATCGAGGCCAACCGGAGACTTACCGAAAATCTACGCAGATATAGGGGGACGGCGGTATGAAAGTCAACTGGAAGCGGTGGATTGGTTTGGTGGTGGCGCTGGCGGTGGTGGTGGGCGGCGGCTATTACGGCTACCGGTTTTGGCGTCACAGCCAGGAGTACCTTACCACCGACGACGCCTACGTCGACGGACGCCAGATCGTGATCGCCGCCCCGGCCTCCGGCAAGGTGGAAGACTGGGTGGGCCGCGTCGGGTCTACCTTCCCGGCCGGGGCCACCGTCGGCAACATCGAGGTCCAGGCCGGGAACTCCACCTCCACGGTGGCGATTCCGGTGCCCGAACACGCCACCATCGTGGCCCGCTCGGCAGTGGACGGAGAATTCGTGGCGGCAGGCACCCCCCTTGCCTACGCCTACGACCTCAGCCACCTCTGGGTGACGGCCAACGTCAAAGAGACCGACCTGCGCCGGGTGGCGGTCGGGGCTCCGGTGACCATCCACGTCGACGCCTATCCCAACCTCACCCTGACCGGCCGGGTGACCCAAATCCAGCCGGCCACCGCGGCCACCTTTGCCCTCATCCCGGTCAACAGCGACACCGCCAACTTCACCAAGGTGACCCAGGTGGTCCCGGTGCGCATCGCCATCAACTACAGCCCGCTGGCCAGTCTGGTGCCGGGCATGAACGTCACCGTCTCCATCGCCACCGCCCCTACCAACCCAGTGGTGGCGAAAGCGCCGGGCTCCGGCCACTAAACTGCGGATCGGGAAGGGGGAAGGCACACCGTGGCCAGTCACCACCACGAGTACCATTACCACCGCATGGAATCTCCCATGCTGCAGATGTTTATCATCCTCCTGGGCGCGTTCATGGCGGTGCTGGACACCAGCGTCGTCCAGGTGGCCGTGCCCACCATGGAGGCGGAGCTTTCCGCCACCACCGACCAGATCCAGTGGGTGTTGACCGGCTACCTGCTGGTCTTAGGGGTGTTGGTCCCGATGTCGGGGTGGCTGACCGATCGCTTCGGGGCCAAGAGACTCTTCCTGTTTGCCATCGCCACCTTCACCATCGGCTCGGCCTTGTGCGGAATGGCCTGGAACCTCCCCTCGATCATCTTCTTTCGGGTCATCCAGGGATTGGGCGGCGGCTTCATGATGCCGGTGGCGATGTCGATGATCTACCTCATCTTCCCCCCCGAACGCAGAGGCTCGGCGATGGGGCTGTTCGGGATCGTGATCATGGTCGCCCCGGCCATCGGTCCCCTGCTCTCCGGCTGGCTGGTGCAAGACGCCAGCTGGCGCCTAATCTTCTACATCAACGTGCCGGTGGGGGTGGTGGCCACCTTTCTCGCCTACACGCGCCTTTACGAATTCCCCCACCAGGTCAAGGCCCCGCTCGATATCGCCGGGGTCATCTTCAGCGTGGCGGGTTTCTTCAGCTTGCTCTACGGGTTTAGCAACGTCGCCCAGTACGGGTGGCACAGCTGGCAGGTGGAACCCTTCGTGATTGCCGGCGTGGTGCTGCTGGCCATCTTGGTGGTGGTGGAACTCAGGCAAGACCATCCCCTGATCCAGCTTCGGGTGCTCAAAGACTACATGTACTCGATGAGCCTGATCATCTCCTCCTTGGTCTACGTCTCGCTCTTTGTCGGGATCTTTTTGATGCCCTTGTTCTTGCAAAACATCATGGGCTACAACGCCCTGCAGACCGGGGCCTTTTTGACCCCAGCCGCCCTGGCCTCGGCGGCGATGATGGTGGTCAGCGGCCGGCTGTTCGACAAGGTCGGGGCCAGACCTCTCGGGCTCGTGGGCCTGTTGATCCTGGTGGCCACCACCTACGGCTACACCCACCTCGACCTCAACTCCTCGGCCGCCTTCATCCAGACCCTGTACATCGCCCGCAGCGTCGGGATGGGGCTGACCATGATGCCGATTACCACCGCCGGGATGAACACCATCCCGCCGCAGCTCATCAGCCAGGGCTCGGCGCTCTCCAACACCGTGCGGCAGACCGCGGCCTCTTTGGGCACGGCCATCCTGACCAACTATCTAAGCCAGCGCCAGCAGCTGCACGCCGTCCACCTCTCTCAGCAGCTAAGCCTGTTCTCCCCCCAAGGCGTGCAGTTCCAGGTCTTGGTGCAACGCCTCGCCCACCAGGGCATGTCGCTGGCCCAGGCCAAAACCGAGGCCGCCATCTTGATCTACCGCGCCATTCAGACGCAATCCTTCGTCCATGCTCTGGACGACACGTTTTGGGTCTCTACGATCATGGCCGCGGCGGCCTGGGTGGTGACCTTGTTCTTCCACAGCGCCAAAGAAGAGGCGATCCGCCGCGGGCGGGCCGCCCACGGAGCGGCCAAGCCGGTCATCGAGGCCTAGCTGGTCCGCGCGCACCAAGTTTTATGGGATTGTAAATCCACCTCATTTCGGATAGGAGGAATCGAGCGTGCAAACCGGGACTCCATTGCAGCCACAAGTAACGGGCCGTCCGGGGCTTCGCCGGGGGATGGCCATCGGCTTGGGCATCCTCCTGATCTTGGCCATCGTCGCCACGGTGGTTCGGGCGGCCAGTCAACCCCCGCCGCTGAGCCTGCCCGCCGCGGACCTCTACCAGGTGCGTCCGGCCAGCGCCACCAACACCATCGCCGCCCGAGGCACCGTCCAGGCGCAATCGGAAATCCAGTTGGCCTTTCCGGTTCCCGGGACCTTGAAGACGGTCAACGCCAAAGTCGGGGACACCGTGCAGGCCGGCCAGGTGCTGGCCACTTTGGACGATTCCACCCAACAGGCGGCTTTGGCCCAAGCCCAGGCCGGGGTAGGGGTGGCGCAGAGCCAAGTCGGTGCGGCCCAGGGCCAGCTGGCCGAAGCCCAGGCGCACCTGCAGCAGGTTTTGCAGGGGCCCACCCAGGCCACGGTGGCCGCGGCCCAGGCCCAGGTGGAACAGGCCAAGACGGCACTGGCCACCGCCCAGAAGAACCTGGCCATCCAGCAGCAGCTGTACCAGGACCGCACTCAGCAAAAGGCCCAGTTGGTGGCAGCAGAGAATGCGGTCAGCCAAGCCTTGGCCGCGCTGCAGGCGGCCCAGCAAAACCAGACCGCCCAGAGCCAAGCGGCTCAGCAGGCCTTGGCGGCCGCCCAGCAAAACCTGGCCATCGCCCAGCAAAACCTCCAAGCCGACCAGACCCAGTACGGGTCGATCACCCTGCAGCAGGTCGAGCAGGCCCAGCAGGCCTACCTCCAGGAGCTCTCGGCCTACCAGTCCTGGCAGCAGGGGGCCTACGCCGGCCAGAACCCCTACGCCGTCCCTCTCCAGGCTGACCAGGCGATCTACCAAGGGCTCTCTCAAGGCTACTACGCCCTACAACAGGCCCAACAGGCCTATCAGGCCGCCCAGGCCGCGGTAGCCCAGGCCGAGGCCGAGATCACCGGGGTCAACACCTCGGTCACCCAAGCCGAAGCCAACTACCAGGCGGCCAAGAACCAGTTGGCGCAGGCTGAAGCCCTCTACAACGACCGCACCCAGGAGGAGCAGGCGCTGGTGGCCGCCCAAAACGGAGTCGACCAGGCCCAGGCGGCAGTTAAAGCCGCCGAGGCCCAGGCCGCCGCCGCCACCCAACCGGCCACCCCCGCCGAGGTGCAGGCCGCGCAGGCGGCGGTGCAGGCCGCCCAGGCCGGAGTGAACACGGCCCAATCCAATGTCGCCGCCGCCCAGGCTCAGGTGCAGTCGGCCCAGGTGGCCGTCAACAACACCATCCTCAAGGCGCCGGCGTCGGGGGTCATCACCCAGGCCCCGCTCCACCCGGGGGCCACCGTGGGGGCCGGCACCCCGGTCTTTACGCTGGACGTCAAGCAGCTTCAGGTGGCGATTGCGGTCAGCGAAAACCAGGTCAACGCCGTCGAAGTCAACGACCCGATTACCCTCACCGTCCCCGAACTGCCGGGCAAGAGCTTCTCCGGCCGGGTCTTTCAGGTCTACCCCACCCCAATCCCCGGCAACGCCGGAGAGTACGAGGTGCTGGCTACCGTCGACGACCCCTCGGGACAGGTCAAGCCGGGCATGACCGGAAACGTGGTCATCCATTTGGGGGCTCAGGCCCACGCCCTTCTCATCCCCGACACCGCACTGACCACCTACCAGGGAAAGACCGGGGTCTACGTGGTCGGCTCCCCTCCGAAGGGCGCGGTGGTCGACCCGAGTCTTCCTCCCAACGTCTACTTCCAGCCGGTGGTGTTGGGCGTCCAGGGGAGCCGGTTCGACCAGGTGTTAGACGGGCTAAAACCCGGACAGACCATTCTCCTCGGCGAGGCCCGCTTTTTCTTCAGGTAGTTTTAAGCTGGCCGCCCCCGGAGTTCCGGGGGCGGTTTCGATTACAATTACCTCTGAGTTTGGCTCGATAACCTTTTCCTATTCAAACATATCCTGGCATTTGCATGGGTTCGACAGGGGGAATCGGCACTGAAAATCGGCAACGCGCGACAGCGGGGCCTCTCGGCCCCAGTCGGAGTGGGAGTGATCAGCGCCTCCCTGCTCGCGCTGGTGGCAGGCTGCGGGACCAACCGGGCGGCCCCCGTTCCCCAGGCGCCTCCGGTCCCGGTCCAGGTGCAGCGCGTCACACTCTCCCACCTGCCCAACGGCAACACCTACTTAGGCACCATCACCCCCTACATCCAGACCAGCCTCTCGCCCGCCGTCTCCGGCATCCTGGCCACCGTCAACGTCCGTCCCGGAGACCACGTCAAGGCGGGGCAGGTGCTGGCCACCTTGAACGATTCGCTCTTGACCCCGCAACTGGCCCAAGCGCAGGCCAACCTGCAGAAGGTGACCGAGCCTCCCACCCCGGCCACGGTGGCGGTCAGCCAAGACGCGGTGGCCAAGGCGGAGGCGGCTTTAGAGGGCGCACAGCAACAGCTGCAAGATGCGCAAGCCTTGTACAACGACCGCACCACCGCCCAGGCGGCGCTGGTCCAAGCCCAGAATGCGGTGAGCGCGGCCAAGGCAGGATTGGCAGTGGCCGAGGCCAACTTGCAAAAGGCCAAGCTGCAGGCCCAGGCCAGCTTAAACGGCGGCGGGACGCCCCAGGACCTGCAGAGCCTACAAGACATCGTAGCCGCCGACCAAAAGCAAGTGGCGGCGGCGGAAAACCAGCTCCAGGTGGCTCAGAACAACAAGCAGGTAGCAGACCAGACGCTGGCCACCGCCCAGGCCGAGTACGGGAACATCACCGCCCAGCAGGTCGAACAAGCCTATCAAAATTACCTGTCTGAATTGTCCGCCTA
The DNA here is from genome assembly GCA_023512105.1 of Bacillota bacterium. GTDB lineage: Bacteria > Bacillota > Sulfobacillia > Sulfobacillales > Sulfobacillaceae > JAIMAE01. Next base: position 3,974 of record JAIMAE010000062.1, on the reverse strand, counting down.
CCAATCCTGGCAACAGGGGGCCTATGCCGGGCAAAACCCGTACCTCACGCCGATGACCGCCGACCAAAACATTTACCAGGGCTTGCAAAACGGCTATAACGCCCTGCAGACTGCGGAGCAGCAAGACAACCAGGCGGCCAGCGCGTTGGCCCAGGCCGAGACGGCGCTGGCCAACGCTAAATCAGCCCTGGCCACGGCGGAGAAGAACCTGGCCGACGCTCAGCCGGGCAACAACACCAACGCCGCCCAGCAGGCCAACCTGACCGTCACCGCCGCCCAGGCCGCCTACGACCAGGCCCAGGCGCAATATCAGGGGGCGCTGGCCTCCCTGCAGGTGGCCCAGGCGCAGTACGACGACCGGACTCAAGCCAAAGCGGCCCTGGACGCGGCACAGAACGCCGTGCAACAGGACCAGGCGGCGCTACAGGCCGCAGAGGCCTCCTATCAACAAACCATCCAACCTCCCGACCCCGCGGCGGTCAAGGCGGCGGAGGCCGGGGTGGAGCTGGTCCAGGCCCAGATCCAAAACGGCAACATCATCTCTCCAATCAGCGGGGTGGTGCAGGCGGTCAACGCCCAGGTGGGCCAAGCTGTGGGCCCCACCGCCGCCTTCATCACCATCGCCTCCACCGACCCGGTGATGGCCACGGTCAACGTGCCGGTCTACGCCATCGGCCAGGTTCACGTCGGACAGGCCATGACGGTGACCGTGCCCACGCTCAACAACCAACAGTTCAGCGGCACGGTGCTCGACATCCACCCCCAGGTGGGGTCCAGCACCAACGCCTATCCAGTCGACATCGTGCTCAAAAACGCGCCCAGTGACCTGCTGCCGGGCATGCAAGTGCAGGCTCAGGCCACCGGGGTCTCCGGCGCCCAGGCGATCATGGTCCCCTCCGACAGCGTGCTCAGCCTGCAGGGCGGAGCGTACGAGGTCTTCCTGGACCAAAACGGGATCGCCAAGAACGTCATCGTCCAGGTCGGGCTGATGACCACCAACCAGTATCAGATCACCTCGGGCTTGAAAGTGGGAGACCTGCTGGTGGTGCAGGGACAAAACCTCCTCTCCCCCGGTGACCACTTGAAGGTGGTCAACAGCTCCAACGCTCCATCGAAGTCGGCTCCGGCCGGAGGCAAGGGCGCATGAACTTAACCGAAATCTCCATCCGCCGCCCGGTTACCATCACCATGCTGATGATCGCCCTGGTGCTGCTGGGCGCCTTAGCCCTGGTCCAACTGCCGGAAGACCTCTTTCCCAACTTAAGCCTTCCGGTGGCGGCCGTCCGCACCTCCTGGCCCGGGGCCTCTCCCACCCAGATGGAACAGCAGGTCACCGCCCCGATTGAACAGATCTTGCAGGGCCTGCCGGGGGTGGCGCAGATCACCTCCACCTCCACCGCCGGCCAGAGCTCGGTGGTGGTGCTCTTCAACTTCGGAGAGAACCTGAGCGACGAGGTCAACCAGATGCGCAGCCTGGTCAACCAAGTCGAGCGCAGACTGCCCAACGGCGTGCAAGCCCCAGTGGTGGAACAGTTCAACCCCTCCAACCGCCCCATCCTCACCGTCGTCCTCTACGGCTCGCAGCCGCTCGGAACCTTGACTGCAGTGGCCGAGAATCTGGTCGAGCCGCCGCTGGAAGAGGCCAACGGGGTGGGCCAGGTCAACCTGACCGGAGGGCTCGACCAACAGGTCAACGTCAACGTCGACCCCAATCGCTTGGCCCTCTATCACCTCTCGATCACCCAGGTCACCCAGGCCTTGCAGCAGGCCAATTTGGCCGGCAACGTGGGGCAGATCAACCGGGGCAGCCAGCAGATCCCGCTTTACGTCACCGGCCAGGTGGCCGACCCCACGCAATTGGAGTCCATCCCCATTCCCGGGGCCACCGGGGTGACCCTGGGAGACATCGCCACCGTGGGGATGGGCTACGCCACCCCCACCATCTTGGACCAATTCAACGGCCAACCCTCGGTGCAGATGACCATCATCCAAGCCAGCGGAGCCAACACCGTGCAGGTGGCGGCCGCAGTAGAACAGGCGCTCCACCGGATTAGTCGAAGCCTGCCGGCCGGCGTGCACGTGGCGGTCATCAACAACCAGGCCGACATCATCATCCAGACCATCCACACCGTGGCCGAGCACACCCTGCTGGGGTTTCTGATCGGGGTGCTGGTCATCTTGGGGATCCTGCGCAGCGTGCGCACCACCGTGGTCATCGCAGTGGCCATCCCGATCGCCTTCTTGAGCACCTTCTTGCTACTGTGGGCAGGGGGCCTTACCCTCAACACCTTGACCCTGGGCAGCTTGGCGGTGGGGCTAGGGTCGTTGGTCGACTTCTCGGTGGTGGTGTTGGAGAGCATCTTTCGGGCCCGCATGCGGGGGCTGGATCCGATGGAAGCCGCCCGCCAGGGCACGAGAGAGGTCCAGCTGGCCGTCTACACCGCCGCCTTGGCCCAGATCTGCGTCTTTCTGCCCGCCGTCTTCACCCCCGGCTTGGCCGGTCAGTTCTTCATGCCGATCGGGCTCTCCGTCTCCTTCTCGCACGTGGCCGCCCTGTTCGTGGCGGTCACCTTCACCCCCATGCTGGCCTCGCGGCTTTTGCGGGGGCGGCAGTTTGAGCAAGAAGAGGCGATTCCCGGGATCAACGCCCCGTTTCGCAAGTGGGCGCCCTTTGACTGGTTTGGCCGGGGCATGCACGAGCTCAATCGCGGCTACCGCCGGGTGTTGGAATGGGCGCTGGGGCACCGGGGCTGGGTGGTGCTGACGGCGGCGGTGTTGTTCTTCGGCAGCGTGGTGTTGGTGCCATTGATTGGGTTCGAGCTGGTGCCGGCGGTGGGAAACGGCGAGATTACCGTCTCCGCCACCTTGCCTCCCGGCACCAGCCTGGCCACCTCCCAGCTCTTCACCAACCGGGTGGTGGAGCTGATGCACCAGCACCTGCCGGGACTGGTTGCCGTCTCGGCCCAGACCGGCGGGTCTGGACCCGCCAACACCGGTCAGTCCAACATCGTCCAGGTCACCGCCCAACTGACCGAGACCAACGCGGCCACCCTCTTCGCCCTTAGCCATCAGTTCGGCCGCTACCTGGCCAACGTCCCCGGGGCGGTGATCTCGGTGGTCCCGGGGCAGGCCGGCAACGGTCCCGCGGCGGGACAGGTGCAGGTGACGATCAGCGGACCTGACCTCAACACCCTGACCCTCTTAAGCGAGCAGGTGGCGGCGGTGATGGCCCACACCCCGGGGTTGCAGTATGTCAGCAACAGCCTGGTCAGCGGAACGCCGCAATACCAGTTCACCCTCAACCCGCAGGCGCTGACCGCCTATGGGCTCAACACCAACCAGGTGCTGACCGCCCTTTCCACCGCCATGCAGGGCGAGCAAGCCGCCACCTTCTACCAAGGGGATCAGACCTATCCGATCGTGGTGCAGCTGCCGCAGTCGTTTACCGAGGATATCCAAAACCTCAATCAGCTGACGGTGACCAACTCCCAAGGGCAGGCCATCCCGGTCTTGCAGTTGGGCCAGCTCTCCTTGAGCCAACAGCCGCCGGTGATCACCCACCTCAACGGGATACGGTCCATTACCGTCAGCGCCGAGGTCTTCGGGGCCTCGGCCGGCCGCGCCCAGCAGGCGGTCTTCGCCGCCATCAGCCACCTTCGCATCCCGGCCGGGTATCAGGTCTCCTCGGGAGCGGCCCGCGGATTTGGCTTGGCTCAGACCCTGGAATCCCTAGCCTTAGCCCTGATCCTCTCAGTGGTCCTGGTCTACATGGTGATGGCAAGCCTCTTCGAGTCGATCCTGACCCCGTTCGTGATCATGTTCTCCTTGCCGCCCACCTTCGTGGGGGCGGCCTGGGGACTGTTCCTGACCCACCGCACGCTCAACATCGACTCGCTGATCGGTGTGATCATGTTAATTGGGCTGGTCACCAACAACGCCATCGTGTTGGTGGACTACACCAACCAACTGCGCGA